>NZ_JBHZCS010000024.1:41520-83429 GCF_042755705.1 Nocardia sp. NPDC059154
GTGGTGTTCTCCCCGGGGGTCTTCCCCGCCCCCCCCACCCTGGTGGCAAACCGGGACAAGTGGTAACACCCCCGGAAAACAGCGGCACCGCGTGCCGATAGACGGCGTGCGCCGCTCGCGAACCGTGACTCAGGCGGGAATGCCCATACCCGAGGCCAGCAGCGGCCACGAGTCGTGCAGGGCGGTCTCCCAGTACGGCCAGTAGTGGGTGCCCACCGGGTCGAACTGGTAGGTCGCCGGGATGTTGATCGAGTCCAGCTTGTCCTTGAGGTTGTGGGTGCAGGCGTTGACGCCGCCCTCGATGATCATGCCCAGCGCCAGGTTGATGTCACCCTGCGGGCCGGGCGCGGACTTGGTGTAGTACTCGACGTCCTTCATCAGCGGAATGCCGCTGCCGCTCGAGATGTAGAGCTGGGTGCCGCGCAGCTTCTCGGCATTGATGACCGGGTCGTTGGCGGTCCACAGCGGGCTGTTGTCGGGACCGTACATGTTCTCGGTCTTGCCGCCCGCCCAGGTCTCCACGGCGAACTTGAGGAACTGCTTGCCCATCGGGTCGGCGATCTGCGCGCACCCACTGTAGGCGGCCACCGACTTCCACAGACCCGGCTGGGCCTCGGCCAGCTGCAGCACCGAGGTGCCGGAGGTGGACAGGCCGGCCAGGGCATTGAGGCCGGTGGACCCGAGCGCGGCATCGAGCAGCGGCGGCAGTTCCTGGGTGAAGAACGTCGTCCACTTGTTGCGCCCGAGCTGCGGGTCGTCCTTGATCCAGTCGGTGTAGTAGCTGCCGCGGCCACCGATCGGCTGGATCACATTGACCTGCTTGTCGGCCAGGAAGCCGAGGGCATTGGTCTGGGCGTTCCAGCTGGCGGTGCCCAGGCCGCCGTCGAGGCCGTTGAGCATGTACAGGTTCGGCGCGGCCTGCGACTCGTCGGCCGGACGCTGCACGTCCACGGGGATGTCCTGGCCCATGGCCGCGGAGTAGACCTTCAGATGCCAGGTCCGTCCATCCTTCTGGATGGAGCTGATGGCCGAAGGCTTGTCCGGGTCGGCCGTGCCGGTGCCGGTGGCCAGGGCCACGGACAACGCGGCGGTGAGCGCGACGGCGGCGGTCCGCAGAGCGGTCCTATTACGTAGTGCAGAGAGCTTCATCGAACAGCTGATTCCAGTCCTCGGGCCACGCTCGGCCTCATCGTCGATCCGTGCCGGGGCCCCGGCCGATCCGGTTCCCCCGACACGCTATGTCTTGTGTCAAGGCAAAACTGTTACCTGACAAAACGTTTGCAGGGTAGCCCCAAATCGCCGGGTACGCCGTCGCGACAGTATTCGCCCAGCGTGCGACCATCGAGAGGTGACCGGTAAACCCGACGAGGAACAGCGTTTGCGCGATCTCGCGCGGCTGCGGCGCGTGCGGGACCGCATCGACCGCGAGTACGCGCAGCCGCTGGATGTCGAGGCCCTCGCCCGCGACGCGCACATCTCCGCCGGGCATCTGAGCCGGCAGTTCCGGGCCGCCTACGGCGAATCGGTGTACGCCTACCTGATGACGCGGCGCATCGAACGGGCCATGGCGTTGCTGCGGCGCGGGGACCTGAGCGTCACCGAGATCTGCTTCGCGGTCGGCTGCTCCTCGCTGGGCACCTTCAGCACCCGCTTCACCGAGCTGGTCGGGGTGCCGCCCAGCGTGTACAAACAGCAGATGGCCGATGCCCCCGAGGGCATGCCCTCCTGCGTCGAGAAGCAGGTGACCCGACCGATCAGGAATCGAGAAGCCCAGGCAAGCGCTCCGCAACTAGCCTGATCGCCATGGATATCACCATTTCAGCGAGCTTCCTCCCGCACAATGACGCCGATGCCGCGCTGGCCTTCTACCGCGACGCGCTCGGCTTCGAACTCCGCAAGGACGTCGGCTACAACGGGCTGCGCTGGCTCACGGTCGGCCCGGCCGATCAGCCCGGGACCTCCATCGTGCTGCACCCGCCGGCCGTGGATCCGGGCATCACCGAGGACGAGCGCAAGCTCATCGTGGAGATGATGGCCAAGGGCACCTACGGCGGCATCCTGCTGGCCTCCGCGGACGTCGACGCTGCCTTCGAGAAGCTGCAGGCCAGCGACGCGGTCGAGATCGTCCAGGAGCCGACCGATCAGCCCTACGGCGTGCGTGACTTCGCCGTGCGCGACCCCGCGGGCAATCTGGTTCGTATCCAGCAGGTTTCCTGACCGCTCTTCCGCCCCACCGGTACGCCCGCACAGATGGAGACACGCATGGCCCCGAGCAAGTCCCCGCAGCCCGCCCTGCCCGCCGCCGACGCCCACGACCTGATCCGGGTGGTCGGCGCGCGGGTGAACAACCTCAAGGACGTCTCCGTCGATCTGCCCAAGCGCCGGCTCACGGTGTTCACGGGCGTATCCGGTTCGGGCAAGAGCTCGCTGGTCTTCGACACTATCGCCGCCGAATCCCAGCGGCTGATCAACGAGACCTACAGCGCCTTCGTGCAGGGGTTCATGCCGACGCTGGCCCGTCCCGAGGTGGACGTGCTCGAGGGCCTGACCACCGCCATCAGCGTGGATCAGCAACGCATGGGCGGGGATCCGCGCTCCACCGTCGGCACCGCCACCGACGCCAATGCCGTGCTGCGCATCCTGTTCAGCCGCCTCGGGCAGCCGCATATCGGCTCGCCACAGGCCTTCTCGTTCAATGTCGCCTCCATCAGCGGTGCGGGCGCGGTGACCGTGGAGAAGGGTGGCAAGCAGGTCAAGGAGCGGCGCAGCTTCTCGGTGACCGGCGGCATGTGCCCGCGCTGTGAAGGGCGCGGCGCGGTCAACGACATCGATCTGACCCAGCTCTACGACGACAGCAAGTCGCTCAACGAAGGCCCGTTCACCATTCCCGGCTACAGCATGGACGGCTGGTACGGGCGGATCTTCATCGGCAGCGGCTACTTCGACCCGGACAAGCCGATCAAGAAGTACAACAAGCGCGAGCTCGCCGACCTGCTCTACCGGGAACCGACCAAGATCAAGGTCGAGGGCATCAACCTGACCTACGAGGGCCTGATCCCCAAGATCCGAAAGTCCATGCTGTCCAAGGACGTCGACTCGCTGCAGCCGCACGTGCGCGCGTTCGTCGAGCGTGCGGTCACCTTCCAGATCTGCCCCGACTGCGACGGCACCCGGCTCAGCGAGCCGGCCCGGTCCTCGAAGATCCGCGAGATCAGCATCGCCGACGCCTGCGCCATGCAGATCAGCGACCTGGCCGACTGGGTGCGCGAGCTGACCGAGCCGTCGGTCGCGCCGCTGCTGGAATCGCTGCAGCAGGTGCTGGACTCGTTCGTCGAGATCGGGCTGGGCTATCTGAGCCTGGACCGTGCCTCGGGCACGCTGTCGGGCGGTGAGGCGCAGCGCGTCAAGATGATTCGGCATCTGGGTTCGGCGCTCACCGATGTCACCTATGTCTTCGACGAGCCGACCGTCGGCCTGCACCCGCACGACATCCAGCAAATGAACGATCTGCTGCTGCGGTTGCGGGACAAGGGCAATACCGTGCTGGTGGTCGAGCACAAGCCCGAGACCATCACCATCGCCGACCACATCGTGGACATCGGCCCCGGCGCGGGTTCCGGCGGCGGCGAGATCTGCTTCGAGGGCACCGTCGACGGGCTGCGCAGCAGCGGCACCATCACCGGACGCCACTTCGACGACCGGGCCGCGCTCAAGGATGTGGTCCGGAAGTCCAAGGCGGCGTTGGAAATCCGCGGCGCGACGGCCAACAACCTGCAGAAGGTGGATGTCGACATCCCGCTGGGCGTGCTGGTGGTCATCACCGGTGTCGCAGGCTCGGGCAAGAGCTCGCTGGTGCACGGGTCGATTCCGGCCGGTGAGGGCGTGGTGTCCATCGACCAGGGCGCGATCAAGGGTTCACGGCGCAGCAATCCGGCCACCTACACCGGCCTGCTCGAGCCCATCCGCAAGGCGTTCGCCAAGGCCAATGGCGTGAAACCCGCGCTGTTCAGCGCGAATTCGGAGGGTGCGTGCCCGACCTGCAACGGCGCGGGCGTGATCTACACCGACCTGGCCATGATGGCCGGCGTGGCCACCGTGTGTGAGGAGTGCGAGGGCAAGCGTTTTCAGGCGGCGGTGCTCGAATACCAGCTCGGCGGGCGCGATATCAGCGAGGTGCTGGCCATGCCGATCAGCGAGGCCCTCGGGTTCTTCGCGGATGGGGAGGCGAAAATCCCTGCCGCGCACAAGATCCTGCAGCACCTCGACGATGTCGGCCTCGGTTACCTGAGCCTGGGGCAGCCGCTGACCACGCTGTCCGGCGGCGAGCGGCAGCGGCTGAAGCTGGCCACCCACATGGGGGACAAGGGCGGCGTGTACGTGCTCGACGAGCCCACCACCGGTCTGCACCTGGCCGATGTCGAGCATCTGCTCGGATTGCTGGACCGACTGGTGGATTCCGGCAAATCGGTCATCGTCATCGAGCATCACCAGGCCGTCATGGCGCACGCCGACTGGATCGTCGATCTGGGACCGGGTGCGGGTCACGACGGCGGCCGGATCGTGTTCGAGGGCACCCCCGCCGATCTGGTGGCCGCGCGCTCGACGCTGACCGGTCAGCACCTCGCCGCGTACGTGGGTGCCTGAGAACTACCCGAACCCCGCCGGGAATATCGGCGGCCGTCGGCGGTTGACTCGGCTGTCGACGAAAGGGAGCGATTGCGGTGAACGGGTTTTCGGCCGAGGGGCTGAAGAAGGTGAGCGAGGTACTCGACGGGTACGTCGAGCGGGACGAGGTGGCCGGCGTGGTGGCCGCGATCTGCCGGCACGGCGAACTGGTGCAGGTGGACACGGTGGGCTGGCGGGATCGAGCGGCCGGGCAGCCGATGCGGCGCGACACCCTCTTCCGCATCGCCTCCATGACCAAGCCGATCACCGCGGTGGCGGCGCTGACCCTGGTGGACGAGGGCCGCATCGCGCTGTCCGATCCGGTGGACGCCTGGCTGCCGGAACTGGCCGGCCGCACCGTCATGCGCGACCCGGACGGCTCGCCTGATGACGTGGTGCCCGCCGAGCGCCCGATCACGGTGGAGGATCTGCTCACCTACCGGCTGGGCCTGGGCTGGGGCCGCTCCAGCCTCGCACCGCAGTTGTTCGCGCTCACCGCCGATCCCATCGCGAGCGCCATCGGCGTCGCGAACGCCGAACGGCTGGCGCCGGACGAGTGGTTGCGCCGGGTCGGCGAGCTGCCGCTCATTGCGCAGCCCGGCACGGTGTGGCGCTATCACACCGCCTCCGACATCCTCGGCATCCTGATCAGCCGGGTGACCGGGCAGCCGCTGGAAACCGTGCTGCGCGAACGGGTCCTGACGCCGCTGGGCATGGCGGACACCGGATTCACGGTGCCCGAATCGGAGCGCGACCGCCTGAGCGTGCTGTACGGCCCCGACCGTACCGAACTCGACCGGCCCGCCACCACCGCGTGGGGCGAGGAGCCGCTGTTCCCCTCCGGCGGCGCGGGCCTGGTGTCCACCGTGGACGATTACGCGCGCTTCGCCCGTATGCTGCTCAATGGCGGTGAGCTGGACGGGGTCCGGATCCTGTCGGCGGAAGCGGTTGCCGCGCTGAGCCGGGACCACCTCACTCCCGAACAGCACTCGGCCGCCCCCTTCAATCCGCCACTGGGCCAGGCCATCTGGGCCGATCAGGGGTTCGGCTACGGCGTGAAGATGCAGACGGAACCCGGCAGCGGCATCCCGAGCGTCGGCACCCTGTCCTGGCCGGGCGGTCTGGGCACCGCCTGGTACGCCGACCCCGAAAAGGATCTGGTGACACTGCTTTTCGTGCAGTCCGCCAACATCATCATCGCCGCCGAGTGGCGCAGCCCGCTCGGCGACGACTTCCTGACCGCGGTCTACGGAGCCCTGACGGACTAGTACACCGTCCCCATCGCCGAGCGCACTTCGTCCAGGGTGCGTTCGGCGATCTCGTTGGCGCGCCGATTGCCCTCGCGCACAATGCCGCTCGCGAAATCCGGGTCGGCGGCCAGCTCCGCGCGCCGGGCCCGATGCCCTGCGAAGAAGTCGTTCACCGCGTCGGTGGCCAGCTTCTTCAGCGCCGCGCCGCCGCCGTCGCCGAGCTTGTCCGCCAGCGTCTGCTCGTCGGTGCCCAGGCACAGTGCGGCCGTGGTGAGCAGCGCCGAGACGCCGGGCCGGGCATCGGGATCGAAGGTGATGCGCCGGTCGGAATCGGTTGCGGTGCGGCGGATGAGCCCCGCGGTCTCATCCGCGGTCATGGACAGCGAGATGGCATTGCCGTAGCTCTTGGACATCTTGCGGCCGTCCAGGCCCGGGATCTCCGGGGTCGAGGTGAGCAGCGCCTGCGGTTCCGGGAACACCCGGCCGTAGCGCTCGTTGAAGCGCCGCGCGATGACCCGGGTGACCTCCAGGTGCGGCAGCTGGTCCTTGCCCACCGGCACCAGATTGCCCTTGCAGAACAGGATGTCGGCGGCCTGATGCACCGGATAGGTGAGCAGCAGCCCGCTCAGCGCCCGCTCCGAGGCGGCCAGCTCCGCCTTCACCGTCGGATTGCGGTGCAGCTCCGACTCGGTGACCAGACTCAGGAACGGCAGCATGAGCTGATTGAGGGCCGGCACCGAGGAATGGGTGAACACGGTCGCCCGGCTCATGTCGATCCCGGCGGCGGCGTAGTCCAGCACCGCGCTGTAGACGTTCTCGCGGACCTGGCCGAGGCTGTCGCGGTCGGTGATGACCTGATAGTCGGCCACGATCACCCACAGGTCCACGCCCAGTTCCTGCAACCGCACCCGCTCCCGGACGGTGCCGAAGTAGTGGCCCAGATGCAGTCTGCCCGTGGGCCGTTCACCGGTGAGGACGCGGAAGCGGCCGGGATGCGCGGCCACCTCGGCGGCCAGCTCGTCGCTGCGCTCGCGGGACGCGGCGAAGGAATCCGAAGGGGTAGTCACGTACAACTCCTGAAAGTTCATGGAGGGCTGCACGAGCTGGGTGTTCCGGTCGGGAAGCACGGGCCGCGTACAGCCCGTGGTCATGGTTCATCGGGCTGCTAGTGCAGCCGGCGCCATGCCTGCCGAGTGGGAATCACCTGTCCACCTTAACAAGCCGCGGCCGCGATCGCCGGTCAGGGGTGCGCTGACACCACCCGCGGCATGGGCGCGACCGAGCCCGGGCACGGCGCCGGGCACAGATGTCCGGCCAGCGCGGTGTGCGGACTGCGGTGGCGCAGCGACCCGGCCAGGGCGACCGCCTCCATCGCGATCACGATCAGGCCGTAGCCGTAGGTCGTGGCGGCCAGGCCGAACCGCTGCACGCACAGCCCCGCGATGACCGCGGGCACACTGAGCGACAGGTAGGAGACCACATAGATCGCGGTCACCACCTCCGCCCGGGTCTCGGCCGGTGACAGACCGGTCAGCATGCGCAGCGCACCCGAGAACGACGGCCCGAAGCCGACCCCGGCCACCACACTGGCCGCGAAGAACAGCCACACCGATTCCGTCGCCGCGCCCAGCAGCGCCAGCGAGACCCCGGACATGAGCAGGATCGGCCCGCGCAGCAGCGCCTGATCGATGGTCCAGTCGCGTGCCAGCAGTGCGGTCACCGCCGAGGTGCCCTGCAACGCGACCACCACCAGGCCACCGGCCAGCGGTGTGCCGACGTGGAAGTGCACCTTCATGAGCGCGCCGCCCAGCGCCAGATAGAGGCCGCCCAGCGCCCACGTGGCCGCGATGGACGGCACCAGGGTGAGGAAGGCCACCCGGACCTCTTGCGGCACAGACACTTTGGGCTTCAGGGACGCCAGGCCCCGCCCGTCGGGCGCGACCGTCTCCGGAATCAGCAGCACGCCGATCACGATGACGGTGAACGCCACCGCGAGCAGCCAGTACACCAGCCGGGTCGGCGCGGGCGCGTAGGCCACCAGCAGCCCGGAACTGATCGCGCCCACCGCGAGCCCGCCGCCGGCCGCCACATTCGTCATGAGCGCGCCCAGCCGCGATTCCGCGGGCTGCAGATCGATGAGTGTGGCGGTGATCGCACCGGTGGCCAGTCCGGTCGCGATGCCCTGCACGATGCGGGCGGTGAAAAGCCAAGTCACCGACTGCGCTTCGGCGAAGGCCAGCGTCCCGGCCAGCTCCACCAGCACCGCGGCGATCAGCACCGGCCGCCGCCCGATGTGGTCGGACAGCGAGCCCGCGAACAGCAGAGTCACCAGCAGCGCAATGGCATTCGCGGCATAGACACCCGTCGACACCAGCGACGAGTAGTGCCACATCTGCTGATACACCGGATACATCGGGGACGGGGCCGCCGACGCGAACAGGAGCAGCCCCAGCGCGATCGACAGCAGCCAGAATGCCGCCGAGTTCGAGATCCGGTAGCGCGCGGGGGTTTCGACGCGCACGGCGTCGTCGGGAAGGTTCTGCATCGTTCCTCGGGCGAATCGTCGTTTGAGTGCCGTTCGAGTGTGACCCATCGGGGACGGGAGTTCGACCCGTCATGCTGACCGGCCGCGCTGTCAGTCCGCTGGCACTCCGATACCAGGGCCCTGCCAGCGGATTCGGCGATGCTGGCGGTGTTCGCCTCTCCCGGAACGAAAGTCGTCGAGTCAATGAACAGCGAAGAACACCGGCGCGCGGGCCGGCGGGAATGGAGCGCGCTCGCCGTGCTCGTCCTGCCGCTGCTGCTGGTCTCCATGGACGTCTCGGTACTGTATTTCGCGGTGCCCTTCATCGTGCGCGACCTGGATCCCAGTGCCACTCAGCAGCTGTGGATCTTCGACATCTACGGCTTCGTGCTGGCCGGGCTCCTGCTCACCATGGGCGCACTCGGCGACCGCATCGGCCGGCGGCGGCTGCTGCTGATCGGCGCGGCCGGCTTCAGCGTGGCCTCTTTCGCGGCAGCCTACGCGCCGAATGCCGAGGCGCTCATCGCCGCCCGCGCCGTGCTCGGCATCGCGGGCGCCACCCTCATGCCGTCCACGCTGGCGCTGATCCGCAACATCTTCGTCCACGACGCCGACCGCACCAGGGCGATGGCGGTGTGGGCGGGTGTGATGAGCAGCGGCGTGGCCATCGGCCCGGTGCTCAGTGGCGCACTGCTGCAGTACTTCTGGTGGGGCTCGGTGTTCCTGATCAATATCCCGGCCATGGCGCTGCTGCTGGTGCTGGCCCCGGCGCTGCTGCCGGAATTCCGTGGGGCGCGGGCGGAACGGTTCGACTGGATCAGCGCGGTGCTGTCGCTGGCGGCGGTCATGCCGATCATCTACGGGCTCAAGGAATGGGCCGCCAATGGATTCACGGTGTGGCGGTTGGTGATCCTGCTGGCCGGGCTTGGGGTGGGCGCGGTGTTCGTGATCCGGCAGCGGCGGGTGCCGGACTCGGTGCTCGACGCCGCGCTGTTCACCCGGCGCACCTACACGGTGTCGGTGTCGGCGCAGCTGCTGGGCATGTTCGCCCTCGTCGGCAATGCGGTGTTCGTGACCCAGTACCTGCAGTCGGTGCTCGGCATGAGCCCGTTCGTGTCGGCGCTGTGGAGCCTGGCCCCGGCCGTGGTGGTGGGCGGCGCGGCCCCGCTGGCGGCGACGCTGGCCCCGAAGCTGGGGCCGGGCCCGGTGGTGGCGGCCGGATTCCTCATCGCCGCTTCGGGTTTCGTGGTGACGGCGCTGGTCGGGGTGCACTCGCTGGTGCTGGTGCTGCTGGCGGCCGCCCTGCTGGGCGCGGGACTGGTGGTGGTGATGACCCTGGTCACCGATCTGGCCATCGGCGCGGTGGCGCCGGAACGGGCGGGCGCGGCCGCCGCGGTGCTCGAGACCGGCGGCGAATTCGGCGGTGCGCTCGGCATCGCCGTGCTCGGCAGCATCGGTGCGGCGGTATACGGCAGTAGGGTCGATCGCGCCCTGCCCGCGGATCTGCCCCCTGCCGCCGCGCACACCATTCACGAAACCCTCGGCGGCGCAGTCGGTGTCAGTGCCGGCCTGCCCGGCGGGGACGCCGTCCTCTCGGCGGCCCGCGCCGCCTTCACCTCGGGTATGAACGCCATGGCGATCCTCGGCGCGATCGTCATGGTGGTGGCCGCCCTCGGCTGCGGGCTGCTGCTCCGCACCGACCGGCCCGCCGCCGAACCCAGCCCCGCCGACGAGGCCCTGGTCTGATCGGCCTTCAATTCGGCTGGATGCCAGGCGATTCCGGCCCCGCGCAGAGCGGGGCGGGGCTCGGTGACCTCCACCAGCAGCAGGTCCAGGCTCAGCGCAGCCACTCCCGGCCGGGACCGGCTCCAGCGCGGTCATCACCGAGGCCGGTGACCTGCCCAATGTCGAGGGCCTGGTCTACGTCGCCGCCTTCGCGCCGGATGCCGGGGAGAGCCCCGGGCAGTTGCCGCCCGCCGCGGCCGACGCCCTCGCCCCCGACGGATATCTCTGGATCACGCAGGAGAAGGTCCACGACAGCTTCTGTCATGACCTCACCGAGCCACGCCTCGCTGGCCTCGCAGCCGGTCGCCATCGCCGACCTGATCGATGCCGCGGTGACCGATCTCGGCTACCGGTAGCACGCTGCGGATTCGCGGCGCATTCTGGATTGGGGGTGCGCCGCGGAGTTCTTGACTTTCCCCTCCCGTCGCCCCAAGGTGGAAACGTTAGCAAAGCTAATTGATGGGGAGAAAACCCGACGTCCGAACGAATTCGTGGCGTCGTGATCGCCGGAGACCAGGGAGGCCATTGATGGTCGAGGACGCCGTTCGGGCGGAGCTTACCCAGCGATTCGCGGATCGGCTCGCGCATGCCGAGATCGCGAAGCGGTTCGAAGAACTGATGGCCGACGATCAGGTGCGGGCGCTGGTCCCGCTACCCGAGGTCGCGGCCGCGGCTCAGCAGTCCGGGCAGGGGCTGGCCGGTGTGGCGGCGGTGCTCTTCGGCGGATACGCCGACCGGCCCGCCATCGCCGAGCGGGCCACCGAGATCGTGGTCGGCGCCGACGGGCGGCGCACCCGGCGGCTGCTGCCCGCGTACCGCACCACGAGCTATGGCGAGCTGTGGGTGCGTTCCGGGGATATCGCGGCCGCCTGGCACGCGGACCCGCGACACCCCCTGCGTGCGGGGGACTTCCTGTGCATCCTGGGCTTCGCCAGCGGCGACTTCACCGCCGTGGAGCTGGCCGGCATCCGGCTGGGCCTGGTGAGCGTGCCGCTGCAATCGGGTTCGCCTGCCGCACAATGGCATTCGATCATCACCGAGACCGGCGCCCGGACGCTGGCGGTGAGCCTGGAGCTGCTCGCGCCCGCGCTCGACTGCGTGCTCGGCGGCACGCCGGTGGAATCGATCGTGGTCTTCGACTTCGAACCCGGCGACGACCACCACGCCGAGACCTACGCTGCCGCACAGCGCCGCATCGCGGAGTCGGGGGCCGCGATCAGCCTGGAATCGCTTGCAGCCGTGGCGGGCCGGGGCCGGGACCTGCCCGCGGTGCCGCTGCACGTGCCCGCCGACGAGGACGAGCTCGCCCTGCTCATCTACACCTCCGGCAGCACCGGGACCCCCAAGGGCGCGATCTACCCGCAGCGCCTGGCGACCGGTATGTGGTTGGGGCCCACGGTCATTCCGGCCCCGGTCATCAATTTCTGCTATATGCCCTTGAGTCACGTCGCCGGCCGGATGGTGCTGAGCGGCACCTTCGCCCGCGGCGGAACCGCGTATTTCGCGGCGGCCAGCGACATGTCGACCCTGTTCGAGGATTTCGGCCTGGCCCGCCCCACCGAGGCGTTCTTCGTCCCGCGCGTGTGCGACATGGTGTTCCAGCGCTATCAGAGCGACGTGCAGCGCCGCATCGCCGCGGGCGCGGCCCCCGCCGAGGCCGACGAGGCCGCGAAAGCCGCACTGCGGCAGGACTTCCTGGGCGGCCGCCTGCTCCGGGTCATGGTCGGCAGCGCGCCCATCTCCGCGGACATGAAGGAGTTCATGAACTCGGTGCTGGGCCAGCCGCTCGTCGACGGCTACGGCTCCACCGAGGCCGGCGGCGGCCTGCTCATGGACAATGAGATCCGCCGGCCGCCGGTCATCGACTACAAGCTGGCCGATGTGCCCGAGCTCGGCTACTTCGCCACCGACAAGCCGTACCCGCGCGGCGAGTTCCTGGTGAAGTCGACGCAGCAGATCCCGGGCTATTTCAAGCGTCCCGAGGTGACCGCCGAGATCTTCGACGAGGACGGCTACTACCGCACCGGCGATATCGTCGCCGAGGTCCGGCCCGACCACCTGGTGTACGTCGACCGCCGCAACAATGTGCTCAAGCTGTCGCAGGGCGAGTTCGTGGCCGTGGCCAAGCTGGAGGCCGTCTTCGCCACCAGCCCGCTGATCGCCCAGATCTTCGTGCACGGGTCCAGCGAGCGCTCGCACCTGCTGGCCGTCATCGTGCCCTCGGCGGCCGCCCTCGCGCTCGAACCCGCCGAGATGACCGCGGCCATCACCGAATCCATGCAGCAGATCGCCAAGGACGCCGAGCTGGAGTCCTACGAGATCCCGCGCGAGTTCCTGATCGAGACCGAGCCCTTCACCCAGGACAACGGCCTGCTGTCCGGCATCGGAAAACTGTTGCGGCCCAAGCTCAGGCAGCGCTACGGCGAGCGGCTCGAGGAGCTGTACCGTGCGCAGGCGCGGCAGCAGGAGGACGAGCTGCTCGCGCTGCGCCGCGAGGCCGCCGACCGGCCGGTGCTCGAGACGGTGTGCCGGGCCGCCCGCGCCGTCCTCGGCGGCGGCGAGCCCCAGGCGGATGCGCACTTCACCGATCTGGGCGGGGATTCGCTGTCGGCGCTGTCGTTCTCGACGCTGCTGCGCGAGATCTTCGATGTCGAGGTGCCGGTGGGCGTCATCGTCAGCCCCGCCAGCGACCTGGCCGGGCTGGCCGCCCGCATCGAGGCCGAACGGTCCGGCGCCGGCGGTCGTCCCACCGCGTCGACCGTGCACGGCGGCAGCGAGATTCGCGCCACCGACCTCACCCTCGACAAGTTCGTGGACGCGGCGACCCTGGCGGCCGCGCCCGGTCTGCCGCTCGCGCCGCAGCCGCCGCGTACGGTGCTGCTCACCGGCGCCAACGGTTACCTCGGCCGGTTCCTGTGCCTGGAATGGCTGCAGCGCCTGGACGACACCGACGGCACCCTCGTCTGCATCATTCGCGGCCGCGACGCCGAATCGGCGCGCCGGCGGCTGGACGAGGTGTTCGACAACGGCGATCCCGAGCTGTTGCGGCTCTACCGGGAGCTGGCCGGGCGTCGCCTGCGCGTGCTGGCCGGCGACATCGGCGCACCGAATCTCGGTCTGGACCAAGCGGTTTGGCAGGAGCTCGCCGAGACCGTCGACTTCATCGTGCACCCGGCCGCGCTGGTCAATCACGTGCTGCCCTACGACCAGCTGTTCGGTCCCAATGTGGTCGGCACCGCCGAGGTGATCCGCCTGGCGCTCACCGCGACCCGCAAACCGGTCACCTACCTGTCCACGGTCGGTGTCGCCGATCAGATCGACCCCGCCGTGTTCACCGAGGACGGCGACATCCGTGAGATCAGCGCCGTGCGCACGGTGGGCGACGGGTACGCCAACGGCTACGGCAACAGCAAGTGGGCCGGTGAGGTGCTGCTGCGTGAGGCACACGACCTGTGCGGGCTGCCGGTGGCGGTCTTCCGCTCCGACATGATCCTGGCGCACAGCGTGTTCGCCGGGCAGTTCAACCTGCCCGACATGTTCACCCGCCTGCTGCTCAGCGTGCTCGCCACCGGTCTGGCCCCGAAGTCGTTCTACGCCTTGGATTCCGACGGCGGGCGGCGACGGGCCCACTACGACGGCCTGCCCGCGGACTTCACCGCCGCCGCCATCACGGCTCTCGGCGCCCGCGTCACCTCCGGTTTCGAGACCTATGACGTCCTCAACCCCCACGACGACGGCATCTCCCTCGACGAATTCGTGGACTGGCTCATCGAATCCGGTCATCCCATCGACCGCATCGACTCCTACCCGGACTGGGCCGGCCGTTTCGAGACCGCCCTGCGCGCGCTGCCGGAGCAGCAGCGCACCCACTCGGTGCTGCCGCTCCTGCACGCCTACCGCCGCCCCGGCCTGCCCGTCGCGGGCGCGGCGCTCCCGGCCAAGCGCTTCCAGACGGCCGTGCAGCAGGCGAAACTCGGCCCGAACGGCGATATCCCGCACCTGACAAGGGAACTCATCGACAAGTACGTGACGGACCTGAGGCTGCGCGGTCTGCTGTAGCCCTCAGTCTTCGCCCGCCGCCGCGGGGATCTCGAGACCGTGCTGCAGCGCGGCGACGGTGCCGTCGAGGATCTCGTAGAGGCGGGCGAGGGACGGATCGGGGCTCGCCACCCAGTCGTCGAGCCCCACCCCGAACGCCGCGAAGCAGGTCGCGGCGGCGAGTTTCGCCCGCAGATCGTCCTCGGCCAGTCCGCCGCGGCGGGCGAAACTCCGGGCCAGCGCGTCCCGGCGGCCGAACGTGCCGGTGAAATTCTCCTGGCGCAGTTGCGGATTGGTGATCAGCACCAGCCGCGCCCGCCGGGCGGTGTCGGCCTGGCGGCGCCGCAGCTCGGCCTCGGCATCGTCGAGCAGGAACTCGCGCAGCGCGGCCCGCAGCGCGACGAAGACCGCCTCGGGCGGCGGGCGGCGGTCCAGGGCGGCCAGCAGGTAGGACATGACGTCCTCCTCGTGGCTGAAGACCACGGCCGCCTTGGCGGGGAAGTGGCGGTGGAAGGTGCGCCGCGAGACCTGGGCGGCGTCGGCGATCTCCTGCACGGTGGTCTGCTCGAAGCCGCGGCGCTCGAACAGCAGCAGCGCCGCGTCGATCAATTCGCGCCGCACCCTGGCCTTCTCGCGTTCCCGCAACCCGGTCGGTGCCGTCATTCCGCCCTCTCGTGTCGCCGACGTCCACCCTGGTGTCTCAAAGTGACACTTCTCAGGATAGTCTGGCCGAAGTGTCTCACTGTGACACCAAACCGAGACGATACGAGAGGACTCCTCCGATGACGCGACGCACCGTGATCACCCTGGTCTCGGCGGCCGTGCTGGCCACCGGGCCACTCGCCGCCACCGCCCAGGCCGACCCGCCTGTCCGGGCCGAGGGCACGGCCCCGGGCGCCGTCGTCGGCAATGACGCGCTGGCGCAGGACCTCTGGATCGACGGCACCGGCTCGGCCCGCAAGCTCACCTACTGGACCCGCAATTCCTCCGATCAGCCCGCGCTGTCCACCGGCGTGGTCTTCACCCCGGCGGGCACCCCGCCGCCCGGCGGCTGGCCGGTGCTGTCCTGGGAGCACGGCACCGTCGGCATCGGCGACGACTGCGCGCCCTCGGTGGCCGGTCGCTCCGACCGCGACATGGGGTTCCTCGCCACCTGGATGAAGCAGGGCTACGCCATCGTCGCCACCGATTACATCGGCCTGGGCACCCCCGGCGTGCACGCCTACCTCGACGGCCGCGCCGAGGCGCACGCCGCCATCGACATGGTGCGCGCCGCCCGCGCCGTGGACGACTCGCTGGCCCCGAAGTGGGTGGCGATCGGGCAGTCGCAGGGCGGCGGCGCCGCGGTTTTCACCGCCTCGCTCGCGACACGCTATGCGCCCGAACTGGATTACCGCGGCGCGGTGGCAACCGGCCCGGCCTCCAATATCGTCGACGCCGCGACCCTGATCGGGCCGAACACCCCGCCCATCGGGTCCCCACACATCACCGCCTACACCACCTACGTGTTCAACGGCCTGAAGGCGGCCCGCCCGGACTTCGACCTCGACAGCTACCTGACCCCGCTGGGCAAGCAGCTGGTGACCGACGCCCAGACCCTGTGCTTCGCCCCGATGGCCGAGCGCGCCACCGGTGTGTCGCTGAACCAGCTGGTGTCGCGGCCGCTGGCGGACGGCGATTTCGTGCCGACCGCACGGTCGGTCATGGATGTCCCGCTGACCGGCTACGACCGGCCGCTGTTCATCGGGCAGGGCACCAATGACACCGATGTCCCCGCACCGCTCACGGCCAAGCTGGTCGCCGACATGGCCGCAGCCGGAACGCATCCCGAGGTGCACGTCTACGCGGGGAAGGACCACAGCGGCGCCATGCTCGCCTCACTGGCCGACAGCGTGCCGTTCGTGGCGCGACTGTTCTCCTGACGCGAAAGGCCGAGTGGCACAGAGCTACTCGGCCTTGGCGTCGACCGATGGATCAGCCGATGGTGACGGTGGTGTCGATCAGACCGAAGACCTCGCCCTGCAGGCCCGACACGATGCCCATGCGCCCGAAGGGGCTGTCCGACGGGCCCATCAGTACGGTCGCGCCGAGCTCCTTGGCCTTGTCCAGCGCGGCGTCCGCGCCCGCGACCTGGAACCAGGTCAGCCAGTAGTTGGGGCCGTCGCCCGGCTGGCCGGTGCTGTCGGCCGCGCCACCCATCGGGCGGCCGTCCGCGCCGGCGAAGGTGGAGTACGGCATCTGCTCGCTGCCGATCTCGTCGAAGGACCAGCCGAAGACCTGCTTGTAGAACTCCTGCGACGGTGTGTAGGCGGAGGTGTGCAGGTCGTTCCAGCAGTACGCGCCGGGCTCGTTGAAGATCCCGGCGCCGGTGTGCGCCTTGGCTTCCCATACGCCGAACACCGCGCCCCCCGGGTCCGCGCCGACGAACATGCGCCCGACGTCCATCACGTCGAAGGGCGGCATGAACACCGCGCCGCCGGCCGCCGTGACCGCGCCCGCGACCGCATCGGCATTCTCGGCGGCGAAGTAGGTGGTCCACACCGAGGGCATGGCGGCCTCACCCATCTTGGGCCCGATGCCCGCGGCGGGCTTGCCGTTGAGCATCGCCATCAGATACCCGCCCGCCTCGGGCGGACTGTCGAGCACGTCCCAGCCGAGCAGCTGGGCGTAGAAGTCCCGCGCAGCGGCGGGATCGTCGACGGAACAGTCGACCCAACACGGAGTTCCTTGCGGCCAAACCTTGTCTGTTGTGGGCATACGGATCCTCCCGAGCATCGGTCGGTTGCGGCCTGTCGGAGGGCAGGCACATGGTCAGCTAACCATGCTTCCCGGCATTCCGGTCACGGAATACCGACTGGTCACGAACTTGTGTTGAACATTCCGGGAGCACCCGGGTATCGACCTGGCCAGTGGCAATTCCAGGTTCACGGCCGGTATGGGTAGGCGCCGCCGTCGATGACGATGCGCTGGCCGGTGAGATAGCCGGCGGCGGGGGAGACGAGGAAGGCGACGACGTCGGCGACCTCTTCGGGGCGGCAGACGTGGCCGAAGGGGGAGGTGGCGTCGAGGTCGGCGGCGTGGTGGTGGATGCCGCCGGACATGGCCGCGGTGAGGCGGTCGCCCATGTCGGAGGCGACCAGGCCGGGGGCCACGATATTGACGTGGATTCCGTTGGGGGATTCCTCTTTTGCGAGGGTATGGGCGAGGGCTTCGAGGGCGGCCTTGGCCATGTTGTAGGGGGCGCCGGCCGCGCCGAGCGCGTGGGCGGCGACGCTGCTGATCATGATGATGTCGCCGCGTTCGCAGGTGCGCATGCCGGGGAGGACGAGCTTGGTGAGGTGGTGCGGGCCGATGGCCTGAATGCGCAGCAGTCGCTCGACCTCCGCCGGATCGGTGTCGGAGACCAGGCGGCCACGGCTGGCGACGCCGCCATTGTGGACGAGGATGCTGATCGGGCCGAGTTCGCTCGTCACGCGGTCGACCATGGCGGTCACGGCCACCGGATCGTCGACCGGGGCGTGCACGGCGAGGGCGGTGGCTCCCAGGGAATGCAGTTCGGCCACAGTGTCTTTCGCCGATTGCTCATGGCGCACCCAGTTGACCGCGACCATGGCGCCGCGGGCGGCCAGCGCATGGCTGATGGCGCGCCCGATACCGCGCCCGCCGCCGGTCACGAGTGCGACGCGTCCCGCCAATTCGCCTGCTGCTGTACTCACCTGATCAACATATGACACCCGCCACGATTGCGGTCGAGAGTGTCGGCCATTACAGTCCGACCGTTGGGTACGCAGAGGTTCCTCAACCACGGGGTCGGGATGAAATTCACCAAGATCAGGGGACGAACGCTGGGCGCGTTCGCCCTGTTCGCCACCGCAGTCACCGTCGGGGTGCTGGTCCGGCCGCTGGCCACCGCCACCCCGGACGCCGGATCACTGGGCGCGGGCTGGACCGCGACCGAGGACGGGCCGGCGAAATATCCTGGCGTGCACATCGATTGGGATGTCCCGATCACCATGAGCGACGGCACCGTCCTGAAGGCCAATGTGTATCGGCCCATGGACGCCGACGGCCACATCGTCGACACCCCGCTGCCGACGGTCGTCAACCTCACCCCGTACACGAAACTCGTGTCCATGATCGCGGATTCGGCGCTGTCGATTCCCGGCCTGTCGGATGTGCTGTCGAACTTCCTGCAGGGCTTCGACCTGTCCGGCGTCGGTCTGGGCGGTCTCTCCGATCTGGTGAAGGTGGTGCCCGGCGGCGCGGCCCGCGTCTTCACCGCCGACCGGAAGCTGGTCCAGTCCGGCTACACCCAGGTCGTGGCCGACGTGCGCGGCACCGGCTTCTCCGAGGGCGTCTGGCAGGTCTTCCAGGAGCGTGAGCAGCTCGACGGCGTCGAGGTGATCAACTGGGCGGCCCAGCAGCCGTGGTCGGACGGCAAGGTCGGGATGTCGGGCATCTCGTACTCGGCGATCAACCAGGTGCAGGCCGCCGAACACCAGCCGGACGCGCTGAAGGCCATCTTCCCGGTCGAGCCCGGCAGTGACCTGGTGCGCGATGTGCTCGCCACCGGCGGCGCACTCGGATTCGGTTTCATCCCACCGTGGTTGCTGGGCGTGGACAGCCTCAAACTCCTCCCGGATCTGACCTCGATCTTCTCCGGCGCCTTCGACTGGAAGTGGCTGGCCGACCGCCTGCAGAGCCCGTTCACCTTTTTCGACTACATCATTCAGGCGCTCACGGTGCAGTCCATCCCGGAGATCCCGGACAACCTGAAGAGCATCCTGGAACCCGACAGCAGCCTGCGCACCGCCTGGCTCGGGCATCCCGACCGGGTGCGGGTGCCGACCATGGTCTACGGCGGCTGGCACGACATCTTCACCTACTCCGAACCCCGCATCTACGACGCGATTCCCTTGCCGCCCGGGCAGAAACAGCTGATCATGGGCGACACCTACCACGCCGATCCCGGCAGCGGCTTCGGCACACCCGGGGCCCCGCCGCGCCTGGACGTGCTCGAGCGCGCCTGGTTCGACAGGTGGCTCAAGGGCATCGACAACGGCATCGACGGCTACGGCCCGGTGACGCTGTTCCAGCAGGGCGGCGCTTGGACCACGACGGACCAATTCCCGCGCAGCGACGTCGATTACCGCCGCCTGTACCTGTCCGGCGCGCCCAGCGGCACCGCTCCGATGAGCGTGCACGACGGCAGCCTGGTCGCCGATCCCGCCGGGCCGGCGCGGCTCACCGTCGCGCCCGGCATCAACAGCCTGTGCTCGCGCGATTCGGCGCAGATCACCGCGGGCGTCACGGCCGTCCTCGACGCCTGCGCCAAGGACGCGCGGCCGATGGAACTCAACGGCCTCACCTTCACCAGCCAACCGGTGGCCGACGCGACCCTCGTCTCCGGGCCGGTGAACGTGCATCTCAACACGGTGCTCGACGTCACCGACGGCTACTGGACCGCGACGCTCAACGATGTCGCGCCCGACGGCAGGTCCACGGTGCTGACCTCCGGCCAGCTGACCGCGTCGCTGCGAAAGGCGGACGAGGACAAGGCGACCCGCTCGGCCAACGGCGATTACACCGACCCGTACCCGGTTCTCACCCTGGCCGATCGCGAGCCGCTCGTCCCCGGTCAGCCCACCACCGTCGATCTGGGCCTGACCGCCACCGACGCGGTCCTGCAGCCGGGCCACCGCCTGCGCATCGACGTCTTCGCGTTCAACTTCCCGCGCGGCCTGCCGCTGCGCCCGCTGTTGAACGAGAGCGAGCTGCTGCCCCAGCACATCGACCTCGACCCGAACGCGCCCAGCTGGGTGAACGTCCCTCTCGGCGGAAATATCGGCTGGTAGGGAGAAAAGAGGCCCTGTCGTCAGCGTGGACGGCAGGGCTTTCTGCTGTCCGGGCTCAGGATTCGAGCGCGCCGACCACGTCGGCCTCGGCCATGACATCGTCGAAGGTGTCGCGGGCCAGCAGGTCGGCGTAGAAACCATTGCGCTCCACCAGTTCCCGGTGCGTACCGCGTTCCACCACGCGACCCCGATCGAGCACCACGATCTGATCGGCGTCGCGGATCGTGGACAGCCGGTGCGCGATCGTGATGGTGGTGCGATTCGCGGACAGCGCGTCGATCGCCGCCTGCACCTCGCGCTCGGTCCTGGTGTCCAGCGCGCTGGTCGCCTCGTCGAGCACCATGATGGGCGGATTCCGCAGGATGGCCCGCGCCACCGCCAGCCGCTGCTTCTCCCCGCCGGAGAAGCGGTAGCCGCGCTCGCCGACCAGGGTGTCGTACCCGTCGGGCAGGCTCATGATGTGGTCGTGGATCTGCGCGGCCCGGGCCGCGGCATGCAATTCCGCTGCTGTCGCATCGGGTTTCGCGAAGCGCAGGTTGTCGGCGACCGAGGAGTGGAACAGGTAGGTCTCCTGTGACACCACGCCCACCGCCGCGGACAGGTCGGCGAAGGACAGCTCCCGCACGTCCACGCCGTCGACGGCGACCCGGCCGGACGTCACGTCGTACAGCCGCGCCACCAGATACCCGAGAGTCGTCTTCCCCGAGCCGGTTTCGCCGACGATCGCCAGACTCGACCCGGCGGGCACCTCGATATCGACGTCGCTCAGCACGTTCCGATCCGCGTCGTAGGCGAACCCGACGCGCTCGAACCGCACCGCGCCCGTCACCTGCTCCGGCAGGGGCGTGGGCTGCTCAGGCTCCTCGATGTCCGGTCGCAGATCCAGGTATTCGAAGATCCGCCCGAACAGCGCCAGCGAGCTCTGAATATCGACGCCGGTCGACAGCAGCATGACGGTCGGCCGCAGCAGGCCGCTCTGCAGCGTGGTGAACGCGACCAGCGTGCCGATCGACACCAGCGGACGCCCCTGGGCCACGGTCATGCCCGCCGCCCAGTAGATGATGACCGCCGGCATGGCCGCCATCACGATCGAGATGGTCGACTGCCGCCACCGCCCGGCCATGCTGGAGCGGATCTCCAGATCCACCAGCCCCCGCGATTCCCGGGTGAAATCCTCGACCAGCGCGAGTGAGCGACCCATGGTGCGCGACAACAGGATTCCGCTCACCGACAGCGATTCCTCCACGATCGCCGACATGCCCGCCAGCTTGCGCTGCTTCTCCGCGGTGATGCGCCGGCGCTCGGAGCCGACCCGGCGGCTGATCCACACGAACAGCGGCAGCATGACCAGCGAGACCAGCGTGAGTCGCCAGTCCAGCGCGAACATGGCGATGACCGCCGCGACGACGGAGGTGAAGTTGGAGACCAGCGAGGTGATGGTCGAGGTGACCGTGGACTGCATGCCGCCGATGTCATTGGCGATTCGCGACTGCACCTCGCCGGTGCGCGTGGTGGTGAAGAAGGACAGCGGCATGGACTGCAGCCGTGCGTAGACGGCCGACCGCAGATCGTGCATGACGTCCTGGCCGACCGCGGTCGAGATATAGGTCTGGAAGACGCCGAACACACTGTTCAGCGCGGCGACCGCGATCATGCCCACGGCAAGCAGGGTCAACAGTCCGGTGCGACCGTGCGGCAGGGCGTCGTCGATGATGCCACGCAGCAGGAACGGGGAAGCCAGACCGGCCAGCGAGGCCAAACCCACCAGGGCCGCGACCAGGGCCAAGCGCCCGCGATACGGATGAAAGAGCCGGACGATCCGGCGAAGTTCAGGTTGTGAAGCCATCAGCGCCTCCTTTCGCAGGGAGTCACGCGCTATAACTGAGTTTGGCTCATAATTGTTCCGAGGACAATGAGCTATGCTCTGGATCATGTCGAGCAGCCCAGCGGACGAGCCGCGCGCGACGGGCGAGAGGCGTGTCGTTCCCGACGATGACCTCGCCGAACTCTTCCTGCGCACCACCAAACGGCTGCGCCGCACGCAGTCGGCGCGGCTGTCCCCGCTCGGCCTCACCCCGGCCCAGGCCCGCGCGCTGCGCATCATCGGCCGCGCCGATGAGCACGGCGACGAACCGCTGCGCATGTCCGCCCTCGCAGAGCACCTCGGCATCGTGCCGCGCTCGGCCACGACCGTCGTCGACGCGCTGGTCGCCGCCGGACTGGTTGCCCGCGAACCGGATCCGGCCAACCGCCGCGCCACCCTGGTGACCCCGACCGCGGCGGGCCGCCGGGTACTGGCTCGGATGTCCGACGCTCGCCGTGACGCCGCCGAAGAGATCTTCGCCGCCCTCTCGCCCGGCCAGCGTCACACTCTGCGCGAGCTCCTCGCCACCTTGGCGGCCGACGCCTGCACACCGCCGAATGCCGCGCTGACCCCGCGAACCGGCCCGGAGTAGCAGGCCGAAGGTCCGGTCGGTCGCGCGGATGGGTGGCCGGGCTGTCGTGAGCCTCGAGTACGGTCGGGAGCGTTGTGTCGATCCGATCTTCACCTCGACCCGGTAAGGAACCGATATGCCACGTGAGCTGGCCGACCTGCCTTTCGCGCGTTTCCTGGAACCACAGGAGACGCTGCTCGATGAGGGCGCCTACGACTGTGCCCATTTCGACGGCCTCTCACTCGACGACCCGCAGCTGCGCGGCGTGACCTTCACCGAGTGCGCCATCTCGGCCACCACGGTGACCGGCGGTTTCTTCCGGTATTCGCGGTTCAACGATGTCTGGCTGGGCAGTACCCGCTGGATTCGGACCGATCTGTCCGAAACCAATTGGATGGATGCGGAATTCGTGCTCGCGGCCATGTCGGGGGTGGAGGCGTTCGGGTCGGCGCTGCGGCGGGTGAGTTTCCACAACTGCAAGTTCGATTCGGTGAATCTGCGTGGTGCGGTGCTCACCGATGTCTCGTTCGTGGATTGCGTGCTGCGGGACGTGGATATCAGCGAGGCGAAGCTGACCTCTGTGACCTTCCCCGGCTCGGAGATCTCGGGGCTGTCGCTGCGCAATGCCAAGTTGAAGAAGGTCGACCTGCGTGAGGCCCGGTCGATCGGCATCTCCAGTGGGGTCGAGTCGCTGTCGGGTGCACTGGTCACCAATACGCAGCTGCTCGAGCTGGCCCCGGTCTTCGCCCACTCCTTCGGAATCCTGGTCAAGGACCTGTAGACGAAAGCGGCCAAGGACCTCCAGTTAGTAGCGCTAGTGAACTAACTCGAGTTACGCTCCTCACATGACGGAGTGGCGGCCTACGGCGTGCATCCTGTGCGAGTGCAACTGCGGCATCCAGGTGCTGCTCGGGCCGGACGGCCGGTCCTTCGAGAAGATCCGCGGCGACAAGCTGCATCCGGCGTCGGAGGGCTACACCTGCAACAAGGCCCTGCAGCTGGACCGCTATCAGAACGGGCACACCGGCCGGCTGACCTCGCCGCTGCGGCGGCGCGCGGACGGCAGCTTCGAGGAAATCGATTGGGAGACCGCGATTTCCGAGGTGTCGGCCAAGCTGCTGGAGGTCGGGCACCACTTCGGCGGTGGGTCGATCTTCTATTACGGCGGCGGCGGGCAGGGCAATCACCTCGGCGGCGCGTACGCCCCGGCGACCATGGCCGCGTTCGGCATGAAGTACCGGTCCAGCGCGCTGGCGCAGGAGAAGACCGGTGACTTCTGGGTGGGCGCACGGATGACCGGCTACCCGATGCGCGCGGATGTCGAGCATGCCGAGGTGGCGTTCTTCATCGGCAAGAATCCGTATCAGTCGCACGGGTTTCCGCGGGCGCGCACGGTGCTGAAGGAGATCGCCAAGGATCCGGCGCGGTCGATGATCGTGCTCGACCCGGTGCGCACCGAGACCGCCGAGCTGGCGGATTTCCACCTGCAGCTGCGGCCGGGGACCGACGTGTACCTGCTGACGGCCATGGCCGCGATCCTGGTGCGCGACAACCTGATCGACGAGGAATGGCTGGCCGAGCACGCCAGCGGCCTGGACGCGGTGCTGCCGGTGCTGCGGGCTGTCCCGATCGAAAAGTACTGCGCCATCGCCGATGTCGATCTGGACCTGGTGACCGCCGCGACGCACCGGCTGGCCCGCGCGAACTCGGTCGCCGCGCTCGAGGACCTCGGCGTGCAGATGAACCGGTACTCGACGGTGGTCAGCTATGTCGAGAAGCTGGTCTGGCTGCTCACCGGCAATGTCGGAAAGCCGGGCACCCAATACGCTTTCACCGGCCTGAGCAATCTCGGCCACGACCGGGGGCATCCGGCGGGCGAGGGCCCCAAGAGCCCGGTGGCCGGCGCACAGATCGTGAGCGGTCTGGTGCCGTGCAATGTGATCAGCGAGGAGATCCTCACCGACCACCCGGCGCGTTACCGCGCCATGTTCATCGAGAGCGCGAATCCGGCGCACTCCCTGGCGGATTCGGCCCGCATGCGCGAGGCACTGGCGGCGCTGGAACTGGTGGTGGTCATCGACGTCGCCATGACCGAGACCGCGCGCCTGGCCGACTATGTGCTGCCCGCGCCCACCCAGTTCGAGAAGTACGAGGCCACGTTCTTCAACTTCGACTTCCCGCGCAATATCTTCCACCTGCGGCACCCGGTGCTGCCCGCACCGGAAGGCGTGCTGCCAGAGCCCGAGATCCACGCTCGCCTGGTCGAGGCCGCAGGTGTGGTGAGCGAGGCGGACTACGCGCCGCTGCGGGCCGCGCTCGCGCAGGGGCGGGAGGCGTTCGCCATGGCCTTCCTGGGGATCCTCGGCGATCCGGCGCGGTCGAAACTCGCTCCGGTACTGCTGTATCGGACGTTGGGGGAGACGCTGCCCGACGGTGCGGCCTCGGCGGCACTGCTGTGGGCGGCGGCGTACAACATGGTGCGCAAGTTCCCGGCCAGCGTCGAACGTGCCGGGTACGGAACGGGTCTGGAGGCGGGGGAGCGGCTGTTCGAGGCGATCCTGACGGGCAAGCACGGCATCGTGATCTCCGAGGACGATTACACGGAGACCTGGAACCGGGTGCGCGACAAGGTGATCCGGCTGGAGATTCCGGAGCTGCTGGAGGTGATCGCCACCCTGCCCGTGCCGACCGAGGACGACAGCGCGGACTGGCCGTTCATCCTCTCGGCGGGTGAGCGCCGGGCCTTCACGGCCAACACCATCTTCCGCGACCCGGCCTGGCGCAAGCGTGATGCGGCGGGCACCCTGCGCATCAGCACCGGCGATGCCGAGCGGCTCGGACTGACCGCGGGCGACCTGGTCCAGGTGACGACCCGGCGCGGCACCGCGCAGGTCCCGGTCGAGCCCACCGACCGTATGCGCCCGGGCCACCTGTCGCTGCCCAACGGTTTCGGGCTCTCGGTCGCCGCCCCGGACGGCACCTCGGTCACCACCGGCACCGCCCCGAACGAGCTGACCTCCTTCGACGACCGTGACGAATGGGTCGGCACCCCCTGGCACAAGTACGTCCCCGCCCGCCTGGATACCGTGACCGCATGAAACGAACGAGTTTCGCGAACTGGCCGTGCACCGTCGCCCGCACCGTCGACCTGCTGGGCGACTGGTGGACGCCGCTCATCCTCCGCGAAGCTTTCTACGGCGCCAAGCGTTTCGACGATTTCGAATCCACCCTCGGCCTCAGCCGCAATATCCTCACCCAGCGTTTGAACCGATTGGTGGACGCGGGACTGCTGACCAAGGTTCCGTATCAGGAGCGGCCGGTTCGCCACGAATACCGGCTGACCGATCAGGGGCGCGATTTCTTTCCCGTCATCGCGGCCATGATGGCCTGGGGGGATCGGTACCTGGCTCCGGAATCCGGGGAACCGGTGGTTCTGCATCACACGGCGTGTGACCACGACACGCACGCCGAGGTGGTGTGCTCGCACTGCCGGGAGCCGTTGCGGCACGAGGATATTTCCGCTCGGCTGGGGCCGGGGTTTCCGGCTCGGCTTCGGAATGCGGCGTTGGCGACCGGTCGTTTCGGTGTTGTCGATTGAAAAGCCTTGTATCAGAATGAAATTCGATACTAATAGGTAGTGGGGGCGCGGTAGAATTAGTGCAGGGGAATCACGGGGGAGACACTCGACAGCTGTGGCATCGCTGATGTCGATGCTGCGGTGCGGTCTCTTTCGGGTTCGCTGCTGCACGGGGATATGAATTCTCCGATGACGATGACGATGACATGGAGTTGATGCAGCGGTTGCAAGGATTCGCCCTATCGCGGGCGGTGTGGGTGGATCGCGCCCAGCAGGATTGATCCTTCGGGCACTGCTCGGGTCAATCAGAGACATCACGTTGGGAGTTGGTCGCCAGCTCCATCGTTTCCAGTTGCTCGAGGTGGGGTCCCCGGGTTGCATGACACCCGGCTGCTCGTGTGCTGTGGGTGGGGTCCGCGCTGTTGGTTTGGCGGGGGTGGAGTCTGAACCGGTTGTCGGCGCGGGTGGGGTGGGCTTTAGGCTGCAGGGACTATGGCCCTGAACGCGACTCTCTACAACGTGAATGTGCACTTGGCTGATGTGGATCGGGGGGTCTACGAGGAGTTGGAGTTGCGGGTTGCGCGGCATCCTTCCGAGACCGGTGAGTACATGTTGACTCGGATCCTGGCCTACTGCTTGGAGTATGAAGAGGGAATCGCATTCAGTGATGGTGGGGTCTCTTCCACCGATGAGCCGCCGGTCCTCATCCGCGATCTCACCGGTCGCCTCACCACCTGGATCGACGTGGGCGCTCCGGACGCCGACCGCATCCACCGCGCCAGCAAACTGGCCGACCGTGTAGCCATCTACACCCACCGGGACCCCGCAAAAGTCCTCGCCCAACTCGCCGGCAAACGCATCCACCAGGCCGACCAGATCCCCCTCTATGCCTTCGACCGATCCTTCATCGACGCCGCCACCGCCCTCCTCGACCGCCGCAACACCCTCACGCTCTCGGTCACGGACCGCCACCTCTACCTGGACCTGAACGGCACCTCCCTCTCGACCCCCATCGAAGAACACTCCCTCGCCTAACCCCTGCCGACAGGCCGAGCGACCCGAATTCCACCCCGGGTTTCATGTGACCCGAGCACGCCACCTCAGGCAAACTGGCAACCACAATGCGTCGAACCCGTCCCCGCCCAGCGATCGCAGCCCTGGCCGTCATAGCCCTGGCTGCGGCAGGCTGCGCTCAGAAGCACTCCGAGCCTCCGGTGGAACAGCCTACGTACACCGGTCCGGCCGATCAGCTCATCACCGTTACCGCCGATTCCCCCACCGCCACCACAGCCACCCTCATCGCCTGGGATCGCGATGGCACACAATGGGTTCGAGCGATCGGCCCCTTGCACGCCGACGTGGGCGCGCAAGGCGTCGGCCCCACCAGCGAATCGGCAACCCGCTCCCCGGCCGGAATCTGGACGCTGACAGAGGCTTTCGGCATCTCTGCCAACAACGGCACCAGACTCCCGTACCGCCGAGTGACACCATCGGATTGGTGGGTCTCCGACACCAAGTCGCCCTTCTACAACACCCACTACACCTGCGCTCCCGGCACCTGCCCGTTCGATGAATCCGCGGGTGAGGACCTGGGTACGGCCGGTCCCGCCTACGATCACGCCGTCGTCATCGACTACAACCGCTCCCCGGTCGTCCCCGGCGCGGGTTCGGCGTACTTCCTCCATGTCGGAGACGGCACCCCGACCGCGGGCTGCGTAGCGCTTCCAGGCGCGGATCTGGACCGCGTGATGCGCTGGCTGGACCCCGCCCAGGGCCCGGTCATCGACATAGAGGTCCGGGATCGCGCGGCGAACCCCTGAATCCCCGAAACCTCTGTGCAGGTTCTCACAATGTCGCAAATGCGACCGAAGTGGCTTTGACGTGCGCAAATGCGGAATCATGGCGGTGCCATTCGGTATTTCCCCCGCCTGACCGGTAGCAATCGGAGTGATGCGCATCAGCTATCGGCTCGCATACCTGGGATGGCCGGATGTTTCGTTCAACTAAGGTTCGGGTATTCGACCTAGTCGAACGCGATCACCGCAGCTCGGTGATTGTCCGCTGGACGTGTTCGTGGCGTCCTTCGGACGAAAGGATATGGATGATGGGCGCGAGCCTGATGATCGTGGGGGACGACTACCGGGTCCGCAGCACCCTGCGGGTGGCGATGGAAGGGGAGGGCTACGAGGTCGCCGAGGCAGGCGCGACCGAGGTGGCCCTGGAACGGCTGCGCAATCACGGCGCGCCGGATGTGATGATCGTGGACCTGCTGGTGGGCGGGATGGATGCCTTCACCTGTATTCGTGAGGTGCGGCGCGCGCACGAGGTGCCGATCATGGTGGTCAGCGCGAGCGCGGACACCCATGATGTGGTCGCGGCGCTGGAGGCGGGCGCCGATGACTTCGTGACCAAGCCGTTCGAGCTCAAGGAGATCAGCGCGCGCATGCGGGCGCTGCGGCGGCGGCCGCACCTGGGCGGGCTGCCGGAGGATCCGGCGGCCGAGCCGCCGGTGGAGATCGTCCTGGACGCCGATGATGCTGCGCCGCTGGTGCTTTCGCCCGATGGTGGCGTGGTGAGCCGAGGCGAGGAGCAGATTCCGTTGACCATCACCGAGTTTCGCCTGCTGTGTGAACTCGCGGCGAATCCCGGCCGGGTGCTCAGCCGCACCCTGCTGCTCGAACGAGCTTGGGACGAAGGCTTCTTCGGTGACGAACGGCTGGTCGACGTCCATGTCCGCCGGCTGCGCACGAAGATCGAGACGGACCCGTCGGAGCCGCGCATCGTGGTGACCGTGCGTGGCCTCGGATATCGCCTCGATATGCCGCGATAGGCGTATTCGCGGGTGTGCGAGGCCCGCGGAGTCATGGGATCGTCATGAGATCGCAATGAGTTCGCATGGAAGACCTCAAAACTTCACCGTCAGGCTGAAGTGGTCATGCAGATCCAAATCAGCAAATTTGACGCGATATCCCAGCAAACCATCCAGATCCGGGAGCCCGTGCTCGCCGACGGCGCACGAATGTGGCGCATTGCGGAGGACTCCCGGGTCCTCGACACCAACTCCAGCTATGCCTATCTGCTGTGGTGCCGCGATTTCGCGGATACCTCGATCGTCGCTGAAATAGACGGCGAGATAGCCGGATTCGTCATCGGCTACACCAGGCCCGCGTGGCCGCACATCCTGTTCGTCTGGCAGGTGGCGGTCGATCAGCCCCATCGTGGGCACGGCCTGGGCGTCGACATGCTCGACGCGCTGCTGGAAAGTGCCGCGGCGCGCGGCGTCACGCAGCTCGAGACCACCATTGCCCCCGACAATCCGGCCTCGGTCGCCATGTTCGCCTCGCTGGCCCGCCGTCGTGGCGCGGCCCTGACCCGCACCACATTGTTCACGGCGGATCAGTTTCCCGGCGGGCATCAGCCCGAGGACCTCTACCGCATCGCACCGGTCACCACTCAGGAGGAATGGCGATGACTAGCCCCGATATGACGGTTTTCGCGGATCTCGAGTCGAATGTGCGCGGCTACTGCCGTTCCTGGCCGACGGTTTTCGACACCGCGTCCGGCGCCTGGCTCCGCGACGAGTCCGGCCGGGAGTACCTGGATTTCTTCGCCGGCGCGGGCGCGCTCAACTACGGCCACAACAACCCCGTGCTGAAGCAGTCGCTGCTCGAGTACATCGCGGGCGACGGCCTCACCCACGGGCTCGACATGTCCACCGTCGCCAAGCGTGATCTGCTGCAGTCGCTGCGCGACCGGATCCTGCAGCCGCGCGGCCTGGACTACAAGGTGCAGTTCCCGGGACCCACCGGCGCGAACGCGGTGGAGGCCGCGCTCAAGCTGGCCCGCAAGGTGACCGGCCGCACCGAGATCCTCAACTTCACCAACGCTTTTCACGGTATGACGCTGGGCGCCCTCTCGGTCACCGGCAATGCCGCCAAGCGCGCGGGTGCGGGTGTGCCGCTGCAGCACGCCACCTCGATGCCCTTCGACGGGTATCTGTCCGGCGCGGACGACGATTCGTTCGAATGGATGGAGCGCGTCCTCGACGACGCCTCCTCCGGCCTGGACAGCCCGGCCGCCGTGATCGTCGAAACCGTCCAGGGCGAGGGCGGAGTCAATCTCGCGAGCGTGCAGTGGCTGCGCAAACTGGCCGGATTGTGTTCCGCCCGTGAGATTCTGCTGATCGTCGACGACGTGCAGATGGGCTGCGGCCGCACCGGACCGTTCTTCTCCTTCGAAATGGCCGGCATCACACCCGATATCGTCACGCTGTCCAAGTCGATCGGCGGCTACGGCCTGCCGATGGCGCTGGTGCTGTTCAAGCCGGAACTGGACCTGTGGAAGCCGGGCGAGCACAACGGCACCTTCCGCGGCAACAACCCGGCCTTCGTCACCGCCCGTGCGGCGCTGGAGCATTACTGGGCCGACGACGCCCTGGAGGCCGCCACGCAGGCCAAGGGTGAGCGCATCGACCGTGCCCTCACGGGCATGTCCGCGGCCTTCGACGGTGTCGGCGCGCGCGGGCGTGGTCTGGTGCACGGCCTGGTCTTCGACGACGCCTCGCAGGCGGAGAAGGTGTGTGCCGCCGCCTTCCAGCGCGGGCTGCTGGTGGAGACCTCCGGTCCCGAGGACGAGGTGGTGAAACTGCTTCCGCCGCTGACCATTACCGACTACGAGCTCGATCACGGTCTGGAGCTGCTGGCCGCCTCACTGGATGCCGTCAGCGGCGGGCGGGGGCGCTGACATGATCGTGCGCACCACCGCCGAGATCACCGGCACCGAGCGGGATGTCGCGGGCCCGGGCTGGCGCAGCAAGCGCATCGTGCTCGGCGGCGACCGGGTCGGGTTCTCGTTCCACGAGACCACCATCGACGCCGAGACCGTCCACGAATTCCATTACCAGCACCACATCGAGGCCGTCTGGCTGGTCGAGGGCGAGGGCACCCTGGTCGATCTCGACCACGGCACCACCTACGAGCTGGGCCCCGGCTCGATGTACCTGCTGAACGGCCATGAACGGCACCGCCTCTTCGCCCGCACCCGGATGCGCATGCTCTGCGTCTTCAATCCGCCGGTGACCGGGCAGGAGGTGCACGACGAGCACGGTGTGTACCCGCTCGTCGCCGTCGACTAGGAGCTTCGAATGACTGTGTCCGGCAACGGAAGAATCGACCGCTATCGAACCCGCACGGTGGTGGGCACCCCGCCGATCGAGCGTGACGACCCGACGGTGTGGGGTGAGATCGGCAGCCATGCCCTCGCCGATTTCGACGACAACGGCTACGCCGTGGTCGACAGCCTGCTCGATCCGTACGAGGTCGGTGAGGTGGCGGCCGAAATCCAGCGGCTGACCGGCGATCCCGACCTCGTGCTGGACGAGCGCGTGATCATCGAGCGCGAGTCGCACCGGGTGCGCTCCCTGTTCGAGGTGCACCGGCTCAGCGCCATGATCGCGGATCTGGTGCGCGAGTGGCGGATTGCCGGTCTGGCGCGCGAGATTCTCGGCTCCGAGGTCTATCTGCATCAGACCCGGGTGAACTACATGCCCGGGTTCACCGGCACCGGATTTTACTGGCACTCCGACTTCGAGACCTGGCACGCCGAGGACGGCATGCCGACGCCGCGGGCGGTGAGCCTGTCGATCGCGCTGTCCGACAACTACCCGTTCAACGGCAGCCTCATGGTCATGCCCGGCTCGCATCGCACCTTCGTCCCCTGTCAGGGCGAGACGCCGGCCGATCATCACCGGGTTTCCCTGCGCGGTCAGGAGATCGGCGTCCCGTCGCAGGCGGCCATCACGGATCTGGCCGGGAAGCACGGCATTACGCAGTTCACCGGGCGGGCGGGTTCGGCGTTGCTGTTCGACTCGAATCTCATGCACGGGTCGGCGGGCAATATCACGCCGTTCCCGCGCTCGAATCTGTTCCTGGTGTTCAACAGTGTCGAGAACACGCTGCTCGATCCCTATGCCGCGCCGCATCCGCGGCCGGAGTACCTCGCGAGCCGGGACTTCACGCCCCTGGTGTGATCGGGGGAGTTGTCGAGGGGTCGTCTCGTATGCCGATGTCGTTCCATGTGGGTGCGATCACATATTTGTCGGATGTGCAGTCTGAGCTGGCGATATGAGTGAGCTGATCACGGTCTATGGAACGACAATGGTTCATCGTGATTGTGGAACGTTGCATCCTACCTCTATGGTTTGACGTAGGTCGAACATCGGGCACGCGCCGGTCGACCGGCGCGTGCCCGATCGATTCGGCTGCGTCCGAGGGATTTCCGCGCTCGTCGAATCCCGTGACCACTGAGGAACCTTTGCTGCTGGACAAGATTCGCTGGACCGTAGTCGTTCCCCTGCTCGCGGTGGTGATGCTCGCCGCGGTGTGGGGCCGGGAATTGTCGCTGCTGGCCGACATCCCGGTATTCGCTCTCCTGCTGGCGGCGGTACTGGCCGCGGTGCATCACGCCGAGGTCGTCGCGCATCGCGTCGGCGAGCCGTTCGGCGCGCTGGTGCTGGCCATCGCGGTGACCGTCATCGAGGTCGGACTCATTCTGACGCTGATGGTTTCGGCCGGGGACAAGGCCGCGCCGCTGGCCCGTGACACCGTGTTCGCAGCGGTCATGATCACCTGCAATGGCATCTTCGGAATGGCGTTGCTGGTGGGGGCGTTGCGGCGGCGGGTCGCGGTCTTCAATGCGGAGGGCACGGGTGCGGCGCTGGCCACGGTCGCGACCCTGGCCACGCTGAGCCTGGTGCTGCCGACGTTCACGACCAGCGAACCCGGACCGCACTTCTCGCCCGCCCAGCTGGCCTTCGCGGCCGTCGCCTCACTGGTGCTCTACGGCTGCTTCATCGCCATGCAGACCGTGCGGCACAAAGAGGATTTCCTCCCGGTGGAGCCCGGGACCGATGACGAGGACGAGCACGCGGAGCGGCCGAGTGCGCGCCGCGCGTGGATCAGCGGCGGGCTGCTGATCGCCGCTCTGGTCGGGGTGGTCGGTCTGGCGAAGGCGGTGTCCCCGGCCATCGAATCCGGTGTCGACGCAGCGGGTCTGCCGCGTTCGGCGGTCGGCGTGGTGATCGCGATGCTGGTCCTGCTGCCCGAGGCGCTGGCCGCCGTGCGTGCCGCGCGGGGCGGGCGGGTCCAAGTCGGGCTGAACCTGGCGCTGGGCTCGGCCATGGCCAGTATCGGCCTCACGATTCCGGCCATCGCGGTCGCCTCGATCTGGCTGGACACCCCGCTGCTGCTCGGCCTGGGCGCGACCGAAATGGTGCTGCTGGCAATAACAGTGGTCGTCGGCATGCTCACCGTGGTGCCCGGCCGCGCCACCCTGCTGCAGGGCACGGTGCACCTCTCGCTCTTCGCGGCGTTCGGCTTTCTCGCGGTCGCGCCATAGGAACGCCTACTCCGCAGTCCCCTCGCCGACCTTGCGCCGGAACCGCCGGCTCCGGCGCTCCTCGTCCTTCGCCGCGTGCTCACCCTCGGGCGCCCGCTGCCGCACGGCCCGCCGCTCCCGCTCCACGGCCTCCTCCAGCAACTGCAACATGGGCACCTCGGCAAGCGCGTCCTTCGTTGCAGCATGATCGACATCGCTGCGCGTGATCAGCCCGGCCGCGATCAACCCCTCCACCGGATTCACCCCGTAGGCCCGCGCCAGCTCGATCACCGTGTCCGCCACCGGCGGATCCGACTCCTCCAAATGCCGCTTGATCCTGGGCCCATTGCTGTCCAGCTTCTCCGCAATGGCCCGGGTACTGGCCCCCCGGGTCACCGCCCGCTTCCAAGCATCGAACGCTTGCCTCATCGCATCACCCTCGGCTCGATCGGCCCGCACGCCAAACCCCGAGCCTATCGAATCCGGTCGATTACGTTCAATCACGCAACACTGGCGTTTCGCCCAGGACCGTCACCGCCGGCTGTCCGATAGTCCCGTAGGGGGAGCGGCGGGTGGCACCGTGGGGTGACGCGGGTCGGTGTTCGGGGCTTCTACGTTCGGCGGTGTGAAGACAACAATTCGCGTTGGAGCGGCGGTGGGGCTCGCAGTGGTGGTGTCGTCTGTGCTCGTCGGCTGCCGGTCGGATTCGAGCTCGGGCATCGAGTGGGCCGCGTGTCAGGGGGTGGGGGTCGATTCGCGGCAGGAGTGCGCGACGGTGTCCGTGCCGCTCGACTACGAGCATCCGGAGGGGGAGCGGGTTTCCCTTGCGGTGTCCCGGATTCGGAGTGCGCATCCGGAACATCGGCGTGGGGTGTTGCTGCTCGTGCCGGGCGGGCCGGGTGGCAGCGGTCTGAATCTGCCGTCCACCGCAGGACAGACGCTGCCGGAGTCGGTGCGGGACGAGTATGACCTGATCGGGTTCGATCCACGCGGGATCGGAGCGAGCACCGCGGCGAATTGCCATATCGCGCAGCAGGATCTGGCGCCGGAGCGGCTGCGGCCGTGGCCGGACGCGGACGGGGGGATCGCGGAGAATGTGGCGATGGAGCGGCGGGTGGCCGAGGCGTGCGTGCGGGATGGGGGTGCGCTGGTGCGGTCGATCGGGACCCGGACCGCGGCGCGGGACATCGACCGGATCCGGGAAGCGCTGGGGGAACAGCGGATCGCGGCGTGGGGAACGTCGTATGGGACGTACGTGCTGTCGGTGTACGCCACGCTGTTCGGGGAGCACACGGATCGGATCCTGCTGGACAGCAACGATGATCCGGATCCCGAGCGGGTCGAGCGGACCTGGCTGGGGAATTCCGCCGTGGGGGCGGAGGATCGGTTTCCGGACTTCGCGCGGTGGGCGGCGGCCGAGGGGAATCCGGATCGGGTGGCGGAGACGCCCGAGGCGGTGCGGGACGCGTTCCTCACGCTGGCGGCACGATTGGATCGCGCACCGTTGCCGTGGCCGGGTGCCGAGACCTCGGCATTGAGCGGCAACGGATTACGGCAGATCCTGCTCGACGGGCTGTACAAGGATCAGCGGTTTCCCTATGTCGCCCAGGTGATCAATGCCGCGCTGCGGTCGGACGCGCTGCCTGCCGCGCGGCTCTCCCCGCCGGAGCCGGCGGCCCAGGCGTCGACCGCGGTCATGGTGGCGACCCTGTGCAATGACGTGGCCTGGCCGACGTCGGCGGACGACTACGCGACCGCCGTCGCCGCGGACCGAGCCCGATACCCGCTCACCGCGGGCATGCCGCGCGGCTTCTCCCCGTGCGCCTTCTGGCCGTATCCGGTCGCGCCGCGCACGGTCGTGACCGCGTCCGGACCGTCGAATGTGCTGCTGCTGCAGAATCTCCGGGATCCGGCGACCCCGTACAGCGGCGCGTTGCACTTGCGGCAGGCGTTCGGTGACCGCGCCCGGATGGTGGCGGTCGACGGCGGCGGGCACGGCGTGTATCCCTCGCCGGTCGCCTGCGCGAACGATGCCGTCGAGCGTTTCCTGCGCGACGGCACGCGTCCGGATCAGGACCTCACCTGCCGATGAGGTCGCGTCGAATCAGCTTGCGGCAGAGACGGTTCGGTGCCCGCGACGGCCGTAGAGCTCGCGGGCGGCGGCCGGTGTGACCGTTTCGAGCCGGGCCGGGGGCTCCGCTTTCAGGTGCTGTTCGAGGATCTGCCCCGCCATCGGCGCGATGATCGGGGCGGCCATGATCAGACCCGCCTTGTCGAAGAGCGAGAACAGCCAGACCAGGACGCGCGCTGCGGGTCTCACCAGCAGGTCGACAATGCCCGGGCGGTCGAACTGGCCGAGCTTGCGCATCCACTCGGGCAGCGTCGCGATCGAGGCGAACGACAGCAGGCGTGCACCGATTGCGTACGTCCAGCCCGCGCCGTGGCGCGGCGAGGTGAACAGCAGCTGCCGCATGCCGTCCTGGGCGCGTTCCGAAGTGCACAGGCGCGCACGGACATTCGCGTAGTACTCCTGCACACCCGCGCGCGTGACCGGCACCTCCTCGGGCTTGCAGGTCTGCAGCTCGGCCGCGATCCGGCACTCCTGCCAGTAGCGGGCCTCCTCCTCGGGAGTCAGTCCGGGCCCGAACATTTCATAGGCCTTGAGTACCGAGTGCCAGCCGGTGATGTGGATCCACAACTGGGTTTCGGGGGAATTGGCGCTGTAGCGCTGCCCGCTGATCGGCTCGATGCCCGTGTTCTCGGCATGCACCGTCATCAGGTGCTCGGAGGCCTGGATGGCCGTGCGGGAATCGCCGATGGCCACGATCAGGAAGTACGCGAAGGTGGCGTCGAGGCGGTGGCGCGGCTCCGAGTAGATCTTGCCGGTGTCGGCCACGGCCGCTGTCAGGAACGGATCGAAGTGCTCGAGGGTCACCGCGCGCTGGAAGCCGATCACCGCGGTGGGTGCGGTCCACACCTTCCAGCTCGGCGAATCCGGGCCGAAGAAGCCGTAGTCATCGCGGCGGAGAGTGGTCGGATCGAAGGTCACTGGGGCTCCTCTGCAGGCTCGATCCATGGAATACAACGCCACCGTAGCAATTTTGGGCGCTGAATACAACGGGCGCGTAGCTTTAGCCCGGACAGGGGCGTGACCTCGCTATCCGGGATGACAGAATGGGCCGGTGAAGGTGGAGCGGCAGTGAGCGAACCCCGTGTGACGGCAGACCGGCCGCGGCGGCGCTATGCGCCCCGCCTGCCCCCGGACGAACGCCGGGCCCAGCTGCTCGACGCCGCCTTCGCCGTACTGGAGCAGGCCGAGCTGCACGAGCTGAGCATGGAGGCTGTCGCCGCCGAGGCCGGTGTCGGCAAGCCGGTGCTGTACACGGTCTTCAAGACCCGCGCGGAGCTGGTCGCCGCGCTGCTCGAACGCGAACGCGAGCGCGCCCTCGAACAGGTCGCCGACACCCTGCCCACCGACCTGCTCGGCGCGGACCCGGTCGTCGCCGCCTCCGCCACAGTCGAGGCGTTCGTCGATGTGGCCCTGCGCAATCCGACCCGCTGGCGACTGCTGCTCGCCGGCCCGGGCAATGCCCCCGACGAATATCGCGAGGCCATCCGCAGCTCCCGCGCCGGCATCTTCGACCGGGCCGAGGCGCTGGTCCGCATGGGTCTGATCGCCGATCCACGCTGGGCCGGAATCGATTCCGGCCTGCTCACGAATTCACTGCTGACCATTGCCGAAATGCTCGGCCGCCTGGCCGTCAGCGAACCGGACGCCTATCCCCGCGAGCGCATCGAGGGCTTCGTCCAGGCCATCGTCCACCTGCTGATCGGCACCCGCTGACAGCACCTGCCGCTGCCCATGGCGGAAGACGACGCCGGCTGCCCGTCCAGTGGGCCTAGCACCCGCACCAGGTTGGGGCCGTGCCCGAGATGGTGATGGGTGACTCGAGGGTCATGTCCTCGCGGCGGCAGATCATCCGCGGCCACCGCAGGACGCGGCCGGAATGGGCGAGGACCCGCGCCTGTCATTGATCGATCGCCGGATCGGACTGCGCTGGTCCGAGACGGGTCTCCGTCATCAGACCTCCCGTGTGTCGCCGCCGGGGAGTGACGATAGCGAAGTCCGGACCCGAACCGGCGGCGCAACATTGACGCGATCCATACGGCGACTCGCCGGTGTGCGCGTGCGGAACTCGGGCGGGCGGGCCTACTATGCCCGCATGACGGTCGGCACTGACCTGCCCAAACCCGATGCCCTCTTCGATCTCGACGTCTGGCTACATCGTTGGCCGGCCAGTGTGTACGCCACCGAATTGCATTACGGCGTACTGGTTTTCACCGGCTGCGACCAGTTCGATGAGCGTGACGTGGAGATCGCTCGGCGGACATATCCGGGGCGGCGCATCCTCATCGACGACACCGGCAAGCTCCAGGTGCATCCGGCGGGGGAGGGCCCGCCGATCTCGATCTTCGATCCCGCTCACCCGTTGCGGTCGGCGCTGTAGTCGACCGCTCCGGACAGCGTTCAGGTCGTGGCGCCGACCGGATTGCTGAGGGCTGCCACGTGGCCCTCTCATGTCCGGAACGTGACCCTTGCCACAGTCGGTACAGGCGCGTACCGTGCTGTTGGTACGCAGATGTACCAGGCTGGGAGATGGCGCATGACCACAGTGACACTGCCCGACGGACCAACCACGCCGGCCTTCGTGCAGGGCATCGAGATCCTGGCCGGGCGCACCCGGGCCTGGCGTCGCCTGCATCAGCGCTACGGATCGGCGTTCATGGTCGCGATGCCCCGCTTCGGGCCCACACTCGTGCTGTCGGAACCGGCCGAGGTCAAGGCGCTGTTCACCACGCACACCGATCTGGTGGACAACATCGACGCCAACCTCGGCCAATTCCTCGGCCCCGGTTCGCTTTTCGCGCTGCGCGGGGAGGAACACCGCAAGGAACGCAAGCTGCTCACCCCGCCGTTCCACGGGCGACGGCTGGCGGTCTACGAATCGCTCATCGAGGAGGAGGCGGTCCGCGAGATGGCCGGCTGGCCGTCGGGGCGCGAGTTCGCGACCATGGACTCGATGATGCGGATCACCCTGAACGTGATCCTGCGCGCGGTCTTCGGCGCGGAAGGCGCGGAATTCGACCAGCTGCGGGCGCTGCTCCCGAAACTGGTGCTGGTCGGGTCGGCGCTGGCGGCACTTCCGGTGCCGCGCAGGCTGTTCGGGCGCTTCGGGCCGTGGGCGCGGTTCGCCGCCTACCGCGCGCAGTACGACGAGATCGTCGGACGGCTCATCCGGCGCGCGGCCGCAGATCCGGAGCTGAGCGAGCGTGACGACGTGCTGGCCATGCTGCTGCAGGCTCGCTACGACGACGGTTCGGCCATGACGCACAGCGAGATCGCCGACGAACTGCTCACCCTGCTCACCGCCGGGCACGAGACCACCGCCACCTCGCTGGCCTGGACCGTCGAACGGCTGCGGCGGCATCCGGACATCCTGCGCCGCCTGGTCGAGGAGAACGACGCGGGCGGGTCTGTGCTGCGCGAGGCGACACTGCTGGAGACCCAGCGGGTACGGCCGGTCATCGACGCTACCGCGCGCAAGGTGCGGACCGACTCGCTGCAACTGGGCCGGTGGACGCTGGCGCGCGGGCAGCATGTGCTGGTGAGTATCCGGCTCATGCACGACAATCCGGAATTGTTCACCAACCCAAGGGATTTCGATCCCGATCGGTTCGTCGGCGCCCGGCCGGGGACCTTCAGCTGGATTCCGTTCGGCGGTGGCGCGCGCCGGTGCATCGGGGCGGCCTTCGCGACCATGGAGATGAATGTGGTGCTGCGGGTGCTGTTGCGGGACTTCACACTCGAGACCACCGACGCGCCCGATGAGCGCGCGCACTTCCGCGGGGTCGCACTGGTTCCGGCGAAGAAGGGGCGGGCCGTCGTGTATCGGCGGGCACCACGGCCGCCGGCGGTCGAAGCCGCCGAAACCAGTGTGGAGCGTGGCGCCGAGGTGACCGCATGAGCGAGCGGGTGGCCGAGGTCGGGCGGGGGATCACCCTCACCTACGAGCGGGAGGGATCGGGCGTGCCGCTGCTGCTGATCGCCGGGCTCGGGCAGCAGAAGCACGAATGGCACGACGGGCTGATCGCGCAGCTGGTGGTGCGCGGATACGACGTGGTGCGGTTCGACAATCGCGATGTGGGGACCTCCACGCACGCCGGGTTCCGGCCGCCGGGAGGGCTGGCGATGGCCCGCAAGCGCTGGGACCCACAGCAATACGATCTCGGGGACATGGCCGCCGACACCGTCGGGTTGCTCGACACCCTCGGCTGGCGGTCCGCGCACGTGGTCGGCATGTCGATGGGCGGGATGATCGCGCAGACCGTCGCGGCCCGCTATCCGGCTCGGGTGTCCTCGCTGACGTCGATCTTCTCGACCACCGGTGCGGCACGCGTGGGGCGCCCCGCGCTGTCCACCTGGGCACGCATGTTCCGCAAGCCCGCCGGGACCCGCGAGGAGCACCTGGACCGTGCGGTCGGCATGTACCGGCACATCGGCTCGGCGGGATATCCGTTCGACGAGGCCAGGATTCGCGCGACCGCGGGGACCACCTGGGACCGCGATCCGCGCCCGGCGGCGGGAGTGGGACGCCAGCTCGCCGGAATCATGAAGTCCGGCGACCGGACCGCCGAGGTGCGGACGATCACCGCGCCGACCCTCGTCCTGCACGGCGACCGCGACCGCATGGTGAACCCGACGGGCGGCAAGGTCACCGCCGCGGCGATCCGCGGCGCGCGCCTGCACACCGTCCCCGGCATGGGTCACGATCTGCCCGCCGCACTCTGGCCCACCTTCGCCGACCTCATCGACTCGCACGTCCGCACCGCCGAATCCAGGAGTTCCGATGTCCCGAACCTCTAGGCCCCTGTCCGGCCACCCGGTCATGATCACCGGCGCGGCCTCCGGAATCGGGCGGGGACTGGCCCAATTGCTGTCTCGCCGTGGGTCGCCGGTGGCCATCGCGGATATCGATGCCGAGGGTCTGAAGCAGACGGCGGCCTCCCTCAGCGGGCCGGTGCTGACCCGCGTGCTGGATGTGCGCGACGCGGCCGATCAGCTGGCCTTCGCCGACGAGGTGCGCGAGTGGCTGCCCGCGCCCCTGGCGGCGGTGTTCAACAATGCCGGGGTGGCGGTGTCCTCCTCGGTGCTCGACAGTGTGCCCGCGGACGACGAATGGTTGCGGCAGATCAACTTCGACGGGGTGGTGAACGGCACGCGGGCGTTCCTGCCGATCCTGGTCGAGCAGGGCAGCGGCGCCATCGTCAACACCTCCAGTGTGTACGGGCTGGTGGGGATGCCGTATCAGAGTGCTTACTGCGCAGCGAAATTCGCGGTGCGCGGGTTCACCGACGCACTGCGGCAGGAACTTCGGGGCACGGGCGTCTCGGCGGTGACCGTGCATCCCGGCGGCATCCGGACCAATATCGCCCGCAACGGCCGGGTGCGCAAGGATCCCGAGGGCAGGGGCCGCACCCACGAGCAGATGGCCGCCGAATTCGAGGCCATGACCATGACCACGCCGGAGCAGGCGGCCGAAATCATCTGCCGCGGAGTCGAACGCGGCAAGGCGCGCGTTCTCGTCGGGCCCGACGCCTACCTGTTCGACACGCTGGCGCGGGTGACCCCGACGCACTACTTCGACGTGCTGTCGGTCGTGATGGGCCTGGTACGCGCCCGGGCCGCGAAGGGAGCGAAGCAATGACCGAACACGTGGACGTGCTGATCGTCGGGGCCGGGCTGTCGGGCATCGGGGCGGCACATCATCTGCAGGACGCGTTCCCGGGACGCAGCTACGCCATTTTCGAGGCGCGCGAGGCCATGGGCGGGACCTGGGATCTGTTCCGGTATCCCGGGGTGCGGTCGGACTCGGATATGCACACCCTCGGGTACCGGTTCCGGCCGTGGGTGGCGGCGGAGGCCATCGCGGACGGGCCCGCCATTCTCGGCTACATTCGCCAGACGGCCGCCGACGCGGGGATCGATCGGCGAATTCGCTACGGGCACCGGGTGACCGGGGCCTCGTGGTCGTCGGAGGAGGCGCGCTGGACCGTCGGGTTCGAGCACGACGGAATGACCTCGACCATCACCTGCGACTTCCTCTACCTGTGCAGCGGCTACTACCGCTACGACGAGGGCTACACCCCCGAGTTCGCCGGCATCGGCGACTTCCGCGGGCAGATCGTGCACCCGCAGCACTGGCCCGCCGAACTCGATTACGCCGGAAAGCGTGTCGTGGTGATCGGCAGCGGGGCTACCGCGGTCACGCTGGTGCCGGCCATGGCCGACAACGCGGGGCACGTGACCATGCTGCAGCGGTCGCCGACCTACATCATGTCCGCGCC
>NZ_JBHZCS010000024.1:83439-107161 GCF_042755705.1 Nocardia sp. NPDC059154
GCCACCAAACTGCGCGGGTGGTTCGGGACGCGGCGGGCCTACGCCATCACCCGGTGGAAGAACGTCGCCGTCGGCACGCTGATCTATCAGCTCAGCCAGCGGCGGCCGCAGATGATGCGCAAGTTCTTCCGGGATCTGACCATCAAGCAGCTGCCCGAGGGCTACGACGTCGACACGCATTTCAACCCGGCCTACAACCCGTGGGATCAGCGGCTGTGCCTGGTCCCGGACGGGGACCTGTTCCGGGCCATCCGCGACGGGCGGGCCTCGGTGGTGACCGATCGGATCGAGCGGTTCACCGCGGACGGGGTGAAGCTGGAATCCGGCGCGGAACTGTCGGCCGACATCGTGGTGACCGCCACCGGGCTGGACCTGCTGGCCCTCGGCGGTATCGGGCTCACCGTCGACGGGCGCGAGATCCAGCCGCCGGAGACCATGGCCTACAAGGGCATGATGCTCAGCGGCGTGCCCAACTTCGCCTTCACCATCGGGTACACCAATGCGTCCTGGACGCTCAAGGCCGACCTGGTCGCGGAATTCGTGTGCCGGTTGTTGCGGCACATGGACATTCACGGGTATTCGCAGGCGACGCCCTGGCCGGATCCGGCGGTGACCACCGCGCCGCTGATGGACTTCCAGGCCGGCTATGTGCTGCGGTCCATGGACCGCTTCCCCAGGGCCGGATCGCGTGCGCCGTGGCGGCTGGGCATGAACTATGCCCAGGATGTGATCACTCTGCGGCACGGGCGAATCGAGGACGGCACCATCCGCTTCGGCCGCCGCCCGGCTCATACCGTCGCCGCGGCCGAACGCGGTCCCGAACAGGTCACCGCCTGACCGGGGTGTGAGGTGACACCGCCGCCTGACGGGGTGCGAGCGATACCGCCGCGAACACACCGACATGCCGCGATGCTCACCGAGATCGGAGAAACTAGGCTGATGCTCGTGACCGACGTCGACACCGCCGACACCACAACCAGCGCCGAACCCGCCATCGACTCCGGGTTCCGGCGGCGGCTGCTGGATGCCATGGCCGACGCGGTTCGCGAGCGCGGCTATCGGGATACCACCGTCGCCGATGTGGTCCGCCTCGCGCGGACCTCGCGGCGGACCTTCTACGAGCACTTCGTCGACAAGCAGGACTGCTTCGTCGCCATGCTCACCGAACGCAACAACGACACCGTCCAGCAGATCTACGCGGCCGTGGACCCGACCGCGCCCTGGGACACCCAGATCCATCAGGCGATCGAGGCGTGGATCGGGGCCTCCCGTGACGACACCTGCATCACCCTGGCCTGGATCCGCGACACACCGGCGCTGGGGGAGCGGGCGCGGCAACTGCACCGGGACGCCGCGGAATCGTTCATCACGCTCATCCAGGACCTCACCGCCACATCGGAATTCCAGGCGGCCGGACTGCATCCGCCGACCCGGCAAATGGCGACCATCCTCTACGGCGGGTTCCGCGAGCTCATCGCCTCCACCGTGGAGGATGGGCGCGACATCACCGAAATCATCGATGTGGCAGTCGAAACCGCGCTCGCGCTGGTCGGGCCGCGGTATCAGGGATAGCCGTCGGTCTCCCCTAGGGCGGGCCCGTCAGTCGTCCTTGGGGCGGGCGCGGAAGTGAGCCCGCTCGCCCTGTTTGCCGAAGAGGCTGAGGAATTCGACCGGCTCGTCGTCGGCCGCGCCGAACCAGTGCGGTTCCCGGGTGTCGAATTCGGCGGCCTCGCCCGGGTGCAGGATCAGGTCGTGCGGGCCGAGGATCATCCGGAGCCGGCCGTTGAGGACGTAGAGCCACTCGTAGCCCTCGTGGGTCTGCGGATTGGGTTCGGTGCGACCGGATTTCGGGCCCAGCACGATCTTGAAGGCCTGAATTCCGCCGACGCGGCGGGTCAGCGGCAGCATCTGCATGCCGCCCCGGTTGATCGGGCGCATGTGCACGCGCGGGTCGCCGGTGAGCGGGGCGTTCACCAGTTCGTCGAGGGTCACATTGTGGGCGCGGGCCAGCGGGAGCAGCTGCTCCAGGGTGGGGCGGCGCGCGCCGGACTCCAGGCGGGACAGCGTGCTCACCGAGATGCCGGTCTCGGCGGACAGCTCCGCCAGCGTGGTCTCGCGCTGTTTGCGCAGCTCACGCAGCCGTAGTCCCACCCCTTCCAGGGCTCTGTCGATATCCTCGGTCATGACTTCAGTTTGCCATATCGGCAAACAAGTTTGCCAGGATCGCGGCATGGTCCGCATGGTCGTAGGCAGGAGGTGGTCATCAATGACCGATCAGCTGAACAGCAGCTATGACGTGGTAGTGGTCGGCGGCGGCGCGGCCGGACTGAACGGAGCGCTCATGCTCGCCCGAGCCCGACGCTCAGTGGTCGTGATCGACGCGGGCAGTCCGCGCAATGCGCCCGCGGACGGGGTGCACGGATTGTTCGCCCGCGAAGGCGTGCCGCCGGCAGAACTGCTGGCGCGGGGGCGGGAAGAGGTGCGTGGCTACGGCGGACAGGTGGTTCCGGGCGAGGTGAGCGGAATCGTGAGGGACGACGAGGAATTCGTCGTCACCCTGGCCGACGGGCGGTCCGTCCGCGCCCGCCGGCTGCTGGTGACCTCCGGCCTGGTCGACGAACTCCCCGATATCCCGGGCCTGCGCGAGCGCTGGGGCCACGATGTCATCCACTGCCCGTACTGCCACGGCTGGGAGGTCCGGGACCGCCCGATCGGTGTCCTCGGCCTGGGCCCCATGGGAATTCACCTCGCCCTCCTCTTCCGCCAGTGGAGCGACGACGTCGTCTATTTCGCCCACACCAACACCCCTCCCACCGAGGAGGAGTCGGAACAGCTGGCGGCCAGAGGAATTCGCGTCGTCACCGGCGAGGTCACCGCCGTAGAGATCGCCGCCGACCGAATCTCCGGCGTCCGCCTCGCCGACGACACCATCATCCCCCGCGAGATCCTGGCCGCCCCCACCCGCATGGTCGCCCGCACCGCCTTCCTGGCCGATCTAGGCCTGACCCCCACCACGCACCCCAGCGGCGTAGGCGAATACATCCCCGCCGACCCCACCGGCCGCACCGAAACCCCCGGCGTCTGGGCCGCAGGCAATGTCACCGACATCTCGGCTCAAGTAGGCAACGCCGCCGCCGCCGGCGCCATGGCCGGCGCCCACATCAACGCCGACCTGGTAACCGAAGAAACCCGTCTGGCTGTGGAGGCTCACCGCGCCCTGGCCACCGCCTGACCAGCCGGCCGGACCCACGCCGGTCCGGCCTACCCACATGCGCAGAACGGCTCCGCTCCGGACGCTGCGATTCATGCCCGCCTGGCTGCTCTCCGTAGCGGGCCCGGACGACGCGGCCGGCGTGCCCGTGCCGCCGCTGGCCGGGATGTTCAGCGGCCGGCTGGAACGGACTCAGCGCGCTGCTTTCGGCGGCAACTACTGAGCGTGGGGAATCGGCCCGTTCACCCCGCGAACAATCTGCATGGACAGTGCAATTTGTTAGGGTGAAGGCGAACCGACGGCTGTCGCCCACAGGAGGGTAGAGATGGCGGACCTGACCCCGCGTGTCGCGGCCTGGCAGCGATCGGGCACCTTCGAACAGGTCGGACGCCACCGGATCTTCGTCCGCGAACGAGCAGGCTCCCCGGACCTGCCGCCGCTGGTGCTCCTGCACGGCTACCCGTCCAGCTCCTACGACTGGCGGGACGCCTTCGACGCGATCGACGGCCACCGCCTGCTCACCTTCGACTTCCTCGGCTTCGGGCTGTCCGACAAGCCGCGAGATACGCAGTACTCGTTGCGAATTCAAGCCGATATCGCCGAGGAACTCGTGCAGCGGTACGTGGGTGAACCCGTCGTCATGGTGTCCCACGACATGGGCAGCTCGGTCGCCACCGAACTCCTCGCCCGCGACATCGATGGAACATTGTCGTTCACGCTGAAATCGGCTCTGCTGTTCAATGCGAGCCTGGTCCGCGAACAGGCCAGCCTGCTGCTCGGACAGAAACTTCTGCTGAGCCGGCTCGGCCCGCTCGTCACCCGAGCGACGAGCGAATTCTACTTCCGTCGCTCGTTCGGCAGCATCTTCTCCGCGGCGCATCCCCTCACCGCTGAGGAGGCAGCCGACCAGTGGTCGTTGCTGTCCCACAACGACGGTCATCGCATGCTCGACAAACTCATCTACTACAACCACGAACGCGTCACACCCCCGACTTCCACGCGCTGGCACAACGCAATACGCACCTGGCTGGGCGCGCTGGAACTCGGCTGGGCGGGTCTGGATCCCATCTGCACCGAGGCCGTACTGCAAGCAGTTCTGAACCTCAGGCCGAACACGCCGGTAACTCGACTGCCGGGTCTGGGTCACTACCCCCAAATAGAAGACCCCAAGCCGGTATACGAACTCATCCAGCGACACGCGTCGCAAAGCTGAGCGAGCTTCTCGGACCGGTCGGCGGGAGCTCACTTCAGCGTGATGCGCTCGGCTGCAACAAATTACGGGTGAGTGCGTGAACGAGCCGTTCGAGCCATATCTGGCTCTACCGTTCTGATCACGCACTGTGCCTTTGGAATTGGCAAGAAAATGCTGCCCGGCGGCCGAGGGTGCGAGATACGAACGGTTCTCTGGCGTTCGGCTTTGCGGCGCGCGGGGTGGGGTTCGTTTGACTGTCCGGACCGGGCGATCAGCGGCTGAACGAGATATTTGCAGGCCACTTACGGGTCTGGACGGTCTGCAAGGTCTAACGTTGATCGTTATGTCGAGCAAGGACATTGTGGTGACGGTGGGTGAGGATGATTGGCTCACGTTGCGCGATGCGGCGGAGTGCGCGGGGATGAGCGTGGAGGCCTACGTGTCATGGGGAGTGCGGGTGTTGGCGTTGCAGGCCCGGCCCGGCGGGGTGAAACAAGGCGGGCGTACGGGCAATCTGCGTGCGAGGAGACGCGCCACGGGGACTGCTGAGGACTCGGAGTCGGCTGCGTGGACCGAAACCTTCACCCAGCGCTTATCGCACCGCGTCGATCGCCAGAAGTACTGAGCTGCGCCTGACTGGGCTACGCCTGCTGCGCCCTCGTGTTCGGAAGTGGTGGTCCGGTCAGCACTTGCTCTTGTAGAAGTACTGGTCGTTGGTGGACATGGTGTCGGCGGTGATGGCGATCATGTCGGTTTGGATTTTGCGGGTGACAGGCTTGCCCTGGAGGGCGGCGTCGGCTTGGTCTACGCCCTGTTTGCCTATGTCGGAGGGGTTTTGGGCGATCAGTGCTTGGACTGTGCCGTCCTTCAGGTCTTGGACCTGTTTGGGGCTGGCGTCGAAGCCTACGACCTTGACCTGGCCGAGTTTGCCGGCGTTGCGGAGGCCGGTGGCGGCGCCTTCAGCGGAGCTGAGGTTGGTGGCGAAGATGCCGGCCAGGTCGGGGTGGGCGGCGAGGGTGGCGGTGACGATGGAGGCGGCCTGGGCGGCTTCATTGTTGTTGTATTGGACGCCCAGTGACGACATGCCCGGGTGGTTCTGTTTCAGTTCGTCCTCGAAGCCCTGGGCGCGCTGGTCGGTGGTGGAGGTGCCGGCCTTGGTGTTGATCACCAGCACGGATCCCTTGTCGCCCACCAGTTTCGCGAGGGTGACCGCGGCCAGTTGCCCGCCCTTCACATTGTCGGAGGAGATGGACGACAGGGCGATGGAGGTGTCGTCGAGCGCGGTGTCCACCTCGATGACCTTGATGCCCGCGTCCTTGGCCTGCTTGATCGGGCTGGCCATGGCCTGGGCGTGGGTGGGCGCGATGAGTATCGCGCCGGGCTTGTTGGCGATGACGCCGGTGACGATCGGTGTCTGCAGCGAGGCGTCGAATTGGGTGGGGGCCTGGGTGTCCAGGGAGTATCCGAGTTTCTTCGCCTCGTCCTGGGCGCCGCACTGCATCGAGATGTAGAAGGGCTCGTTCGCGACGCCGGGGATGAGCACCAGCTTCTTCGCGTCGGCCTTGCCCGAATTGCTCACCGAGCCACCGCATCCCGCCAGTAGTCCGGCCACCGCCACCACTACACCGGCCATTACGGCCGCCCGTCCACCGGTCCTCATCATCAGGCCCTCACCTTCGAACTGCGTTGTGTTATTTCCGGTCCCGGGACCGCCTGCGGATCTGGTCGAACCACACGGCCGCCACGAGCACGACGCTCACCGCGATGGGCTGCCAGAACACCGGCACCCCCGCGATGACGAAGCCCTTGCGCAAAACCGACGGGATGAACACCCCGATCACGGTGCCCAGCACCGACCCGACCCCGCCGAACAGACTGGTCCCGCCGATCACCACCCCCGCGATGGCATCGAGATTGTCGGTCCCGTGGCCCGCGATCGTCGTGGTCCCGAAATATGCCAAATTCATGAAACCGGCCAGGCCCGAGAGCATTCCGGCCATGAGATACACCAGGATCAGATGCCGCGTGACCCCGATCCCGGCCCGCCGCGCGGCCTCCGCACTGGAACCGATCGCAAACGTGTACCGGCCGAACCGAGTGGTGTGCAACAGCCAGGCGCCGACCACCGTCACCGCGACCGCCACCAGCACCAGATCCGGAATCCCGCCCAGCATGGTGCCGAAACCCAGTGAGTCACGCAGCTTCCCGGGAACCGTGCGGGTATCGACCCCGCCGGTGATCAACTGCGCCGCCCCCAGCGCCGCCCCGAACGACCCGAGCGTCACGATCAATGGCGGAATCTTCGCCTTGGCCACCAGCATTCCGTTCACCAGCCCCCAGAGTGCCCCGCCCGCCAGCGATATCAGCAGCCCGAGCAGAATGACGCCCCAGCCCGCGTGCGTCGCATCCTCGCTGGGACTGAGCCACTCCATGGTCTTGGCCGCCAGCACACCGGAGAAGATCAGCACCATCCCCACCGACAGATCGATGCCCGCGGTGACGATCACGAATGTCATCCCGATCGACAGCACCAGCAGCACCGACGTCTCGATCAGCAAGGTCTGCAGCGTGAATCGCGTCGGAAAGGCGTCCGGCCGCAGGATACTGAACGCGGCGTACAGCACGACCAGCACGCAGCCGATCCAGAACGTGCCGGTCCCGGCCAGCCGCCTCATGACTGGTCCTCCGTCGTCAGCGCGCCGGTCATGGCCCCCACCAACTGCTCCAGCGTGGCATCGGCGGCGGTGAAGCGGGCGACCCGCTGCCCCAGCCGCAACACCTCGATACGATCGGCGACGGCCAGCACCTCGGGCATATTGTGGCTGATCAGCACCACCCCAATGCCTTGATCGCGCACGCGGCGAATGACATCCAGCACTCGCTCCCGCTGCACCACGCCCAGCGCCGCGGTCGGCTCGTCCATGAAGACGACCCGGCTGGCCCACATCACCGCCCGCGCCACCGCGACCGTCTGCCGCTGCCCGCCCGACAGCGACCCGATCGGCACATCCGCACTGGGCAGCACGACACCGAGTCGTTGAAAGTGCTCGGCCGCTTGCGTTCTCATGGCCTTGCGATCGAGCATCCCGAGCCGCCCGGGCAGCCCCTTGCGGAGCAACTCGCGCCCGAGGAAAAGATTGGCCGCGGGATCGAGGTCGGGGGCCACGGCCAGATCCTGGTAGACCGTCTCCACCCCGAGCCGTCGCGCTGCGGTCGGCGATGCCATCCGGACGGGCTTGCCGTCCAGCAGGATCCGCCCGCCATCGGGCTGTTCGGCCCCCGAAAGGCATTTCACCAGTGTGGATTTCCCGGCGCCGTTGTCGCCGATCAGTGCCACCACTTCGCCCGCACCGACCTGAAAACCGGCCCCGCGCAAGGCCTCCACACCGCCGTACCGCTTCTGAAGCCCTTCGGCTTCCAATACCACGGCTGGCATCGGCGATCACCCCGGCGACATCGACTGAGCGGACGTCCGGTCCGCTCACCGAGCGTACTGACGATCTCGTCGCGTCGGGGCGGATATGGAAAACACCGCTATCGTGGGATCGGTGACCCGCCTTGGATTCCGCGCGTTGAAGGTGCTCCCCGCTGTGGCGTTGTGCGCGCTGGCCGTCGGCTGCGCCCAGACTCCGCACACCGCGCACTCCTCCGAGAAGGCGCGGCCCCTGCCGACCGGTTCACTCGACACGCTGGGCACCACCTCGCAGGCGGCTACGACCACCCCCGCGCCGGTGACAACCACGCCGACGCAATCCGCCACCGCCCAGCCCGCTTTCACCGAGGACGACGCCCGCTACACGGTCCGCCGCTACCTGTCCCGCTGGATCGGGGAGCCGCTCCAGCCCGATGACACCGAGGGCAAGTACCCCCTCGTCTGCGCGGGCTCGACCCTGGCCAACAACCCCGGAAGGCTCACCGGCACAACAGCCTTCGACGCCGACCGGATGACGGCCCGCACCGGCGACACGGGCGCGGCCGTGACCGTCCCGGTGACGAATTCCTCCGCCGTCACCACCGTGCTCACCTTCACCCTGCGCGCCGCGACCCAGGGTTACTGCATCGTGGACATCGCGAGCTGACCCATCGGCCGCCCCGAACGCTTCAGGAACTCCCGCGCCAACTCCCGATACTGTTCCGCACCACGGGATTTCGGTGCCCACGTGGTGAGCGGTTCACCCGCGATGGTGGAGTCCGGGAACCGCACCGTCCGCGAGATCACCGTGTCGTACAGCTCCGCCTCGAACGTCTCCGCCACCCGGTCCCGCACCTGCCGGCAGTGCAGCAGCCGCGGATCGAACATGGTGACCACGATGCCCGACAGCTCGAGCCGCGGATTGAGTCGTTCGCGCACCTTCTCCATGGTGTCGTTGAGCAGCGCCAGCCCGCGCAGTGAGAAGAACTCGCACTCCATGGGAATGATGACCCCGTCCGCGCAGGCGAGCGCGTTCACGGTGAGCAGGCTCAGCGACGGCTGGCAGTCGATGAGGATGTAGTCGTAGCGATCCCGGATCGGATCGAGCACCCGGCGCATCGAATGCTCGCGGCCCACCTCGTTGACGAGCTGGATCTCCGCCGCGGACAGATCGATATTGCTGGGCAGCAGATGCAGGTTCGTGACGCCGGTCTTGATCAGCACGTCGTCGATCGGCGGCGCCGACCGGCTCAGCAGGTCGTAGACGGTGAGTTCGAGATCGTGGTGCGCGACGCCCAGGGCCGCCGACAGCGCCCCCTGCGGATCGAGGTCCACCAGCAGCACGCGCAGCCCGCACTCGGCAAGCGCGGCACCCAGATTGACCGTCGAGGTGGTCTTCCCGACGCCGCCCTTCTGATTGCACAGCGCAATCACCTGGGCTTCGCCTCCGGTCGCCCCGGCCTCCTCAACAGCAATGTTTGCCGACATTTCGCCAGCCTAACCCGTCACGTGGCGGATCGGTCGGACCCGCTCCGGAGTCCTTTCGCACATCGGCAAGTGCGACGATCTACCAGTGATTTTCACAATCCGGGCAATGAACCAGCATGTCGGACAACAGTGGAGCCCGGCGCATGCTGGTCGTTAGCTGAACAGTGGTGTGGCGGGTCGCCGGGGCAATGGACCACCCCGCCCGCCACACTGAACCGGATGAACCGGGCATATCACCGTCAGTGATCCGGCAGCACCAGGATCTTCACGTGCTCTTCCGGATTCCGCAGCGCGGTGAAGGCATCCGCCACCCCGTCCAGCCCGACCCGCCCGGTGATCAGCGCCTCCGCGTCGATCGCCCCGGACGCCAGCCGCTCCAGCGTGATGTCGTAGGCGTTCTCGTACGGCCCGTGCCCGAAATTGACCGCGATCCGCCGGAACTGCCCGACCACCGGAATGATCGGCTCGTCCGCGAACGGCGCGGCCAGCACCTGGATCCGCGAGTCGAACGGCATGGTCCGCATGAGCGTGCCGATAATCCCTGCGCGCCCGCTGCATTCATAGGCGATGAGAATGCCCGTGCCCGACTGGCCCACCACGCTGTCGCCCTGCGCGACAGCCGTCATCCACGCCTCGATCGGATCCTGCTCGTTCGGATCCACCACGATGTCCGCGCCGACGGCCCGCGCGAGCTCCCGCCGCTTGGGCGAGGGCTCCGAAGCCACCACCAACCGCGCCCCGTGCGCCTTGGCCGCGATGATCGCGCCCAGCCCGATGGTCCCGCAGCCGATGACCAGCGCCGAATCCTCGGCGGTGAGACCGGATTGTTGCACGTGCATCTCGCCGACATGCAGCGGCTCGGCCAGCGTCGCATGCTCGAGCGACAGCCCCTCGGGCACGTGCCGCACCCAGAACGCGTCCACCACGATGCTCTCGCCGAACGCCCCGTGATAGTCGTTCGAGTACCCGATGATCGTCGGAATGCCGGTCGCCGCCTCGGTCGCGAGCCCGATCCCCGCGACGCGGTCGCCGACCGCGAAATCCGTGACCCCGGTACCGATTTCGGTGACGGTCCCGGCGTACTCGTGCCCGAGCACGACCGGTCGCTCGGTGTCGAAGGTGGCCAGCGGATACCCGCTGTCGGCCGCCACCTGCACGAACCGGCACGGATCCTTCGACATGGACAGATCGCTGCCGCAGATACCGCACGCGGCCACCGCGATCCGCAACTGCCCCGGACCCAGTGCGGGCGGCTCGGCCACCTCGGCGGGGGAGAACTGCCCGTTCAGAAACTGTGTGGCGCGCATGGGATCACGCTCCCGTCGCGGCGGTCTCGCCGTAGTAGTCGGTGTGTGCCTTGGTGATCGCGGTGACCAGCTGCCCGATCAGCAGCTCCCGGTTGTCCTGCGCGTACTGCAGGCTGTCCTCGCGGCGGCGGTTGCGATTCTTGAAGTGCGGGATCACCTCCGAGGCGAACAGCTCGTAGCTGCGCTTGGTGTCCTCCCAGCTCGCCATGTCCACGTGCAGGACCAGCATGGTGCCGAACCCGCCGGTCTTCTCGATGAGCTTCTCGATACGCGCGATCGCCTCGTCCGGCGTGCCGATGATGGCCTGCCCGAATTCGCCGAGGTTGTCATTGCGCCACTGATCGATGATGCCCTTGGGGGTGTCCGCCCACGCCGGCTGCTCGCCGGTCTGCCGGTTCACGTACGCGGCCATCGAGCCGATGCGGCGGCTCACCGCGCGCTCGGCATCGGCGCGGGTCTCGGCCAGGAAGATCGGATTGACCAGCCGCCACCGCGACCGGTCCGCGGTGTGCCCGTGCTCGGCGCACACCTTCTCGTAGACGCCCCAATTGCGGTCCAGCACTTCGAAACCCATGGGGGAGCTGGCCGCCAGCGACAGCAGTGACAACCCGTGCGTGCCCGCCAGCACCGAGCCGTTGGGGGAGATGGTGGAGGCGGTGGCGACCTCGATGCCGGCCGGATCGTAGGTCGGCAGCTGGGCGCGGGCGTCGCGCAGGGTGAACCAGTCGGTGGTCATGTTCACCACCTCGCCGCGCAGCAGCGCGAGGATGGCCTCGAGCGCCTCGCCCTGGCGGCGGCGCTGATCCGACGGATCGATGCCCATCATGTGCGCGTCGAGCGGGATCTTGCCGGGGCCGGTGCCGAAGATCAGGCGGCCGCGGGTCTGCAGGTCCAGCTGCGTGATGCGGTCGACGGTGACCAGCGGATGGTGATACGGCAGCGACACCACACCGGTGCCGAAGCGCAGCCGCTCGGTGCGTTCGGCGGCCGCGGCGATGAAAACGTCGGGCGCGGGCACGATCTCGGCTCCGGTCGAGTGGTGCTCGCCCATCCACGCCTCGTCGAAGCCGAGGTGGTCGAGGTGTTCCATGAGATCGATGTCGCGACGCAGCTGCAGGGCCGGGTCGGCGTCGAGGGGGTGGTATGGGGCCAGGAAGGCCCCGAATTTCATCGATTCAGCGGTCCACACGGATGGATCTCCTTCACCCAGTGCCCCGGGCTTCGTCGCCCGGTGCGGTTCCCCGAGTAAACATGGATCAACTGATCCATAAGTTCGGCTGTCCCGGTGAGTGGTCATGATTTGAAAACGCAGGTAGTCAAGCTGATTCAGCGTCGATAATGAGCGCTGTGCTGTGCCGAAATCGGATTGTCGAACCAGTTCCGGGCCCCGCGATGCCGGCCCCGCGCCTCCGATGTGCCAAGCTCATGCCGTGACCGTCCCCATGCAGAATCGCCAGGGCAATGCGACCCGCACCCGGCTGGTGAAAACCGCCGAGCGCCTGTTCGCCGCCCACGGCGTGGACGCGGTCTCGGTGCGCGCGGTGAACGCCGCCGCCGGCCTCGGCCCCTCCTCGGTCAACTACCACTTCGGCACCAAGGACGACCTGATCGCCGCCGTGCTGCTCGATCTCGGCGCGACCGTCCGCGACCGTATTCGCGCCAATGCCGACGTGCTCGCCACCCGCGCCGAACCGCCCACCGCGGAGACCCTGGTCCGCGCGGTCACCGAGCCCTATCGAGACCTGTTGCTGCAGCACCGGACCCGCGGCATGCGCTGGATCAAGATCGTCACCCAGCTCTCCCTGCACTCCCATCCCGCCCTCACCGCCGCCGAGCAGGACCTCCCCGATCAGTTGCACGTTCAGCTCCGCCGCGCCTTCCCGCAGTCGGATCCCAGCCGTCTCGAGGCCCGATGGGCGATCTCGCTCATGGGTTTCCTGCAGGCCCTGAGCCGCGCGGACGAATGGCATCCAGGCGCGACCCCACCTCCTGCCGAGGAACTGGCCGCCCTCTACGAAGATCAGGTCGTCTTCCTCATCGGCGGCCTCGACCGTTTGCTGGGCGGAACCGGCCGCTGAATCGCCGGTGACGCACAAGTGGACGAAACATGACATACTTCGCGCACTCCCAGCTCGAAAGCGGTTGCCGATGCCCGAAGATCCCGAACTCGCCCAGGCCCGTGTCCTGGCCCGCGAGCTCCAGAGCCACGCCGACATGCTGAACCGCGAGCTGCAATACGTCTCGCGCCCCGAAGCCCAGACCCGCGCCCAGGCCGACCTGACCGCGGTTCAGCGTCAGCTCGACGGCCTGCGCCGCCGTTTCCCGGAAGTCGCCGACGCCCCCGACACCCTCGCCAGCTGAGCGCCGATTCGGCGGTCCCGCAATCCGATCGGGGGCGTCAGGCCCGGGAGCCGGGGCCCACGCGCTGCAGTAGTGCCTGCAGCGTCTTGCGCTCCGCGGCCGACAGTTCCGCGAAGGATTCCGCCAGGACACTGTCGGAGATCGCGTTTCCGGCCGCGAGCGTGCGTCGCCCCTCGGCGGTCAAACGGTGCTCGATGAGGCGGCCGCGGCCTGGGGTGCGTTCGATCAGCCCGCGGGTGGCGAGCCGGTTGGCCAGCGTGCCGAAGGCCTGCTCGCTCTGAAAGGTCTCCTCCGCCAAGGCTCGCGCCGACGACCCCGGTTCGCGGTCGATGGCGCGCAGCGCATCCCACTGCGCCAGCGTGGTGCCCACGGTGGTGAGCCTGCTGTCGAGTGCGCGGTGATGGCGATACTGCGCCTGCTTGATGGCTCGGCCCAGGGCCTGCAAATCACCTGCCATGGACACAGGCTATCAGGCTGACTAAGCTTGTTTATATAAACATGTTTAGTCAAGGAGCGACCATGAGTGAATCGGGTACCGGCGCGGACATTCTCGTATTGCACGGTGGCGCGGGGCCGGGCAGCGTGGCCACCATCGCCGCGCATCTGGCGGAGACCGCAAATGTCCTGACCCCGACCCATCCGGGCTGGGACGGAACCTCGCGCCCGGCCGAGGTGAACACCATCGGCGACCTCGCCGAAATGTACCTGCGGCTGCTGGCCGAACAGGACCTGTGCGAGGTGGTCGTCGTCGGATCCTCGATCGGCGGCTGGATCGCCGCCGAGATGGCGGTCCGGGACACCGCGAATCGCCTTGCGGGCCTGGTGCTCATCGACGCCGTCGGCATCCGGGTCGATGGTGCGCCGATCCGCGACATCTTCGCGCTCACCCCCGAACAGGTCGCGCGGTACTCATGGCACGACCCGGCTCGAGCCCTGTCGAATGCTCCCGAGCCGACCCCCGAACAATCGGCCGCTCGTGCGGCGAACATGGCCGCACTGCGCCACTACGCCGGCGACCCGTATATGCACGATCCCGAGCTGGCCGCCCGGCTACCCGAGGTGTCCCTGCCGACCCTGCTCCTCTGGGGCGAAAGCGACGGCATCGCCACCTCCGCCTACGCGGCCGCCTATGCCGCAGCATTCCCCGACGCCCGCCTCGAAATCATCACTGCCGCAGGCCATCTCCCGCACCTGGAACAGCCCCGGGCAACGTTCGCCCACCTCGACGCCTACCTGCGCCAGCTCCGGGCAGGCGCCTGACGCCCGCAGTCGGGGCGTGCTCGCGTCGGCGAATCTCGTTGCCTGCGTTGGCGTGTCGGTGATCTGACGAAGGGAGGTCTCCGGTAGATGGGTAAGCGACCTGGGAGCGGCCCGAACCGGGGTGCTGGGGCAGGGCCCGGCCTGGCCGGTTTGCCTGGGAACCGCGCGTCCGCCTGCCTGGCCCGTTGGGCACAGCTATCGATTCTGCTGCTCGTTCCATGCGAAAGGACAAGGGGGACCGGCACGAGGAGGCGGGCGAGAGTCGGGAGCTGGGGTGCAGAACTTCGTAAGAAACCGGGAAGCCCCACATCAGAACCTTTTCTCGTCAACCACGACACCCCAGGAGAAAAGGTGAACCTATGTCAACCAACCGCACCAAACTCGTTGCCCGTGCCTCGGCCGTCGCAGCCGTCGTGGGTCTGTCCGCACTCGAGGGGCGGTCCTCACCAAGAAAGTCCGACATCGGGAACGCTCGTCCCCGATGGACCCGCATGGGAATGAGCGTCGCGATCGGGGCCGCAGCCCTGGTTATGCTGCCCTTCAGCACGGGGGTCGCTTCCGCGGCAGGTTTCGATCCAGGACTGGGCACCCAATGGTCGGTCAGCGACACCGGTGGTGCCCCCCAGCCCTGGATCGGCAACTGGACGCAGCAGTCCGACGGAACCTGGAACTGGTTCGAGACCAACACCGCCCTCCCCGGCAGTCCTACCGTCAGGGGGACGGCGACGATGAGCTTCGACGGGGCCACCGTGCAAATCCATCGGCTCACCAACAACTCGCCGCAGATCTGTGACTATGTCGGGACGGTCACCGGGTACCAGAACGGCCAGGCTGAAGGGTTCTCCGGCACGGTGAACTGCACCAACTCCGGCATCCGCGACATGGAATGGTGGACGAACTCAATCCAGTAGGTCAGCTGGCACTTGGCCGCGATCGCGAGCGCGGCCGGGAGCCGGCAGGCTCGATCAGCCGATCGGTGGTGCGAGGTATTCCAGCGCATAACCATCGCCGGAGGGGGTTACCCGGGCGATGCCGGGTGAGTCGAGGTGGGCTCCGGCTACGAAATGGTGTGGCTGGGTCAGTTGTTCGAGGAGGGCCGCTCGCGCGGCGCGGGCCTGGGACTGGTTGCCGTCGAGCTCCCAGGACACGTTCGGCTGATCGAATTGGAGCGTGGGAACGTGAACGGTGTCGCCCCAGACGAGAAGGTGGCCGGTGCCGCTCCTGACGTCGTAGACGGTGTGACCGGGTGTGTGGCCCGGTGTCGGGATCGCGGTGATCCAGTCGTTGATCGCGACCTTCTCCGACACGGGTACGACCCGGTCGCGGATCGGCTCGAGCCGCCCCGTGAACACCGAGGTGTCGCCCGCGCCGATCCACACGCGCTCGAGTGCGGTGAACGCCTCTGCACCGTCCGGCGCGATCAGGCCGCTCACGTGGTCTTCGTGCCTGTGGGTGATGGCCACATCGGTGACTTGCGCGCGGTCGATTCCCGCCTCGTCGAGCGCGTCGTAGATCAATCCCATGGTGGGGTCGTGCCAGGCGTTGGACGCGCCGGTGTCGATGAGAACCGACCGCGTGCCGTCGGTGACGAAGAAGGCGTTGACCGACAGCCGCAAGTTGTCGCCGGCCAGCGGCACGGCGGCCGGCAGCTCAACGAGCTCGCGCCCATCCTCGTCGCGGAGCCGTGTCGGCGGCATGTCGATGTACCCGTCTCGCAACGAGATCACCTGCAGATCGCCGAATTCGAACGTGGCATGGTGCTGGCCACTCGAGATCAAACGCATGGAACCTCCGTCGTGTCGGGCGCATATCGCGTGTCTCCGATAGAAGACTGTATCTTCTTTAGGAGAAATCTACGCTGTGGGCAGCAAGGTACCCATCGATCGAGGAGCACGGTGGTCGAGCAAGACGAAAACGTGGCTGAACCACAGCACGGTGACGACCTGGCCGGCGCGTTCGGCGCCAACGTGCGGCGACGCCGCGAGGAGGCGGGCCTGACGCTGGAGCAGCTGTCCACACAGTCGACGGTCAGCCGGGCGATGCTGTCCAAGGTCGAACGCGGTGAGAAGAGCCCGACGATCGGCGTCGCGTCCAGGATCGCCCACGCGCTCGACGCATCGCTCTCGGACCTGATCGGTGGGGCGACTGCTGCCGCGTCTGGTGTGGCCGTTGTCCTGCGCAAGAACGATCGCCCCGTTTTCCGTGACCCGGAAACCGGCTTCGAGCGGCACATGGTGTCAGCGGCCCCGGGCGCGGGAGGAGCCGAGATGGTCGTCCACTACCTCCCCGCACAGGTCTCTACCGGGCTGCTGCCCGCGTATCCGCCGGGTATGGAGAAACAACTCGTGGTACTCGAAGGCACCCTCACCGTCGCGATCGGGGGGATCACCGAGACCCTGAACGCAGGCGACTCCCTGTTCTTCCAGGCCGACGCGGACCACGGCTTCGCCAACCGAACGAACGCTCCCTGCGAATACATCATGTTCATCTCGCGCAGAACCTGAACGGCCGCACCCATCGACCAGGGCACCCCGAGCCATCCTCGCCTTGACCGCGGTCGGCGCGCTCATCGCGCCGGGCCTGCGCTTCGGCAGTGGCGCTGCGTGCTCGCCGGTGCGAGGCAACGCACCGGCCCCATGGGCGGTGGGCACCTTTGCCCTGATCGTGGCAAGCGCGTTCATGCTCTGGTGCGACATCACCCATGTCAGCGGCCCGCGGGCACTGGGTGGTGGCGCGCCGGTCGATCAGCGACCCCACCGAGATCATCGACTACGTCTGCTGAGGGCCCGAGGGATCCCGGCTGGTCGATGCCGTTGCGGTACTAGGCGCTCGGGCGGACCGGCTGGTCGGCCGATTTGCCGGACCAGCTGATCCGGTGGTCGAACATCCAGTTCAGTGAGCTCACGCCCTGCTTGGCGGCCTTCTTCAGGAAGAACGGCGTCAGTTGGCGGACGAGGAAGCGGGCCAGGCCGCTCTGGGCCTTGTCGCCGCTGGTTTCGGCGCCGTGCGCGACCACCCGCTCGACCCGGTCGCGGCGGCGGTGCTCGAATTCGGCCAGGGCGGTGGCGGTCTCGGGCAGGTCGCGCAGGCAGATGGCCAGGGTCACCGCGTCCTCGACGGCCATGGAGACGCCCTGGCCCGAGGATGAGGCCACCGCGTGGGCGGCATCGCCGATGATGACCATGCGGTCGTTGTGCCAGGTGGGGACCGACGGCATGTCGTACTGGTTGAAGCCGCTGACGAAGGTGGCGTCGGGGGTCGCGGCGACGATGGCGGCCGCGGGGCCCCGGTCTGCCGCCAGCATCCGCGCCAGCTGGTCGCGCCACTGCGCGGGCGCCGTGGATGCCACTGTCTGCTTCGAAAGTTCCTGTGCGCCGGGCATGTTCGCGAACCACCAGATCTCGCCGCCGGGTGCGACCAGATAGCCGAAGAAGGCCTTCTTGCCGAAGATCATGCTGTAAACGCCCGGCCGCAAACCGAATTCGTGAACCAGGGCCGGATCGGTGACGAATCCGCCCAGGCCGTAGATGCCCAGGTAGTGGGCCTTCGGCGCATTCGGGTCGATGATCTCCCGGGTGCGGGAGTGGATGCCGTCCGCGCCGACGAGCAGGTCGGCCTCGGCCCGGCTGCCGTCGGCGAAGGTGGCGACGACACCGCCCGTGGCCGTCGGTTCCGCGTCGACGAGTCGCTTGCCGAACTCGTATCGGATACCGCGCCGCGCGGCTTCGGCATTGAGTGCCCGGTACAGGTCGCGCCGCTTCACGCTGTGGGTCACGGTGCCGTCGGGCAGCGTGCCGCCGATGGGCATATCGGTGATGTGCTTGCCGGCGCTGGTGTAGAAGCTCAGCGTGTCGGTGGCGTGACCGGTGTCCATGACGATGTGGTGGGCGTCGATCTCGGCCAGCGCGGACAGGCCGTTCACCGCGACCGTCAGATATGCGCCGATCTGCCCGGCGGCCGTGTCCGCGTAGGCCTCGTAGACGACCGCTTCCCAACCGGCCTGCTGCAGTGCCATCGCGGTGACCGGACCGGCGATGCCGCCGCCGATGACCAGTGCCTTCTTCATGTCGTGTCTCCCTCTGAACTCTCTTGAGCGTGATGTATCTTGGTTATCAAGATATCAATAGTTTGACGATCAAGAGGTTTGAATGTCAAGAGAAAATCTGGACGAGTTGCGTGCCCGGGTCGGACGGGAGTCCCAGGCGTTGCAGGCGGCAGTCGACGATGTCGACCAGGCCGCCGCGACCGTGCTCGGCGTCAACCGCACCGACCTGCGCTGTCTCGAGGTGCTGGTCCGGGGTGAGTCGACGCCCGGCGCACTGGCGGCCGAATTGGGCCTGACCAGTGGCAGCGTCACGACGATGCTGGATCGGCTCGCCAAGCTCGGTCACGTCACCCGGGAGCCGGAACCGGGCGACCGGCGCAAGGTGCTGGTCCGCATCACCCCGGCGACCATGGCTCGGGCGTGGGAGATATACGGGCCCATCGCCGAGGAGGGCGCGGCCGAGATGGCGGGCTCGTCGGCCGCCGAGCTGCGCACCATCCTCGACTTCCTCACCCGCAGCCGCGAACTCCAGCAGCGCCACCGCGAGCGAATCTCGGCTCTGCCCAGGGCGGTTCGGGGTTCGTAGTCGAGGGCAGTGATCGGCACTGACAGTTCGTGCCGGAATTGTCCGAATACCCGCCGCTGGTGTCGTATCAGGCGCTCATCAACTCCCTGGGCGCGCAATGCAATCCGTCGCGCTCGCTGTTCAACGGCGAGCTCAAGGACGGGGTGGGCGCCATGCTGCCGATCGGGCGCGGCTGGGCCATCTCGCTGCCCGACTATCTGGGGCCGAATGTCGCCTACGGCGCGGCCAAGCTCAGCGGCATGGTGACCCTGGACAGTGTGAAGGCGGTCCGCAAGGCCACCGAACTGGGACTCGGGAAGTCGCCCGTCGCGCTGGCCGGGTATTCCGGCGGCGGCATGGCGACCGCCTGGGCCGCTGCCCTGCAACCCGAGTACGCGCCGGACCTGAAGCTCGATGCCGTTGTGGCCGGGGGCATTCCGGCCGATCTGGAGCAGATGGCGCTCTCGCTGGGCTTCGAGCCGCACCCGGGCTTCGGCCTGGCCTTCGCCGCGGCCATGGGCATGGAGCGCGAATACCCGAACCGCCTGCCGATCTCGGATCAGCTCAATGAGAACGGGCTCTGGTTCCGCGAATTCACCCACGACGCCTGCCGTCGCTTCCTGCTGTTCCACGGCGCCTTCCGCAACGCCGACCAGATGGCGGCGTCCAAGAGCCTGATGGACAGTCCGGAGGCGCACGCGGTGCTGCGCGAGAACAGCCTGCGCTACTTCCCGGGCACGCCGGCGGTCCCGACCTACTTCTGGCAGGGGCGGTTCGACACGCTCACCTTCTTCGATCCGGTCGCCGAGGTCGCCGACCGGTACTGCAAGGCCGGTGTGCCGCTGGTGTTCCGGCCCTTCGAAATCGCCGAGCACATGACCACGGCCGTCGCCGGATTCCCCGACGCGTGGAACTATGTGGAATCACGTTTCCGCGGAGATCCGGTCCCGGTGAACTGCGGATAGATTGCCGAGCTGGGCCATATTGCTGTTGCCGCGGTTGACCTGACGGATCAGCCCGGCCAGGCGCAGCGCTCGAAAGTGGTGTGTCCGAGTGGCTTTCGATACCAGGAGTCCGAACGACCTGCAATGCCGTTCCGCGCCGTCGGCATCGGCGAGGAGGCCAGGACGGCCTCCATGCGGAGAGCGACCTCGCCCGCGGCAATGACAATCGGCACTGGATGCTTTCGCGGTCAATCGGCCAATTCGGCCAGCCGAGAAGCGATTCCGGCGCGGCTGGTCAAACCGAGTTTGCGCAGGATGCGGCCGAGGTGATCCTCGATGGTGCGGGGACTCAGGTAGAGCTGGGCCGCGATCTCCTTGTTGGCGAGGCCCTTGGCGGCCAACTCGGCGACCTCGCGTTCCCGCTCGCTCAGCTTCGTCGCTCCGGAGACCGTTCGATGTCCTGCGAGCCGACGCTGGACGGCCGTCGCGGCGCGCTGCAGTTCCGTGGCTCCGGCTGCCGCGAATTCGGCGCGGGCGGCGGCAATTCGGGCGGTGGCGGTGGTGAAATCGCCGCGCTGCCCGGCGATCTGCGCCGCCACCAACAGGGCCTGCGCGCGGAACACTGGCATATCGGCCCGTGTGTACGCCTCGGCGGAGTCCTCAGCGGCACGTTCGGCGGATTTGAGATCCCCACGGGCGCAGAGGTATCCGGCCCGAGCCCGAGCTGCCGCTGCCAGTGCGCCGGGTAAGCCCAGGCGCTCGGCCACATCCTCCGCCTGGGCCAGCAGGGTTTCGGCCGCGTCGAGGTCACCTCGATCGACGGCGCTCAGGCACGCGACAGAGAGCTCGGCCGCTCGCATCGGGTGCAAGCGGCCGCCGTCTGCTGCGCCGTCTCGTAGTGGCTCCGCCAGTCCAGGCAGTGCTCGGTCGCCTCGGAGCGGACCTCCCGGTTGTGGTCCCGGCGGACCAGGGCGCAGGGTCGAATCTTCGGACGCTGGAGCTGCGGGTGCGCGGGGGCTCGGTTGTTGTGCGGGCAGATCATCCAGGTTGAGGCGGGTGGCCAGTTCCAGGAGGGCTGCTTCGACTGCGCCGCGCCACCAGCGGACGGCGGGGCGGGGGAGGGCGTTGAGGTCTCGCCAGCATTGGATGACGTCTGCGCGCGGCGAAGTTGCTTCCAGGACACGGAGTTTGAGGGCTCCAGCCAGTGGGGCGATGCCTGGGTAGGCATAGAGTTCGGCGGTTTCGACGGCGTCATCGGCGGCGCCGAGTGCGTCCGCGTAGCGTCCCAGTTTGGCCAGCGAGTAGGCCTGTACCGTCAGGAGTTCGGGGAGGATGAAGCTGCGGCCGCGGCGGCGGCTGACGCGGATGGCGCGCTCGATGTGGGTGAGGCCGGTGCGCTGGTCGTCGAGGAAGTACGCCAGCCAGCCGAGGGCGGAGACAGCGTGGATGCCGTCGAGCAGCTGAGGGTCGGTGAGCTGCGCGAATTCCCGCTCCGCGACACGGTAGTCGGCTTCGGCGGCGCGCAGGTCGAGGTCATTGAGCCGGCCCATGCTCCGCAGTGTCACCGCGGCCGCACGCATGGCCGGATCGTGCACGGCTTCGGAGGTGAACAGCTGCCGGACTCGTTCCGCGCCTGCGGCGTCGTGGTTGTCCTGGATCTCCAGGATGGCCAATTCCAGCCGGGCGGGCCCGTGTTCGTGACTGCCGGGCCGATCGACCAGCCGGGTCAACAGGTTTCGCGCGCTGTCCACGCGCCCGAGGATCCGTTCGCAGCGCGCATAGAGGAGAACCGCTTCGACCTGCTCGGGGGTGGGATCGCCCGCAGTGCCCGGCAGCAGGGGCTCGAGGTTCTCGCGCGCGGATTCCGCGGATCCCGACAGCAGCAGCGCCCGGCCGAGCAGGACGCGGGCCGGAACATCGGCGCGCCCACCGGAATCCGGCTGAGCGTCGAGGGCGGCGGCGATCCAACGGGCACTGGCGGCCGGGTCGGTACCGAGGGCCTGCTCGGCGGCGCAGAGCAATTCGCCCGCTGCGAGCTCGTCGCGACCGAGGGCGTGTTCCAGGTGGCGGGCCCGGGCGAGGACGGGAGCGTCCTTGGCGCGGAGCACCTGTGCCGCGCGAGCGTGCGCGGCCGCCCGCCACCCGTGCCCGGCCAGCCGGTACGCCGCCGCGCGCACCAGCGGATGGCGGAAGCTCACCAGGCCGGTGGTGACGCTGACCCAGCCGCGCCGCGTGAGGTCGTCGATCGCCTCGCGCAGCTCTGCCGGTGCGACTTCGGCCGTGCCGCAGAGCAGTTCCACGTCATCGGTGCCGCCGCACACCCCGATCGCCTGCGCGACCAGCCGCTCCCGGGCGGGCAGGTGTGCCAGTTCGGCCCGGATGGTCCGGTCCAGCGCGGTCTGATCCGCCGGTGCCGCGGCCGGATCCTCGGCTCGCATCGTGGCGTCGAAATCGGCCGGGGCGAGTTCGGCGAGCAGTCGCAGATACAGCGGATTGCCGTGCGCCGCCGCCACCACCTGTGTGCACCGGCCCGCCGGCAGCTCCGGCAGCAGCGCTCTCGCGTCGGCATCGGACAGCGGCGGCACCGCGAGGTGCTCGCTCGCGACACCCGGTGCGCGCAGCGCGGATCCGAGCGATTCCGGAAATTGCCCTTCGCGATAGGCCAGCACAATGCGAGCCGATTCCGGCCGCTGCCGAATGAGCAGAGCCAGCACCCGCATCGAGGCGGCATCGGCCCAATGCGCATCGTCGATGATGAGCAGCGTCGGTGTGGCTTCGAGCCGCTGCCGAATCCATCGGGCCGAGTCCCGGGTATCGGTCCCGATTTCGCTTTCCGTGCCGCCCAGTCGATCCGCGATATCGAGCACGAGATAGTGCGGTGTGGGCTGGTCGTATTCGGTGCCCGCGACGACGACCGTCCGCCATCGGTCCGGCTCGAGCCCGTTCGCGAATTCCGAAAGCAGCCGCGATTTTCCGATTCCGGCCGGGCCCTCCACCAGGAATACGCCGTCTCCACCGGGAGCGTGGCAGGCCGCGTTCAGGGTGGCGAGTTCGCGGGTGCGGCCGACGAATGGCTGGATCGCGCACTCCTTTCCGAGTGAACGGCCTTCGGGTGAGCCTAACTCGGCACTCTCGCCTCCCGGCCGCCGCCCCGATCCCGTGGTTTCACGGATGCTGTGGCGTGCGGAAACGGGTTGGGTAGTCCGGGTTCGATCGATTGGCGAGTGGGAGAGGTACGTAGCTTCACATGCAGAGGATTTCGTCGAGTGCGCGGCGGCTGGTCCCCGTGATCCTGGCCATTGCGGCCCTGGCCCTGGCGGGTTGTTCCGCCGTGCAGAAGGGCGCCGATGTGGTCAAGGACGCGGGCAAATCCGATACCGGTCGCTCGAAAGTCGGCGACTGTATCGATGTCATCGAAGGCTCGATGATCGATTCCAAAACCGCGCCGGTGGACTGCGGTTCCCCGAAGGCGGTGTATCAGGTCGCCAAGGTCTACAGCAGCAAGACCGATTGCGCTGCCGACTACACCTCGTACGAGGAAACCCTCAATGGCATGTCCATGGCCTATCTGTGCCTGGCCCCGAATTTCAAGCAGGGCGCCTGCTATCACGAGAGCATGCTGACCGGATACCAGTACGCCGAATGCGGCACCGCCAACGCCAGCTTCCAGGTCTTGACCCGCATCGACGGCCAATCCGACGAAACCCTGTGCGGCGAGGACGCGGACAGCGTCATCACCCTGGCCGAACCCCGGACCACCTTCTGCCTGAAGAAACTCTGACCCCACTCGGATTTTCCCGACGCACTGTCGGTAACATCCCGACGGTGCGTCGGTAAAAGTGCCCGGCGCCGGACAAGGGAGTTCGGATGTTCCTGGCGGTGCGCGAACTGTGGTTCGCGCGAGCGAGATTCGGGTTGATGGCCGCGGTCGTCGCCC
>NZ_JBHZCS010000024.1:107171-124614 GCF_042755705.1 Nocardia sp. NPDC059154
TCGTGATGCTGGCTGGCCTGTCGTCGGGCCTGGTCGACGACGGTGTCTCGGGATTGAAGGCCATGCCCGTGGACGCCTTCGCCTTCGCGCCGAAGACGGAGACGGAATCGGCTTTCACCCGCAGCACGGTCGACGACGGGGAGGTCGCGGCCTGGCGCGGGCGCGGCGATGTCGCCGATGCGGCGCTGTTCGGAAACACGCTGGTCAATGCGAAGACCGGCAACGGGGTCGCGATCGATCTCGCGCTGTTCGGGGTCGAGCCGGGGTCGTTTCTGGCCCCGAGCCCGGCAGAGGGGTCCGGGCTCGGGGCGCCGGACGGCATCGTGGTCAGCCCGACCACCCTCGACAAGGGCGTCCGCATCGGCGATGTGGTGATCATCGACCGCATCGGCACCACCCTGCGGGTGGTCGGCGCGACCGCCGAACAGCGCACCTTCGGGCACGTGAACGTCGCCTATGTGCCGCTGCGACTCTGGCAGGAGATCCACGCCGGACTGCGGCCCGGCGACATCGCCCGGCCGGAGATCTATCACGAGGCCAATGCCGTGGCGCTGCGCGCGCGGCCCGGCGGCATCGATCTGGCGGCGGGGGATCGCGCCGCGGGCACGCACGCCATGACGCTGTCGGCCTCATTCGATGCTTCTCCCGGCTACTCGGCCGAAATGTCGACCATGACCCTGATCCGGGTCTTCCTCTACGCCATCTCGGCCCTGGTGGTCGGCGCGTTCTTCATGGTCTGGACGGTGCAGCGCACCCACGAGCTGGCGGTGCTGCGGGCGCTGGGTGTCTCCACCGGATATCTGTTGCGCGACAGCCTGATCCAGGCCGCGATCGTGCTCGTCGCCGCGACGGCCGCCGGGGTCGGCGTGGGAGTGGGCGGCAGCCGGTTCGTCGGCGGCATGCCCTTCGCGCTCGAACCCGGCGCGGTCGCGGTCGGTGCGGTACTGCTGATCGTGATGGGCATGCTGGGTGCGGTGCTGACCACGTTGCGCGTCACGCGGGTCGACCCGCTCGAGGCTCTGGGGGCGCAGCGATGACCGTCGAATCGATTGTCCGCCAGGGCATCTCGCTCAGCGATGTCTCGCTGACCTTCGGCAGCGGCGACCATGCCGTGGCGGCCCTGGACCGCATCGACCTGACCGTACGGGCGGGCGAGCTGCTGGCCGTCGTGGGACCGTCCGGATCGGGCAAATCCACGCTGCTCGCGGTCGCGGGCGGGCTGGCCCGGCCCGACACCGGGCAGGTGCTGGTGCACGGCACCGAGATGACGACCCTGTCCCGGCGGCAGTTGGCGCGATTCCGCCGCGAGCACATCGGGTTCGTGTTCCAGACCGGGAATCTGATTCCCGCGCTGACCGCCCGCGACCAGGTGCGGCTGCTCGATCGCACCGGCGGGCGGAAGCGCGGCACCGCAGCAGCTTCGAGCGGCCCAGCGGATCCGGGTGCCCTGCTCGCCGCCGTCGGCATGGCCGCGAAGGCGGGGCGGCGGCCGCATCAGCTCTCCGGCGGGGAACGCCAGCGCGTCGGCATCGCCCGCGCGCTCGCGACCGGCCCGACGCTGCTGCTGGTGGACGAGCCCACCGCGGCGCTGGATCGCGCCCGCAGCCACGACGTGATCGAGCTGCTGGCCCGGCAGACCCGCGAGCGGAAGGTGGCCACCATCATGGTCACCCACGATCACGACATCCTCGGCCACTGCGATCGGGTGCTCACCCTGGTGGATGGGAGACTGAGCGGGTAACCCCCAACGAGGAGATCACGTGCCGAGGATCCAAGCCGCCACGCTCGCCGAACATCGCGAGGCGCAACGCCGCGCCCTGCTCGACGCCGCGCGCGCCATCCTCGCCGAGGACCCGGCCCGCCCGCCCACTCTCACCGAGGTGGCGGCGCGCGCCGGGCTCGCCCGCCCCAGCGTCTACCAGTACTTCTCCTCCCGCGACCAGCTGCTCGCCGAGCTGCTGGCAGACACCTTCCCGCAGTGGGCGCGCCGGGTGGCGGAGCGGATGGCGGCCGCGTCCGGCCCGGCCGATCAGGTTCTCGAATACGTCCGCGCCAACCTGGAATTGGTCGCGAGCGGTGAGCATGCCCTGGCCCGCGTGCTCACCACGATCATCGACGACGATATCGCCGCCTACAGCCGCGAACTGCACGACGAACTCCGCACCCCGCTGATCGCCGCGCTCGAGACGGCCGGTGCGGCCGACCCCGCCGCCACCGCCGGACTCATCGACGGCATCGTGCATGCGGCCTCGCGCATGCTCGAGAGTGGCCAGGACACCGACCGGACTGTCACGGCCGCAACGGAATTGGTCGGTCCCTACTTGTCGGCGCTGTCGCCGAGCGCGGCCGGGCGGCGCTGAATCCGCACGCGGGAAGATCGCGAAAGGCCCGGTGAGGCCGCACGGGCGGGGCGCGGCCTCACCGGAATGCGAACGGCTGCAAGGGGAGTCAGCGTTCGCACGATCGGGGGTCAGCGACCTTGGGCGAGGTGGGTCAGCAGGATCAGGCCGCCGATCAGCGTCAATCCGGTCAGCAGGACCAGGGCGCCGTAGGGCAGGCGGGGAATCCGGAAGGTCGAGAGTTGCTGGGGCCTGGTCATTTCGCCTCCATGGGCGTGGTCTCGGTGACGTGGTGGGCGGTCGCGCCCCAGCCGACGTGGGCCTCGGCGCGCATGCGGTCGATCATGTGCGGGTAGTGGAGTTCGAAGGCGGGTCGCTCGGAGCGGATGCGCGGGAGTTCGTAGAAGTTGTGCCGTGGCGGCGGGCAGCTGGTGGCCCACTCGAGGGAATTGCCGTAGCCCCACGGGTCGTCGACGGTCACGATCTCGCCGTAGCGGTAGGACTTGAAGACGTTCCACAGGAACGGCAGCATCGACGCGCCGAGCAGGAAGGCGCCGATGGTGGAGACCTGGTTCAGCAGGGTGAAGCCGTCGGAGGGCAGGTAGTCGGCGTAGCGCCGCGGCATGCCCATGTTGCCGAGCCAGTGCTGGGCCAGGAACGTCAGATGGAAGCCGAGGAACGTGGTCCAGAAGTGCCACTTCGCGAGGCGTTCGTCGAGCATGCGGCCGGTGATCTTGGGAAACCAGAAGTAGATGCCTGCGAAGGTGGCGAACACGACCGTGCCGAACAGGGTGTAGTGGAAGTGCGCGACCACGAAATAGGTGTCGGACAAATGGAAATCGAGTGGTGGTGAGGCCAGGATGACGCCGGACAGGCCGCCGAACAGGAAGGTCACCAGGAAGCCCAGCGAGAACAGCATCGGGCTCTCGAAGCTGAGCTGACCACGCCACATGGTGCCGATCCAGTTGAAGAACTTCACGCCGGTCGGCACCGCGATGAGGAAGGTCATGAACGAGAAGTACGGCAGCAGCACGGCTCCCGTGGCATACATGTGGTGCGCCCACACCGCGATGGACAGCGCCGCGATGCCCAGTGTCGCGTAGACCATGCCGGTGTAGCCGAACAGTGGTTTGCGGCTGAACACCGGGAAGATCTCCGACACGATGCCGAAGAACGGCAGCGCGATCACGTACACCTCGGGGTGCCCGAAATACCAGAAGAGATGCTGGAACAGCATGGTTCCGCCGCTGGCCGGATCGTAGATGTGCCCACCGAGGTGCCGGTCGTAGTACAGCGCCAGGGCGGCTGCGGTCAGCAGCGGGAACACCAGCAGCACAAGGAAACTCGCGACGACGACGTTCCAGGTGAAGATGGGCAGCCGGAACATGGTCATACCCGGGCAGCGCAGGCACACGACGGTGGTGAGCATATTGACCGCGCCCAGAATGGTTCCCAGGCCCGAGACGCCCACCCCCAGGATCCACAGGTCCGCGCCGACACCGGGGGAGTGGATGATGTCCGACAGCGGCACGTACGCGGTCCAGCCGAAATCGGCCGCACCGCCCGGGGTGACGAAGCCTGCGGTCGCCATGGTCGCGCCGAACAGATACAACCAGTAGCTCAGCGCATTGAGCCGCGGAAACGCGACATCGGGCGCGCCGATCTGCAAGGGCAGCAGGATATTCGCGAATCCGAAGATGATGGCGGTCGCGTAGAACAGCAGCATGATCGTGCCGTGCATGGTGAACAGCTGGTTGAACTGTTCCGGCGACAGGAACTGCATGCCCGGCTGCGCCAGCTCCGCGCGCATGATCAACGCCATCAGCCCGGCGATCATGAAGAACGCCATCGAGGTCATCAGGTACATCTGCCCCAGCACCTTCGGGTCGGTCGTGCTGACCATCCGGTACAGGAATGAGCCCTTGGGCGATCGCCGCACCGGATGCGGACGCGTGATCTCCGGCGCTGCTGGGGTTTTCGGTGATATCGCGGTCACCCAGCGCACGGTAGTGAGCTGCGGGGTAGCCGGTGAATCCCCGAGGGACGGTTTGAGGACCTTCGACGAGCGATCGAGGACCTTGGGCCGCGGCGCCGGTGACCTCCGAACCGAGATCGTCCTCGAACTGGGCTAGGGTGCGGTGGCCGGGATCACATCGCGCCGGCGCAGGTTCTCGGCGACCTCGAGCTCCCAGACCTCGTTGGCCCGCGAGGTGTCGACTTCGAACTCGAAGCGCCGCACCGATTTCGGGTCGACGTCGGCGACGTCGACGTAGAACTGCTCGTACCAGCGGCGCAGCTGGTAGACCGGGCCGTCCTCGTCGCAGAGCAGTGGGTTCTCGATCTTGGACTTGTGCTTCCAGATCTCCACGTCCTGCAGGAAGCCCTCGCCGATGCCCTCGGTCATCCTGTCCGCCAGACGGTTCGCGGTGTCCGCCGGTACGCCCGTGGGTCTTTCCAGCGTGATGCCGTACTGCAGGACGAAGGAGTCCTGGGTGACCGGGTAGTGACAGTTGACCAGAACGCTGCGGACCTCGAAACCGCCGTAGACATTGAGCAGTGGATTGATCATGTAGGCGGGCCCGAAGTACGAGGCCTCCGATTTCAGCAGCGTGTCTCCGCGGTACTTGGTCGCCATGCCGACGTCCGGGCGGCCCTTGGTCTCTAGGTACTGCGTCGCGACATGGCCCTCGAAGACGTTCTTGAAAAATGTTGGGAACGCGTAGTGGATGTAGAAGAAGTGGGCCATGTCCACGATGTTGTCGATGATCTCGCGGCAGTTGGAGCCCTCGATGAGGATCGAGCGCCAGGTCCACGGGGTCCAGTCGGGGGAAAGCGTTGCCGCGGGGTTGCCTTCGGCGTCGGTGTACGGTCCCCGGATGGTCGGGATGGTGACCTGGTCCGGTGGCGGGTTGCCCTCGTGGTCGTGCCAGACGAAGAGCTGGCCGTTGCGCTCGAGCGTGGTCCACGCGCGGGTGCGGGCCAGCGGGGGTATCCGCGGCGCGTAGGGAATGCCGGTGCAGCGGCCGTCGCCGTCCCAGCGCCAGTCGTGGAACGGGCAGGCGATCCGGCCGTCCTTGACCGTGCCTGTCGACAGGTCGCCGCCGAGGTGGCGGCAGTAGGCGTCCAGCACCCGCAGTCCGCCGGTATCGTCGGCCCAGACGGCCAGCTTGGTGCCGAAGGCATTGACCGAGTGGGGTTTCCCGTCCCGGAACGCGTCCGCCAGGCCCAGGCAGTGCCAGCCGCGGGCATAGCGGGTCGGCATCGTGCCCACGTCGATGTCCCGGATCTTTCTGCCGAACCCGCGTGACGTCGCCATCGCACCCTCCTAGGTCTAGAACCAGTTTCAGATCTGTGTCAGCTTCCGATCAGTAAGAGCATCCAGAAAATGGTCGAAAGACTCTTCTTTTAGGGATTTCCGTCCGCTTGTCGCGGGCCTCGAGCTGCTCGATAGTGACTGGAACGTGTTCTAGATATGTGGCGGAGAGTGTGCGATCGCCACCTGACCGGTCAGGAGAACCCGGCGAGATGACCCGTGAAATCACCGCGCGCGTCGAGGCTTTGGTGCCGACCCTGCGCGAGCGCGCCCAGCGGACCGAGACATTGCGGCGCATTCCCGACGAGTCGATCGAGGACCTGCGGGAGGCGGGATTCTTCACCCTGATGCAGCCGCGGCAATGGGGCGGATGCGCCGCAGATCCGGTGGTCTTCTACGACACCGTGCGCACCCTGGCGAGCGCCTGTGGATCCACCGGCTGGGTGGCGGGGATCCTGGGGATTCACAACTGGCACCTGGCGCTGTTCGATCAGCGTGCGCAGGACGATGTCTGGGGCCACGACAGCGAAGCGCGGATCGCCTCGTCGTACGCGCCGATGGGCGCCGGTGCCGTGGTGGACGGTGGCTATCTGGTCAGCGGTTCGTGGGCGTGGTCTTCCGGGGTGGACCACGCCGACTGGGTCTTCGTCGGCGGGCCGGTGCTCGAGAACGGCAAGCCTGTCGACTTCGGCTCCTTCCTCATCCCGCGCAGCGACTACTCCGTCGACGACGTCTGGAACGTGGTCGGTCTGCGTGGCACCGGATCCAATACGGTTGTCGTCGAGAACGTCTTCGTCCCGCGGCACCGCTTCCTAAGCTTCGGCGTCATGAACTCGCTGACATCGCCCGGGCTGCAGCGAAATTCGGAGCCGGTCTACAAAATGCCATGGGGGACAATCCATCCCGCCACGATCTCCACGCCGATCGTCGGCATGGCCTACGGCGCCTACGCGGCCCACGTCGAGCATCAGGGCAAGCGGATCCGGGCCGCGTACGCCGGCGAGCACGCCAAGGACGACCCCTTCGGCAAGATCCGCATCGCCGAATCCGCCAGCGACATCGATGCCGCGTGGCGGCAGTTGTCCGGCAATGTCGCCGACGAGTACGCCCGGCTCCGGGACGGCGGGGAGATCCCGTTCGCCCTGCGCGCCCGCGCGCGCCGCGACCAGGTCCGCGCTACCGCCCGCGCCATCGCCGCCATCGACCGGCTCTTCGAGGCCGCCGGGGCCGGCGCCCTCGCAGTCGACACCCCGCTGCAACGCCTCTGGCGCGATGCCCATGCCGGACGCGTCCACGCGGCCAACGACCCCGAACGTGCCTACGTTATGTACGGGAACCACGCTTTCGGTCTCCCGGTGGGGGACACCATGGTGTAGTCGGATCGGTCGGCGGCGGGCTCCGGATCAGGCCCTGCCCGCCAGGCGAAGGACCCGAGCGCCCCGCCATCGGCGCCAACCTGGCCACCGCCCGCGCCGGTGCCTGATCGCCGCGCGGGGCCTGCCGTCGTCAGCTCGCGACGGATTCGACCTTGGCCGTATCGAATTCGACGTATTCGATGCGTGCGCCGCCGGGGTGCCGCACCGTCAGATTGCGGCCGGTGGGAACGTCGTTCGGGCCGTCGAGGATGTCGCCGCCGAGGGTGGTGATGATCGTCAGCACCTCGTCCAGGTCGTCCACTATCGCGGTGGCGTGTGTTTCCCGGTAGGGGGCAAGGGCTTCCGGGGTTCCGGCGATGAGCAGGTAGGCGCCGATGCCGGCCAGTTCCAGCTCGCGATAGGCGAAGCGGAGCCGGGGCTGCTCACCGGTGAGCGCGGTGAACGTGGGCAATGCGGCGTCCAGATCGTCGACGTAGACGCGGGCCAGGGTGCTGAGGACCGTCACGGCAATCTCATTTCGATATTTCCGAATTAACGAAACGAACGTAAGCTGGTGCCCCGGTCATGTCAACCGAACGAGGAACCCGATGCCGCCGCTGACCCAGCCGAATACCGCGGACCTGAACCTGGTGACGGTGCTGCACGCCCTGGGGGACCCGGTCCGGATGGAACTGGTGCGCCTCATGGCCGTCCACGGCGAAATCTCCTGCAGCCCCGACCATCTCGTAATCCCGAGATCGACCCTGTCGAACCATTGGCGCACCCTGCGCGAGGCCGGCCTCACCGTCACCCGCGTCGACGGCAAGGCCCGCTACATGACCCTGCGCCGGGCCGACCTCGACGAACGATTCCCCGGCGTTCTCGATGCGGTGCTCGGGTCCCACTCTCAGAGGTCTGCCAGTGCCAGTCCGGTGAGCGCGCCACCGGGGCGGGCGATTTCGGTGTCGATGCCGTCGTCGAGGTCGACGAGGCGGATCGCGCCGCCGAGATCGCCGACGTAGAACCGGGATTCGCTGATCGCCACCACGCCGATGGCCTCGCGGTAGCCGCTGGACAGGATGGTCACCGGTCCCGGAACCGGGTCGACCGAGGCGCTGTTGAGGGTGTTGCCCGCGGGTTCCGCGCCGCGGTCGGTCCACAGCAGGTTCCCGTCGCCGGACAGTGCCAGGTCGATCGGTTCGGGGAGGTCGTGCCAGAGCACCTCGATATCGGTGCGGGCCGCGGGGGAGGTGCCGGCGGGGAGCTCGAGTGGCGCGCGGAAGATCCGGCCTTCACCAGCCTTCGGTGCGCCCTTCTGGGTCCAGTAGAGGTGGCGGCGGTCGAGGTCCAGGCAGATGCCGACCGGCCAATTCCGAGACTGCACAGCGTCTTCGGGGCCTTCGCCGGTGACCACCAGCGGGCGCAGCTCGCCCCCGGCGAGATTGCAGGTGAGGACCTGCATGCCCTCGCGGTCGCACCAGTACAGGTGGCCGGTGTCGAAATCGGCGGTGAGCTGCTTGCCGGTGGTGAACGCACCGGGCGGGACGATCACCGTGCGATTGCCGCCGTCGAGGTCGGCGCGTTCGAGCATGCCGGTCCGGTGGAAGAACACGGGTTCCGTGCCGGGCGTGGGACGCATGTCGGGTGCGCCCATGCTGGTCCAGTACACGTGCCCGCGATCTTGATCGACGGTGACGCCGTCGGGGTAGGCGTCCAACCCGGTGATCAGGGTGCGCACGTCACCCCCGTCGAGCGAGATCGCGTGCATGGCACGGGCTTTGAGGTCGAGCGCGAGCAGATGTTTCATCGCGGCCTCCTGCCGTCAAAGCCGATTCGGGTCGGGGTAGTCGTCGTAGAAGCCGGCACCGGATTTCACGCCCAGCCTGCCGTCGGCGATATAGCGCTTCAGCAGAATGCGCGGGCCCTCGGGTAGATGCGGATTCTCCTGGGCGTAATGCTCTTCGATATCGAGCACCACATCGAGGCCGACGCTGTCCATCATCCGGAACGGGCCCGCCTTGGTGCCGAAATTCAGCTTGAACATGGCATCGACATCCTGCGGGGTCGAGACGCCCTCGTAGACGACGTCGAGCGATTCGCGTTTCAGCGCCGCCCAGATCCGATTGAGGATGAAGCCGGTGCTCTCCTTGCGGCACAGGAAAGGATGCAGACCGTATTCGGGGAACGTCGACATGACGAAGTCGATGATCTCGGGCGCGGTATCGCCATCGGACATCACATCGAGCGTCGTCGACGCGGGCGGCATATAGAAATGCGTATTGAGCATGCGGTCGCGGGTCGAAAGCCTCTCGGTGAACAGCCTGCTCGCATACGACGACGAATTCGACGAGACGACCGCATCGGCCGCGCACAGTCCGTCGAGCTGACCGAAGATCGACTTCTTGAGGTCGAGCCGCTCCGGCACCGCCTCCACCACCAGCCACGCCTCCGCCACCGCATCGGCCAGGTCCGGCACATAACTCACGATCCCCGGCGTGCCGCCGTCGATGTGGGCGGCCACCGCGGGCAATTCGCCGGTCGCATACCCGGCGGCCTGCGTCCCCTGCGTCCCGTTCGGATCGGTGATGTGCACGGTGCCGCCCCGCGTGGCGAACATCAGCGCAATGCGCCGGCCCAGGGTTCCCGCGCCGATCACGGCCACCGGCCGATTGCGATAGTCATTCGGTATCGCGGCCATTCCCTGCTCCTTCGATGAAAGGTCCGAGCTGTGAATTCGCGTTATCGATCGCTATACCGTAGCGGGGCATACTCCTCTCCCGGGGTAGCGGCAGCATTGTCGGCGCGGTGGGTGGGTGTGGACGCGGTGGTGGTCCGGCGGGCTGACACGGTTCGGGCTCAGGGCGCTCGTCAGGTCCATGGCTTCGGCACCACGCGGGATGTCGGCGAGTAATCGATAACCCGGCCATTTGGTTACGTCGTAGCCGCCGTAAGCGTCGAAAATGCTTTGATACTGGCCGTCGGTGATCCGCCGGAAGTCGGTGTAGTCGACCGCCAGTTGGACGAGATCCCCCTCACGCCAACCAACCGATACGTTGTCGAGGTAGGGAACGGTGGGAACACCCGAGGGCGGTACCACAAGATTTCCTTGCCATGCTCGTCGTGTATCACGCACGGTGCCGATGGATCGTCGAACTCGTTGTACTGCTGCTGAAGTCGCGCATACTGCTCCAAACGCCAAGAGCGGGCGCCTTCGTAGATCGTGATTGCGGACTCGATGCGTTCTCGCAGTCCATCGAATGGCGTGTAGCTCGGCAGCTGAAACTGTTGGCGCAGTTGATATCCGGCGTGATCCTGGAGGCCGTTACCGATCAGTGCGCCCTCGCCCTGCGCGACCGGCGCGCCGCCCTGCACGTGCCCGTCACCTTCGATCTGCGCCGGTCGGCACCCACTCCTGGGGCTACTGGGAGGAGGACCTGCACAAGTCCTGGGCATTGTTCGACCGGGTGCTCCGGTAGGTGCGCGCCACCAGGGCCGAGCGCAGATACCAGACCCCCGAGGTGTGCGTCGGGTCGAATCCGGTGAGCCGGCCGATACGTTTCAGCCGGTAGTCGACAGTATTGGTGTGGACATGCAGCGTCCGGGCCGTGCGCTGACGGTTCAGGTCGTTGCTGATGTGCAACTGGAGCGTCTGCAGTAGTTCGGGATACTCGTCCAGCGGATCCAGCAGCGTCCCGAGGTGATCGCGGCCGGGACCCGGACGGGTGAGCTGGTATTCGAGCGAGAGATCGTCGAAGCGGTACAGCCCACGGACCAGCTGCAAGCGCTGCACCATGTCGAGCAGCTCGTGCGCCTGCTCGGTCGCGGCCGGAATCTGTTGCGGCGCAGCCTGGGTGACTGCTGCGGTGATCGGCACCTGCGCGGCCCGGGAGAGGTTGACGATGAATTCGTCGAGCTCCGCGTCGGGCAGCCCGTGCTCCGGGATCAGGATGGTGCCGCCGTCGACGCTCAGCAGCGAGAGCGCCTTGTCCGGATAGCGGGTCGCCAGCTCGGCCTGTGTCCGGCGCAGTTTGCGGCGCGCGACCACCTGGCTGTCGAGCGCCCGGTTCATCTCGTCCGGATGCGGCGGAATCGAAACCGCAAGCACCCGATACGATTCCGCGATCTCGATGCCGCACTCGCGGGCCATGGTGGAGGTGCTGTGGCCGCCGAGCAGCGCCGAGGTCAACGTGTGCACGGCGGTGTGGTGCTCGCTGATCACCGCGCGCAGGTCGCGCACGTACGCGACCGAGACGGCCGCCGTCATCCGATCCAGCAGCTCCACCACGAGTTTCGCGCCGCCGACCATGGCGTGGAAGTCCGATGCGGTGAGCGAGGGCGTGGTCGCGCCCGCCGCCTGCGTGTACTTGCTGGTGGACTTGGCCATCACCAGGTCCAGGCCGATCTTGAAGCCCTCGTGGATGGCGTGATGGATGGTGTCGATCGGAATGCCCTCGCGGGCCCACTGCGCCGCGGCGTCCTCGAGGCGCTTGGTCTTCTCCGGGATGTCCCGGCCGTCGAGCATGCTGACCGCCAGCTCGAGGCAGGTGCGGGTGATGGTCGTGACATCCCCGCGCAGCGCGTCGCCCGGCAGCGTCCCGCACGGGACCACGGTCTCCACGAAATGCCCGACCATGCGCCGCGACAGCTCGCGGACGTCCCGCAGCGCCGACGACAGCGGCATGCCCGAAATGGTCAGGCCCGAACTCGGTGAATCGATCATCGACATCCCGGCTTCTCCCTTGCACCCCCTGCTTCCCGATCCCGAAGCTACCGATCATCCGGACCGGCTGTCCGGGCACTCGGCCTGTGAGTATTCGGCAAACGTCACCCACCTCGGACTGTTAGTTATCACAAAAGGCCACGTCAAACCAATACTTGAACGGTGTTCAAGCTCGAGGTAGATTGCCTTGACATGACTGATGGACTGTTGAATCTGTTGGTGGACAAGGCGTTACGTCGGACGGTCCCGACCCGGGCGGAGGCGCTGGCATTGCTGAGCGGCGCGCAACCGCTCATCGACGTCGTGGCGGCAGGCTCGCGGGTGCGACACGAATTCTTCGGCGCGCGTGTCAAACTCAACACGATCGTCAATATGAAGAGCGGCCTGTGCCCGGAGGACTGCGGGTACTGCTCGCAGCGGCTGGGCTCGGCATCCGGTGTGCTGAAGTACTCCTGGATCACGCCCGAGCAGGCCGCGCGGGTCGCCGGGCAGGCGATTGCGGGCGGGGCCAAACGAGTGTGCCTGGTCGCCAGCGGGCGCGGGCCCGGCGAACGGGATCTGACCAGAATCGAGCAGACCATTGCCGCCATCACGGCCGACCATCCGCAGACGGAGATCTGCGTGTGCCTGGGTCTATTGGGGGAGGGACAGGCCGAGCGGCTCGCGGCGGCCGGGGCCCACGCCTACAGCCACAACCTCAACACCTCCGAGGCGCGCTATGCCGACATCTGCAGTACGCACACCTTCGACGATCGCGTCGACACCGTGCTGCGGGCGAGCGCGGCCGGGCTGTCACCTTGTTCCGGAGCGATTTTCGGCATGGGGGAGTCGGACGAGGACATCGTCGATCTGGCCTTCGCGCTGCGGGCGCTGGACCCGGACTCGGTGCCGGTCAACTTCCTGATCCCGTTCGATGGAACGCCGCTGGCGGGACAGTGGGAGCTGACGCCCGACCGCTGCCTGCGCATTCTCGCGCTGTTCCGCTTCTTCTTCCCCGACGTGGAGGTGCGGCTGGCCGGTGGCCGTGAGCTCCACCTGCGCGGCCTGCAACCGCTGGCGCTGCACCTGGCCAATTCGATCTTTCTGGGCGACTACCTCACCAGCGAGGGGCAGCCCGGAGCCGACGACCGGCAGATGATCATCGATGCCGGATTCACCATCGAGGGCGCGCAGGAGCAGACCCTGCCGCCGGCGCGCCACGACCTGGTCGCGGTGCGCAAACGTGGTGCGGGGACGGATCTTCCGGCGAACGCGTAGGGTGCGCCGTGGGCGGCTCGCCGAAGGGGCCGCCCACGGCCGGGCACTACCAGACGACCGGAAGCGCTTTCGGGCCGCGCAGCAGCATGCCCGTCTTCCACTCCACCTCGTCGGCGGGAACCGCCAGACGCAGGTTCGGGAAGCGACGCAGCAGCGCGGTCAGCGTCACCTGCAGTTCGAGGCGGGCCAGTTGCGCACCCACGCAGTGATGGAAGCCGTGGCCGAAGGCCAAGTGCGAGTTGTGATGTCGGGTCAGGTCCATGGTGTCCGGATCCGGGAAGACCGTCTCGTCGCGGTTCGCGATCGCCAGATCCACGAAGACGGCCTCGCCCGCGCGAATGAGCGTGCCCGACAGTTCGACATCCTCGACGGCGATGCGCGGGAACGCGCCGCCATTGCCGAGCTGGATGTAGCGGAGCAGCTCCTCGATGGCGGCCGGGACGAGATCGGGATCCGCACGCAGCCGGTCCCATTCGCCCGCGGTGAGCAGGACGTAGACGAAATTGGCGATCTGATTGGCCGTGGTCTCGTGACCGGCGACCAGCAGGGTGAGGCCGAGCGTGATCAGCTCGTCCTCGCTGAGCCGGTCATCGTTGTCCCGGGCCACCACCAGCGCTCCGAGCAGATCGTCGGCGGGGTGGGCGCGGCGCTCGGCGATCTGCTCGGTCAGGTATTCGGCGACGGCGGCGAACGCGGCCAGTCGTTCCTCGTCGGGGACGGCGGTGGTGGACATGATCGCGTCGGAGAAGTCGCGGAAACGATGCTGGTCCCGCGGTGGCACACCGAGCATTTCGCAGATGACCGTGACCGGCACCGGGAGCGCCAGCGCCTCCACCAGGTCGGCGGGCGAGCCGGCCGCGGCCATGGCAGTCAGCATGTCCTCGACGATCTCCTCGGCGCGTGGGCGCAGCTCCTGCACGCGACGGGTGGTGAACGCGGTCATGGTCAGCTTGCGGAGCCGGGTCAGCTCCGGCGGGTCCATGCTGGTCGGGATGTTCGGCATGGCCGGTGTCTCGCGCACCCGCGGCACATCCTCGCGGCCTACCGTGGCGGCGCGGCTGAACCGGGGATCGCTGAGCACCGAGCGCACGTCGGCGTAGCGGGTGACGAGCCAGGCCTCGCCGCCGTAGGGCAGCCGGACGCGGGAAATCGGTTCCTCGCGGAGCAGTGTCATCGCCGTCGGATGCGGATCGAGCCGGACCGGATCGCCGAACGGATAGTGGCGGACTTCGGTAGGTGTGGTCACGCGAAACTCCTTCTGATGTAAGCAAATGCTTACAGCGGTCGATCGTAGGAGTGCGCCACCCAACCGTCAACGCTCGATTTCCGTTATGACGGAGGGAAATTCGTACTTACCCGGTCCAGGAGGACTCGCGCCGAACGCAGGACATGATCGGCGACGACGGCCGGGTCGGCGCTCGCCAGCGGCTCCCAGTGATAGACCGATCGCAGCAGACCGATGCCCAGCAGCCAGGCCACCACCAGATCGGCCCGCAATTCGGCGTCCGGGCCGTCGCCGAGTTCGGACAGTGCCCGCACGTATCGTTCGTCCAGCTCCCGCCGGATCACCGACACGCCGCTGGCATGTCCGCTCGATCGCAGCGCGGCCTGCAGCCAAAGCTGTTGATCGGCAGCAGTATTCAGCATCCCGGCCAGCAGCCGGCCGAGCAGCTCGTCCGCGGGGCCTTCCGACAGCACCCGCTGGCCGCGATCCGCGACGACCGCCCGGAACAGCTCGTCCTTGTTCCCGAAGTACCGGAACAGCAGCGCCTGATTCGCTCCAGCCCGGGCCGCGATCTCCCGCACGGTCGTGCCCTCGAAACCCTTCTCGGCGAACACCTCCCGCGCCGCGGCCAGCAGGGCCGAACGGGTGGCATTGGCATCCTTGTGCCGCCCGCTCGTTTCGCTCCCGGTACCCATTCGCCCTCCGATGTCGCCGCGCCGACGCGCGGCTCGTACGCCGTCGGCTCCTGCCGCGACCATAGACTCGGCGGCGACGGCAGTGCCGGGCTACCTCGGCTTACCCTTCGCCTCGGAGACCACCGGCGGTGCGCTCCGCGTCGACGGCGGCTACGCCCACTCGATCCTGTTGGAGCCCGGTGACGGTGCGTATTCTCTTGTAGCTGTAGGTGATTCCCGCGACGAGAATGATCAGCAGGACTGAGGTGGTGCCCCAGGTGCCGAAACCGAGCCCGCCCTTGTCGTGCGATTTGGACAGCAGATCGCCCACCGTCGCACCGAGCGGTCGGGTGAGGATGAACGCAAGCCAGAACAGCAGGACCCCCGAGATCCGGGTCAGGTAATGGGCGGCAAGCAGGGCGGCCATGACCGCGGCGATGAGCAGCGCGCCCCCGCCGTAGCCGAGCCCGGAACTGTCGGAGAGGTAGTCGCCCAGGGAGGTACCCAGTGTGTTGGACAGCAGAATGGCCGCCCAATACAGCAGTTCGCCACGCGTACTGGTGATTCCGGTGACGTCGTAGGTCTGGCCGCTGAGCTTCCAGATGACGAAGACGACGGCCAGGCCGGTGATCAGGACGGCCGCGCCCGCGCCGTAGCCCAGGCCGCCGTCGGTGGAGGTGCCCGAACCGGGGCCGCGATTGAGGAAATCGGAGATGGTGGTGCCGGCCGTGCTGGTCGCGGCGATCACGGTCCAGTACAGCGCGGGATGGAACTGGCGGGCCCCCAACTGGGCGACCAGGCTGACGGCGAAGATGCCCAGAAACAGCATCGACGCCGCCGCATAGCCGAGGCTCAGGGTTTGGGCCAGCAGATCCCCACCGGTCTCGCCGAGCGTGGTCGCCGCGATCTTCAGCACCCAGAACAGGGCGGTGACCTGGGGGAGCTTGTAGTTCGTATGCGGTTGCGCCGCGGACATGCGGATCCCTTTCGAGCAGTCGGTGTACCGGACACGGGGGAGTCTGCCCCGCGGTCGCTGAGAAGGCGCTGAGACACGTCCGATCCGGGCGTGTGCAATCATGGGGACGGACATCTGACGGAGGGACCGACCGTGGGCATGGGAATGGTGCTGGGCGACAACCGCTCCTGCGCTTCGCCGCGGGAACGGTCCGAATCTCCCTCGTTCTGACGGAAAGTCGCTCTCCGGACTCCTGCCTCGAAGCGTCGCCGGCCCCAGGCACCTTCGTTTCCGCAGGAGTTCGTCATGTCCACCCTCAGCTGGACCGAGAATCGATCGGTCTACACCGCCCACTGGCATTCCGAGAACGGGGCTCCGGCCCCCGCCCGCATCGTCGTCGCCGACGACCGCACGACCGCGCAGACCGCCCACCGGCTCGCGCGGGCGGGCACCGGCCTGGTGTGGCGCGGGGATTTTCACAATGCTCGCCAGTTGCTGCGAGCCCTCGACCGCCGTCTGCGGCGAGCCGCACGACCGATTGGGGGCGAAAGCAGTCCGGCAGCGGTGTTCCATCAGCAGCGTGCCGCGCAGGCCGAGCGCGCCGAGATACTCGGCAGGCTGCTGATCGTGTTCGAACCTGGTTACTCTCTCGAGCTACGGCGCGCGCACGATGTTCGGTCGGCGTGCGAACACGCTTACGCGGCGGTGCGCCCGAATTGCCCAGATATCCAGCGGATGTGCGTGTCGCTGACCGAGCTGCTCGGGGTGCTCAGCGCCTATCAGTGGCATCGGAACGGTGTCGAGATTCCAGCGCTGGGTGCGCGCATCCATCCTGACTACGGCGTGTTCTCCCCGGTTCGCGGCGAGTACGTCGATCTCGTCGCCGGCGCGCCGTTTCCGGTGAAAGCGCAGCGGCCCTCCGTATTCGATCTCGGCACGGGGACCGGGGTGCTCGCCGCGGTTCTGGCCCGGCGCGGTGCGCGGGTGACCGCCACCGATATCAATCCTCGCGCGGTGGCCTGTGCCGAGGCGAACCTGGACCGCCTCGGCCTCACCGCCCTGGTTCGGGTCAGGCAGGCCGATCTGTGGCCCGAGGGTCGTGCGGACCTGATCGTCTGCAACCCGCCCTGGCTGCCGGCGCACCCGACCTCAGCGCTGGAGCTCGGCATCTACGACCCCGGATCGACTGTGCTGCATCGCTTCCTGGACGGATTGCGCCACCACCTCGCCCCGCACGGTGAAGGCTGGCTGATTCTCTCCGACCTCGCCGAACGCCTCGAATTGCGAAGCCGGGACGAGTTCCGTGCCCGCATCGCCGCCTCCGGGCTGCGCGTGGCAGCCCGGTACGACACACCTCCGCGGCATCCGCGAGCATCGGACAGCAGCGATCCTCTCTACGAGGCTCGGCGGGGTGAGGTCACCTCATTGTGGCGACTGGTGCCAAACGACTGATCGGTCCGAGCGGTGGGGGGGGGGGGGGCCGCCACGAGGCGGTGGACAAAAACGAGAAAACCCCCACCCCCCCCCCCCCCACCCCCAACCCTTCCCCCCCCCCCAACCACCCCCCCCTCCCCTCCCCCCCTCATCCCCCACCCAACCCCGCCC
>NZ_JBHZCS010000024.1:124624-133263 GCF_042755705.1 Nocardia sp. NPDC059154
CTCTAAGAGGCTCGGGGGGGGGAGCCCCCCTCATTGTGGAACCGGGTACAAAACGACTGCTCGTTCCGAGTGGGGTTCCCGGCCCCCCCCTGACGGAGCCGCCACCACGGCTGAACAACCTGCTACCCGTCGACCCGCACGGCCGAGCTGTAGCACACCCGACGGCTCAACTGCCGCTCGGCGATCCGCTCCACCAGCAGCGGAATGAACTCCCGAACCCGGTGCCCCTCGAAATCCCGATGAATACCCCGAACCACCTCCCCGACGACGCGAGCCGTCAAATCAGGAAATCGATTGGACAGCCGCGCGACAAGATCGCTCATCTGCTGCTCTTCATCGGATCCCGTCATACCGCGAGTTCGCCTCCATCACCAGCGTTCGTGCGCCGTCACCCGTCCCGTCCCAACGGATGACCAGCGAAGTGGACAACGGTCCGGGGTGCGCTCACCCCGGACCGTGCCCCTCGAGTGTTGCGGCAAAGAACGAGCTTTTCGCCCCGGAACCGCTTTCTGGCACATTTTGTCGCGCACTAGGCACACCAGGTCCTGGCCGCTTGCGGATGAGAAATGCAAATGAAATTTCATTTGCAACAACGCCATTCGAATCGGTATCGGCACCGCCAGAGCTATCGGGTGGGAAGCGGCCGGGCCCGTTCGCGAACCTCGGCCAGGTGCTCCCCGGAGTCCATTCGTTGAGCCACGCAGGGACCGGAAGGCTCGGTGCTGCCACACCGAGGCCATCACGGGCGGCACCACACCGCTCAGCGTGCCGAGCAACTGAGCAAAGGCGACCAAATCTTATTCGCCACAACGGATTCTGTCGGGAGGATGTCTGGTCGCGAGCTCATTGGCGCGTTCGGTCACCTTTTCGGCGCGAATTGACCACCGGGCGGCGCGGTGGCCGCTCGTAGAGTTGGCGGGTGTCCTCGGGCGAGATGGGGATGTGAATGATGAGGATTGTCGGATGTCGTTGAACCCGTTCATGCTCGGCGTGCGATTTCTGCTCGAGCTGACCGCTGTGGTGTCGTTCGGAATTCTGGGGTGGCGAGGGTTCGATGCGCCGTGGCGGTTTGCCCTGGTGTTGATACTGCCGATCGTGGTGGCGGCGGTGTGGGGGATGTTTGCCGTGCCGGGGGATCCGAGCCGGAACGGGGAAGCGACGGTTGCCGTGCCCGGCGTTGTGCGGCTGGTGATCGAAGTGCTCGTGCTGGGCGGCGGGGCGGTCGCGCTGTGGGGTGCGGGGCTGTCGACGGCGGCGCTCGTGTCGGCGGTTGTCTTGGTGTTGTACCAGGTCCTCGCGTATGACCGAGTCGGCTGGCTGATTGCGCATTGAGTGGAGCTCTCGTCGTGAGCGGTCCGACGGCTGTGTGACTTTCCGGATGCCGGGCCGAGAACGGGGCTCGATGTGGTCAGAGTGCCCCGAGACCGGTTCTCCGGGAGGTAATCTCGATGCGATGGGACAACGTGCACTGTTCACACTGGCATGTATCGTTCTCACCGCCTGGTGCATGGTCGCCACGCCCGGCAGGGTTGCCGCCGATCCGGGGCTACCGCCGGTGGGCGGCAATTTCCTCTGGGGAGTGTCCAGTTCCGGGTTTCAGAGTGAAGGCTCTGCGCCGGACAGCAATTGGAGCCGTTACGCGGGATCCGGTCGCGCCGAGGACTACCGCAATTCGGTTGACTTCTTTCATCGCTACGATGAGGATATCCAGCACGCCGCCGACCTCGGTGTCGGCGTCTACCGGATCAGCGTGGAATGGGCCCGGGTGCAACCGAATCCGGGCGAATGGGATTTCTCCTTCTACGACAGCATGATCGCGCGAATTCGCGCGGCCGGAATCCGGCCCATGATCACCCTGGACCACTGGGTGTTCCCGGGCTGGGAGGTCGATCGCGGCGGCTGGCGCAATCCGGGCATGGTCGATGATTGGCTCACCAACGCCCGCGCGGTCGTGGACCGCTACGCGCACTTCGATCCGCTGTGGGTCACCTTCAACGAGCCCCTCGCCTATGCCGGAAAAGAACAGCAGATCGGCGATCTCGGCGCACTCGACGTCGCACCCATGATCGATCGGATGGTCGCCGCGCACCGCGCGATCTACGACCACATCCACCTCCGGCAGCCCGGTGCCATGGTCACGAGCAACATCGCCTTCTCGGCCATCGGCACGGCACAGGCCGACGCGTCCTTCGTCGACCGGATCGCGGACAAGCTCGACTACATAGGAATCGATTACTACTACGGTGGATCCCTGACCAATCCGCCGAATCTGGCGGCCCTGCTGACCAACCAACCCTCGAGCCTCGTCCTCGAACCCGACGGCATCTACTACGTCCTGCGTCGATACGCGCAGAAGTTCCCGGGCCGCCCCCTCTACATCGTCGAAAACGGCATGCCCTCCGACAACGGCTCACCCACCACCGACGGCATGACCCGCGAGGACGACCTGCGCGACACCGTCTACTGGGTCCAGCGCGCCAAGGCCGACGGCATCAACGTCATCGGCTACAACTACTGGAGCATCACCGACAACTATGAATGGGGCAGCTACTCACCACGTTTCGGCCTCTACACCGTCAACGTCACCACCGACCCCACCCTGACCCGCCACCCCACCGCCGCGGTCCCCGCCTACCGCGACATCACCACCTCCGGCGGCGTCCCCGCCGACTACCTCCCCACCCGCCCCCCGGCCCTCTGCTCCATCCAGGACCTCCCCTCCAGCTGCTTCAACCCGGTAACCGTCCCGGGCCGCTGACCCACACCCCTCTGGCCGGGACTTGCAGTGGCGATTCCGGGTCGGGGTGCTGGGCGGTGCTATGTTCGGATTTGCGAGACCCACTGGTTCTGCTCGGTTCACGGCATCCCAGGAGGTGGGCAAGTCATGAGTTCCCCGAAGTCGCGCGATCCGCACTCGATATCCACCGCACCGATCGTGGTCGGTGTCGATGATTCTCCGGCCGCGCTGTCGGCCGTGCGCTGGGCGGCGGAGACCGCGGCGGAGCGCGGGCGCGAACTGTTGATCGCGCACGGCACGAACGTGAATGTGATCGTGGGGGTGATGGGCACCTTTTCGAGTGTGAATTCCGAAGTCGAGCAATCGATTCAGGCTTTCGGCGCCGACCTGGTGGCACAGGCCCGGGAGGTTGCCGAAAAGGCCGCGCCCGCCGTGATGGTGCGCACCGAGGTGTCCCCGCAGCATCCGGCGAGGATGTTGATCGACCTCTCGGCCACCGCCCATATGACGGTGCTCGGCGGTCCGGCCGAACGCCGGGGCTTGAACCGGATCGGTTCCATCCTGGTCTCGGTGGCGAGCCAGGCGGCCGGATCGGTGGTCGTGGTGCGCGACGACGACCCCGAATGGGTGGACCGCCGCACGGCGCCGGTCGTGGTCGGCGTCGACGGCAGCCCGGTCAGCGACGCGGCGGTCGCCGCCGCGTTCTACGAGGCGTCCGTGAGCAACGCGCGGCTCGTGGCTGTACACGCGTGGAGCGACCTGTACCTGGCCCGGTACTCGGGATTCATCGATACCTCCATCGAGGCCGCGCAAGCGACCGAGGCGGAGCGGGCGTTGCTGGTCGAACGGCTGGCAGGGTGGCAGGAGAAGTACCCCGACGTCGAGATCACCCGTGACATCCACCTCGCCGATCCGGTCGAGCACCTGCTGACCTGGTCCGAGGGGGCCCAACTGCTGGTTGTGGGCAGCCGCGGCCGGGGCGGGTTCGTCGGCATGCTGCTCGGCTCCACCAGCAATGCGCTCGTGCAGCGCGCGAACTGTCCGGTCATGGTGGTCCACCCGGAGTCGTAAGCCGGCAGGTGGGCTGGTCGGTGTGGAACTCGGGAATGTAGGAGATACCGACGAGGAGGCCCTCGCGGCTTTGGATCTTCATGTCTCCCAACCTCCTTCGGATAGCCGCGGGTGTTCCGGGGCAGCTATTCGGCGTTCGGAGCTCGGTGTTGGGAACGAGTTCGTCGTGCGGGTTCTGGTTTCGGTGGGATCTCCACGTCGTAGCGGCGGACGTACGCGGCCAGGAAGGCTTGCGCGGTGGCTGTCACCGGGATGGCGAGTAGTGCGCCCGTCGCTCCGAACAACGCCGCGCCCGCGAGAACCGCGCCGAAGGCGACCGCGGGATGCATGTCGAGGGTGGTCGCGGTGATGCGCGGCTGCAGGACGTAGTTCTCGAATTGCTGGTAGACGACGATGAATCCGAGAATCCACAGCGCCGACCGTGGATTGTGGGCCAGTGCCACCAGCACCGGCAGTGCGCCGGCGAGGTAGGTGCCGACGGTCAGGATGAACTGGGACACCACGCCCACCCACAGCGCCAGTGCGAACGCCGACGGAATGCCCAGCACTCGCATCGCGGCGTAGTGCGCCAGCGCCGAGAACAAGGCGAGCAGCGCCCGCGAGTAAATGTAGCCGCCCGTCTTCTCGACCGCGATATCCCAGGCGCGCAACACAGGTCGCTGCCGCTGCGGCGGCAGGAGGGAGCAGACCGTATTGCGGAAGCGCGGGCCGTCAGCGGCGAAGTAATAAGTGAACAACAGGACGCCCAGTCCCTGGAACAGCACACCCAGTGCGGTGGTGCCGATACCCCACACGTTATCGGCCAGGCCCAGCGCCCACGACCGCAACGACGAACTCATCTCCGAGGTGCGATCGGTGATGTCGGTGACCGAGAGATGGGTGTGGAAGGTGTCGTTGATCCAGGTGACCGCGCTCTGCGTGTCGTGCGGCAGGTTCTCGATCAGTGTCGTCACCTGACCGACCACCAATTCGCCCATGGTCCAGACGAATCCGACCAGCACCACGGTCACCACCACGAACACCGCCAGCGTCGCCGCACCGCGTCTCCAGCCACGTGCGGCCAGCCAGTTCACCGCGGGTTCGATGGCGAAGGCCAGGAACAACGACACCACCAGCACCGTCAGCAGACCGCGCAGGCGCATCAGCCCCCAGAAGGTGATGACGATCCCGGCCACCGTGGCCGCCGCCAGCAGATAGGCCCGCGGCAACCAGGCCGGGATCACCGACGCGACCAGCCGATCCGGCCTGACCTCCGCGGCAGCGTCGTCCGGGTTCTGTTCCCGCTCTCCGGATACGGATTCGTCCTGGGGCACTCCGCAAACGTACTGGCGTCCGGACGACTCGCGTCGCAGTGGGCGTGTGCCCGCGTGTTCCGGCCGCGCGGAAGCTGCAGCAGCCCAGCGCCGACGGTCGCTCGATCGAGCGGAATCCCGCCCCTGCCACAGTCATACCCTCGAACCTGCCACATCTTCGAGCCGCTACTCCACGTGGCGCGGCGCGAGATCAGCGCATTCTCGTGAAACTGGCGTAGTGATCGTCTGTGTACCACGCCGAACCGTCGTTGCCGGTCACGATCCGCTCCGCATCGCGGGATCGGCCTGGTTGCTTGCAGTTGACATCCCACTCCAGATAGCCGACACCATTGGGCAACTGGCCTCCTCTGTTCTGCCATGTTGTACCGCCTTTGGTTCCAGGACAGTCGGTCGGGGGCCATTTGCCTTGGTCGATCAGACTCAATGTTGTCCAGGCTCGCTGGGGAACCGAGGAGTCCACCAGGCGTACCTCGACACCGACCACCGTCGCGTGCTGGGTCACCTGCTCTGTGTGGCCACCTGACAAAAGCAATGCCACCGTGGCGAGTGCAACTGAAGCGACAGCAATTGCCTTACCCCACAACGTTCTCAGCGCGATCGTCTCCACCGTCATGAGTGCCCACGGTGTCATATGGGTCTGAATCGGCCCTCACGGCGAGCTGTCGTACGGGTGAATGCGGACCAGATGGAACAGGCTCGCGGCCCAGCCGTCCCATGGCCCACCATCGATCTCATATCTCGGTCACGCTCAGCTCGACCCCTGCCGCGGTGAGGCGCTTCGTCAGGGGCGTACCCATGGCGACGGCCGGTGTGTCAGCACGCCGCCGCCAGCTCACCGGACATGGCGGACGTGGCAGCAAGCCCCACTGATCCACGGCCGGTGTAGATCAGCTCGGAATCGCGAGAACCGATGCCCCCCAATCATTCTGGATGCGGCGATCGTGATCGTGTACGCGGTGCCCTATCTCGTCGTCGCCGGTGTGTGCTGGATCCGGGCCGGGGGACTCACTTGCGCAACGCCTCGTGCAGCCGCAGAACATGGTCGCTGTGCGGTCCGCCGTCAGGTCGGTATTGCGCAATGACGAGCTCGACATTCGATGGGAGGTCGGGACATCCGTGAGATCGCCCATTCGCGATGCGCGCAATGCCCATGCCGAGGGTGCTCCACGATCCCAGGCTCGCCCGCCAGCGGCACCATTCTGATCGTGGCGGGTATCGCGCACTTACCTGGTCAAGAGGCCGCGCTCGGTCGCGTCCAGTACTCGCTCGAGTGAGTCTTCGATGTTCTCGGGTGTGGCGGGGAGTGGGCCGTCGAGGAGTAAGCCGGCGAGGCCGTGTACTGCTGACCATGCGGCTATTTCGGCGCCGGGGCGGCGGATTGGGTTGAGGAGGCCTGCGGTTTGGGCTTCGTCGAGGACCTGGCCGAGGATTTCGAAGGGGCCGCATTCCTCGGTGGGGAGTGCGGGTGGGGGAAGTTCGGGCGCAGGGGGATAGGCGATGAAGGCTGTTCGGAACAGGCCTGGTTCGGCCAGGGCGAAGTGGACGTAGGCGGTGCCGACTGCGCGTAGGCGGAGGCGGGGATCGTTGGTGCGGGCTACTTGGTGGCGCATCTCGGAGGCGAGGGCCTGGCGTGCGTGATGTGCTACCTCGGCTAGGAGGGCTTCTCGGTCAGTGAAGTGGCGGTAGGCCGCCGAGTGAGTGACGCCGGCGGCTCGGGCGGCTTCGCGGAGGATTACTCGGTCCGGGCCGCCCTCACGGGCCAGGGCGATGCCGGCCTCGATCAAGGTCGCGCGCAAGGCGCCGTGGTGGTACGGCTTCGCGCGATCGCGACTGGTAGTGGCCTGACCCATGGGGCAAGGATTCCACGGATCCAGGATGTTGACAACGGTCACATTTGGTCGCACACTCGGATGTAACCAGTGGTTACATCCCGCTGGTTCGCCTGAACGACACTCTTGAAACACCGAGCGGAGCATGTGATGTCCTCTGCACCTCCCTATCTCTGGGCGCTCGAGATCATCGGGCTGGTCGCGATAGTTCTTGTCACCACCCGCACCTTGCGGTCATCGGCCGTCGAGGTCGGCATCGATAGGGTTGTGGCGCAACGAATTTCGACCCTCTTCATTGTCGGCTGGATAGCTTGGACGGCCCTGGTCGTTGTGCTGGCGGCCAACAACGCCCTACGGCTGGACGAGGGCACGGTCAGACCGTGGCTGGGCGTGGCGATCGTCGCACCGATCGTGGTCCTGCTGGCGAGTTCCCGACTACCGCTGATCCAGCGGATGCTTTCTCATCCAGGTATTGCCGCAACGTTGGTCCGGCCGCACGAAGCGCGCTTCATCGGCATCGTCTTCTTGACCGCATTGGCGCTGGGTGAGTTGCCGCCTGCGTTCGCACTTCCGGCCGGAATCGGTGACATAGCAATAGGTCTGGCTGCGTCATGGTTGATCCGCAGTCCACGTGCTGCAGGTCGAACCCGAAGTATCCTCTGGCTCAACGTATTCGGATTGATCGACTTCCTGTACGCCTTCGCCGTCGGATTTCTGGGTGGACCGGGGCGTACCCAGCTGCTGCACCTGACGCCATCGACACAGCCACTGTCGATGCTGCCGTTGGTGCTCATCCCGACGACCGGAGTTCCCATCCTGTTCGTCTTCCACGTCATCTCGCTGGCCAAGCTGCGGGCCACCGCGCCCGTCGCGGCCGTCCCGGTCTGAAAACTCCTCGGCAGAAAAGGAAGCACAATGAGCACCACCCCCATCGACAAAAGCGCTCGCGTCCAACGCATTCGGCACGAGGTGAACCGGATCACCATCGCAGTCGACGCCACGTTCGAGGAGCTGCGTACGCGTTTCGAGCGGCTGGTCCCCGACATCGAACTCGACGAGTTGAGCCAACTGATCGCAACCGGTGATCTGGAACGGGTGACGAAGTACACCGAAGCGCGAACACCGAACTCCTTCGCCAACTTCTGGACCTTCGACCCGACTGCCATGATGGCGCTGCGAGGCAGTACCGCGCAGTTGGTCACCTACATGGTGGGCAACAACCTGATCGCGGAGCGCATGTTCCGTCACGATCCGGGCGTGATGCTCTACGCACCGATCCGCGTCGCCATCTACACCGACAACGATCGGACGTTCGTCAGCTTCGACCAGCCGTCGACACGCTTCGACACCTTCGACGACGAAAACATCAGCGCGGTCGGCCGACTCCTCGACGAGAAGATCGCCGCACTTCTGACGCTGCTCGGCGTAGAGGTGCCGGACGAACTATCACGGCACACCGTGTAGTTCGACCAAATCCTGTGGCGTGGGAACGTTATCGGTCATTTCGGGAGCAAGGCCGCGGCCTTCGATGTCGATATCGGGCAGCAGTCGGTCGAGCCAACGCGGCAGCCACCACACGCCGTCGCCGAAGATGGACATGACGGCGGGTACCAGCATCATGCGCACGACGAATGCGTCCACGACGACGCCGACCGCCAGAGCGAAGCCGAACTGCCGGATCATGGGGTC
>NZ_JBHZCS010000025.1:0-34754 GCF_042755705.1 Nocardia sp. NPDC059154
GGGGCGGCACCGCTGCACGGTGCCGCCCCACCACTCACTTCGAGACAGAACCTAGCCCGCTGCCGCACGGGGTTTCACGACCGACCACTGGGTCACCGGCAGCTGTGGCCGCCAAGCGGTGAAGCCGCCCAGCGGCTCGGCACGATACACCTGGAAACGGCGCAACGCACCGCCGTGCCGCTCGGCCAGGCGCAGTAACAGCACATCGGATTCGGCGGTCACCGCGCTCGCGACCAGCCGGCCCCCCGGGCGCAGCCGCTCCCAGCAGGCGTCGAACATGTCGTCCTGGGTGAGCCCGCCTCCGATGAACAGCGCGTCCGGCGCGGGCAGGTCCGCGAACGACTCCGGGGCCGGGCCACGCACCTCGACACCCGGAACACCCAGGGCCGTGGCATTGGCCGCAATCTGCTTGCGGCGGCTCTCCATTCGCTCGAAGGCGACGGCGCGGCAGGCCGGGTTCGTGCGGCACCACTCGATGGCGATGGTGCCCGAACCGCCTCCGACATCCCACAGCAGCTCGCCCGGCGCAGGCGCCAGTGCCGCCAGCGTGAGCACCCGCACCTCGGCCTTGGTGAGCTGGCCGTCCCCGCCGTACACCTCGTCGGGCAGGCCCGGCATCCGCGTCAGGCGCAACGAAACCCGGTCGGCGACACCGTCGATGGCCACGATGTTCAGCGCATCTCCGGCCGGGTGGTCCCACCGCGCGGCGGTGCCGCGCACGATCCGCTCGTCCGGCCCGCCGAGCTGTTCCAGCACCGTGAGCGCCGACCCGCCGAAGCCATTGCGCGCCAGCAGCTCCGCGACCTGCGCCGGAGTGTGCTGGTCGGAGCTCAGCACCAGCACCCGGCGCCCGCCGGACAATTCCGGGAGCACCGTCTCCACAGGCCGCCCGACCGCGCTCACCACCGGCGTCTCGTTGAGTGCCCAGCCCAGCCGTGCACACGCCAGCGACGCCGACGACGGCGACGGCAGCACCCGCAGGGCCTGCGCCCCAAGCAGTTTCGTCAAGGTCACGCCGATACCGAAGAACATGGGGTCGCCGCTGGCCAGCACACCGAGCCGCCGCCCCGCGTACCGTTCCAGCAGCCCCGGCAGCGCGGGCACCAGCGGCGAAGGCCACGGCACCCGCTCCGCCCGCGCCGCATCCGCGGGGATCAGCACCAATTGCCGAGCGGAGCCCAGCAATACCTCACACGCGGCGATCTCGCGCCGCGCCGCGCCGCCCAGACCGTCCCAGCCGTCAGCGCCGATCCCGATCACCGGAATCGGCATCAACGGGCGTGAGGTTCCGGTCATCGCGGCATCCGCCGCCACACCGAGTGCGGCACATAGCGCATGGCCACGAACAACAGCCGAATCCGCCGCGGCACCGCCACATCCCGCACCCGCCGATACAGCCCCGCCACCACCGCGTCGGCCACCTGATCGGGTGTGCTCGACAGCGGCGCGGGCTCCATCCCGGCCGTCATCCGCCCGATGACGAATCCGGATCGCACCATGAGCAGATGAACTCCGCTGCCGTGCAACGCCATCTGCAACCCGGACGCGAAGCCGTCCAGGCCGGTCTTCGCCGAGCCGTACACGTAGTTCCCGCGCCGCACCCGCACACCCGCGATGGAACTGAACACCACGATCTGACCATCGCCCTGCTCCCGCAGCAGATTCGCCAGACTGGTGAGCACGCTCACCTGGGCGACGAAATCGGTCAGCACGATCTCGACAGCGTGCGCCGGATCCTCCTCGGCCCGAGCCTGATCCCCGAGAATCCCGAATGCCACCACCGCCACGCCGATGCGCCCGTGCTCGGCGATGATCTTCTCCAGCAGTAGCTGGTGCGACGCCATGTCGTCGGCGTCGAACTCGACGCAGTGCACCGCCGCCGCCTCGGCGATCAGCAATTCCTTCGTCTGTTCCTGTAGCTGGTCACTGCGGCGCGCCGCCAGAATGACCACCCGGCCGGGCGACAGCCGTCGCGCCACCTCCAGCCCGATCTCACTGCGCCCGCCGAGCACCAGCACGACGCCCTTGTCGACGTCCCGCGATCCGAAACCCATGGCCCACAGTTTGCCACCCGGGCACCACTGTCCGGTGCTCCCGAGGCCGGATTGCTAGCGTCGGATCATGACCAGCACCGCCGCACGCCCCGAACTGTCGCCCGCCGCCGCCGACTTCGTCGCCGAACGCCACCTCGCCACCCTGTCCACGCTGCGCGCCAACGGCACCCCGCATGTGGTCGCGGTCGGGTTCACCTGGGATCCCGAGGCCGGCATCGCGCGCATCATCACCAATGACGGGTCGGTCAAGGTCAACAATGTGCGGCGCTCGGGCTACGCGGCGGTGAGCCAGGTCGACGGCCCGCGCTGGATCACCCTCGAGGGTCCCGCCACCGTGCTCGACGACCCGGATTCGGTGGCCGACGCGGTCGAGCGCTACGCCGGGCGCTACCGGCAGCCGCGGGTGAACCCGACCCGCGTCGTGATCGCCATCGATGTGCAGCGCGTGCTGGCCAGCAGCGTCTTCAAGGGCGACGCCGCCGGGCACTGACACCGATCCCGGCTGGTGCGCGACCGATTACTTTGCGTCGCACAGCACGTCCAATCTCTCGAGTGCGCACCAGAGAGGGAGAGCCATGTCCACGCTCCGCGAAGTGTTGCAGGCACACGTCGACGACGGCGGTGCGCCCGGCGCGGTCGGCCTGATCGCGCGGGGCGACCGGGTGGAGACCGCCGCCGTCGGCCTGGCCCACGCGGGCGGCACCGTCCCGATGACCGCGGATTCGCTGTTCCGCTGGGCGTCGATCACCAAACCGCTGACCGCCGCGGCCGTGCTGATGCTCGTCGAGGACGGGGTGATCGGGTTGCACGACCCCATCGCCCCGTGGCTGCCCGAACTCACCCACCCGCGCGTAGTCCGCACCCCCGGCAGTCCCCTCGACGAGGTGGTGCCCGCCCATCGCCCGATCACAGTCTTCGACCTGCTCACCTCCCGGGCCGGCTACGGCTGGGCCTCCGATTTCGAGCTGCCCGCGGTCCAGGCGCTGTTCCCGGTGCAGCGCGACGGCCGGGAACCGCAGAGCTACCCGTCCATGGACGAGTGGCTGGCCGAACTGGCCGCACTGCCCATGCTGGCCCAGCCGGGCACCGCATGGCTCTACGACACCTGCTCGGTCCTGCAGGGCGCACTCGTCGCCCGCGCCTCCGGCCGGACCTTCCCCGACTTCCTCGCCGAGCGGCTGTTCGAACCGCTCGGCATGCGGGACACCGGTTTCACCGTCCCCGCCGCCCACCGCGACCGCTTCACCAGCTACTACCGCCGCGGCGACACCGGCCTCGAACTGGCCGACGCCCCCGACGGCCAGTGGAGCACGCCACCGGCCTTCCCGCTCGGTCACGGCGGCCTCGCCGGCACCGCCGGCGACTGGCTCCGCTTCGCGCGCCTGCTGCTCGCCGACGGCGTCACCCCGGAGGGCCGGAAACTGCTGTCCGCCAATGCGGTTCGCCTCATGACCACCGACCACACCACCCCGGCCCAGCGCGCCCACGGCGATCTGTTCCTGGAGGGCCAGGGCTGGGGCTGCGGTGGCACGGTCGATATCGCCCGGCTGGAACCGTGGAACGTACCGGGCCGCTACGGCTGGGTCGGCGGCACCGGCACCTGCGCCCACATCATCCCGGCCACCGGCACCGTCACCATCCTCCTGACCCAGGTCGGCGTCGACAGCCCGACCCCAGATACGACCATGCGCGACTTCTGGCGCTACGCCGCCACTTTCGACGCCGACACTGCCCACTGACCCGGAATCGGGTGGGGTTATAGGCGGGTCAGTCCGTGTGGGCGGTTGTTCATCGACTCGCAGCCGTCCTCGGTGACGATCACGATGTCCTCGATGCGCGCGCCCCAGGCCCCCGGGAAGTAGATACCCGGCTCGATGCTGAAGGCCATGCCCGGTGCGAGGACCAGGTCGTTGCCGGCCACGATGTAGGGCTCCTCATGCACCGACAGTCCGATGCCGTGGCCGGTGCGGTGCACGAAGTAGTCGGCCAGCCCGGCAGCGGCCAGCACGTCGCGGGCGGCGGCGTCGATGGATTCGGCGGTGACGCCCGGGCGCACGGCGGCCACCGCGGCGGCCTGGGCGCGTTCCAGTTCGGCGAACTGCGCGGCCACCTCCTCGCTCGGCTCGCCCAGCACGTAGGTGCGGGTGGAATCCGAGAAGTAGCCGGGCTCGACCGGGCCCCCGATATCGATCACCACCACGTCACCCGGCTCGATCACCCGATCCGACACCAGGTGGTGCGGGTCCGCGCCGTGCGGGCCGCTGCCCACGATGACGAAATCGGCCTCGGTGTGGCCCTCCTCGACAATGGCGGCCGCGATATCCGCGCCCACCTCGGCCTCGGTGCGGCCGGGACGCAGGAACTCGGCCATGCGGGCGTGCACCCGGTCGATGGCCGCGCCGGCCCGGCGCAGGGCCTCGATCTCACTGGGGTCCTTCACCATTCGCAGCTCCCGCAGCAGCGGGGTGGCCGAAACCGGTAGCGAGCCAAGCCGATCGGCGATGGGCAGCAGGTGCAGGGCGGGCATGACATCGGTGACCGCCACCCGCGCACCGGCATTGAGCACGCTCCGCACAATGCGATACGGGTCCACCCCGTCCACCCAGTCCACGATCTGCAACCCCAGCTCACCGGCCGCCGATCCCTTCAGCGAGGCCAGCTCCAGCTTCGGGATCACCACCGAGGGCGTCTCCCCGCTGGCCGGGATCACCAGGCATGTCAGCCGCTCGAAGGACTGCGCCCGCGAACCCATCAGGAACCGCAGGTCCGGACCCGGTGTGACGAGCAGCGCGTCCAGATGCGCATTGCGCGCCAACCGCGCCGCGCGCTCCAACCGCGTCCCGTAGACCTCCGCCGCGAACCGTGACTCGTCATGAGAGCTCATGCCCATCGACGCTACTCCCCAACCCCCGCCACCCTCCAGCCACCGACGAACTTCGCACCCTCGGCACTCTGTGCCGCCACCGGAACGCACCCCGACCCCGCTGCGGCCCAGTGCGTTTCGATCCTCCCGCGAATGCCATGGTGTTCCGGCCGCACCAGCACGCCACCACGCCGAGTCCGATGAGCAATCCCCCGGCTGGGGCGGGGCATGAATTCCACTGCCCCCGACTCCTTCGCCGCGCTGCGCGGACCTGTCGGCCGGTCCCGGTAGGGTCGACCGCTATGAGCACCCCTGCCGCCGGTCCGCTGCTGCTGCTCGATGGGGCCAGTCTGTGGTTCCGGGCGTTCTATGCGATCCCGGAGAAGATCACCGCACCCGACGGGCGGCCGGTCAATGCGCTGCGCGGGTTCACCGACATGGTCGCCGCGCTGGTCAAGCAGCATGCGCCGAGCCGGTTGGTGGTGTGCCTGGACCTGGACTGGCGGCCGCAGTTCCGGGTGGACCTGCTGCCGTCGTACAAGGCCCATCGGGTGGCCGAGGATGCCGGCGAGCCGGTCGCCGGGGTCGTGGCCGAGGAAGTGCCGGACACCCTCACCCCGCAGGTCGACATGATCATGGAGGTGCTCGAGGCCGCCGGCATCGCGACCGCCGGGGCCGAGGGCCTGGAGGCCGATGACGTGATCGGCACCCTGGCCACCCGGGAGGGCACCGACGAGGTGATCGTCGTCAGCGGCGATCGGGACCTGCTGCAGCTGGTCCGCGACTCCCCGGCACCCCCGGTGCGCGTCTTCTACGTCGGCCGCGGCCTGGCCAGGGCGGAGCTCTGGGGACCCGCCGAGGTCTCCGCCAAATACGGTGTGCCGGAAGAGAATGCGGGCCCCGCCTACGCCGATATGGCCACCCTGCGCGGCGACGCCTCCGACGGCCTGCCCGGCGTCGCGGGCATCGGCGACAAGTCCGCCGCCCAGCTCATCTCCCGTTTCGGCTCGGTGGAGGCCCTGCGCGCCGCGGCCGCCGACCCGGACTCCGATCTCGCCAAGGGTGTGCGCGCGAAACTCGTTGCCGCCGACGACTATCTGAAGGCCGCGGCCCCCGTCGTCCGGGTCGTCCGGGATGCCGACGTCGCACACTCGGGCCCGGACCTGCTGCCCGTCACTCCGGCGGACCCGGATCGGCTCGCGGAACTGGCCACCGCCTACAACGCCGAGAACCCGGTCAAGCGGCTCATCACCGCCATGGCCAAGCGCTGATCAGTGTCGTAGCGGGCCCACGGGCCAGGTTTCGGGCTTGCCGTCGAGATCGGTGATGGCGGCCTCGGTGAAATAGCCGTCCTGCAGATTGCGCAGGGTGATGTGGGTGGTACCGGTGGCGGTGTTCCCAGCGGCGCAGCTCGGCTGACACACGCGCCGGTACTCGGTGCCGTCGCCCTCGGCGGTGCCGGGACCCCAACTGCTCCAGGTGATGTCGCGGACGCTGAGCCCGCCGTCGCCACACGCCAGCACCATGGCGACCGGCTGCACATCGGCCTTGTTGGTAATGCAGTCGTTGACCACGGGACCGGTTGCCCTGGCGCCTGCGAACGGCGCGGACGCCAGCCCGGCGCTCGCCACGGCCACCACGGTCGCGGTCCAGCCCACGATACGAACAGTCGAATTCATCTTGCCCCCCGATCACGATCAACGAGAAGATTTCGGCCCACTGTACTCGTCAGCGACGATTAGCCAACCCCTGGCAAACGCGAGGGCCCGGCCGCGATCGTCCGATCACGCCCGGGCCCAACACAATTGCCCAGTTTCCCCCCCGCCCGAAAAAAATCAGCTGGGGCGGCCGACCTCGTAGGTGCCGTCATCCTTGGTGATCTTGATGGTCACCTTCTTGCTCTCGCCACCCACCTTGAGGGTGCAGTCGAAGGTCTTGTCGACCTCGACCTTCTGACCCGACGGGCAGCTCACGTCCTGGACGTCGTCGATGCCGTAGGAGTCCTTGAGCACCTTCTGCACCCCGGACTGCACGGCCTTGTTGTCCAGCTGGTCCTTGCTCAGCAACCAGGCCAGACCACCACCGGCCGCGGCCAGCACCACCACGACGGCGACCACGATCCCGATGATCAGACCGGTCTTCTTCTTGCCGGCGGGCGGCTGCTGCGGCTGCGGCCACTGCTGGCCCGCCTGCTGGTTCCAGTCCTGCTGACCCGGCTGTCCGGGCTGACCCTGCTGCGGCCACTGCGGCTGCGACTGCCCCCACTGCTGCTCGCCCTGCGGCTGCTGCCACTGCGGCTGACTCTGCCCCCACGGCTGCTGCACCGGCTGCTGCGGCTGCGACTGCCCCCACGGCTGCTGCGGCTGGCCCTGCCCCCACTGCTGGGCCGGCTGCTGCTGTTGCGACGGGTCGCTCCACTGCGTGGTCGGCTGCGCGGGCTGCTGGCCACCCCACTGCTGAGTCGGTCCGGCGCCGGGCGCGGGCTGCTGGCCGCCCCACTGCTGCGTCGGATCGTTGCCTCCCCCTTGACCAGGGGCGTCATTCGGTCCGTACGGGCCGCTCATCTGCTTGCCTCCAATAGCAATCCGTTGTACTCACGCTAGCCCCCCGAGCGGGAACACGCTCGTGTTCCCACTGCGGTCGGTACATCCAAGAATCAAAGCACAGTCGTATCTACTACGCCGCGTCCACGGCTACGACACCCCGGCGGATGGCCCGCACTGCCTTGCTCGCGGTGGCCGCCACCTCGAGGTCGTCGGCGGTGCTGTGAATCTGGTCCAGCAGATCGATGACCTGGCGGCACCAGCGCACGAAATCGCCCGCGGAGAGCGGGTTTCCGCGATCACCGCTGGCGAGCAGCGCATCGGCGAGATCGTCGCCGCGAGCCCAGGTGTAGACACCTGTGACGAAACCGAGGTCGGGTTCCCGGGTGGGCTGCACCCGGTGCCGGGACTCGTCGGCGCGCAACTCCGACCACACCCCGATGGTGGCGTCCACGGCCCGGCGAATCGGCGCGGTCGGGCCCGAAGCGCCCAGGTAACCGCCCTCCTGCCGGGATTCGTACACCAGGATGGACACCACCGCGGCCAGCTCGGCCGGGCCGAGCCCGCGCCACAGCCCCTGCCGAAGGCTTTCCGCCACAACCAGATCCGCCTCGGCATAGATGCGGGCCAGGCGGCGGCCGTCCTGGGTGACCTCGCCGTGCTCGACGTAGCCACGCTCCTCGAGCAGCCCGAGGATGCGGTCGAAGGTGCGTGCCAGGGAGTTCGTGGTGGCCGCCACCTGCTGGCGCAGGTGCTCGGTCTCGCGCTCGACCCGGTTGTAGCGTTCGCCGATACGCGCCAGCTGTTCCCGGTCCGGCCGCGAGTGCGCCGGATGATTGCGCAATGCCCGCCGCAGCGTCTGCAGCTCGCGGTCGTCGGCGGCCTTGGACTTGCCGCCGCCCTGCCGCCCGCGCCGGGGCGCGGTGATGCCGGTGCTGCGCAGCGCGGACGCCAGGTCACGGCGCACCCGCGCGGTGCGGTGGTCGACATGCTTGGGCAGCCGCAGCCGGCCCAGCGATTCGGCCGGGGTCGGGAAGTCGGCGGCCGAGACCCGGCCCGCCCACTTGTCCTCGGTGAGCACCAGCGGACGCGGATCACCCGGTGTCGCATCGGGTTCCAGGATCACGGCCAGACCCTGGCGGCGTCCGGACGGAATCGCCACCACGTCCCCGCGCCGCAGCGCGGTGAGCGCCGACACCGCGGCCTGCCGGCGGTCGGTGCGGCCCTGCCGTTCCAAGTGCCGCTCCCGGTCCCGGATGCGGTCGCGCAGCTGGACGTATTCGAAGAAGCTCTCGTCGCCGAACTGCGAGCGCAGCTTGCGGAGCTGGGCCTCGTTGCGTTCGATGCCCCGCACCAGGCCCACGACCGACCGGTCGGCCTGGAACTGGGCGAAGGACCGCTCCAGCAGCGCCCGCGACTCCACCGCGCCCATGCGATCGACCAGATTGATCGACATGTTGTAGCCCGGCCGGAACGACGACCGCAGCGGATAGGTCCGTGTGGAGGCCAGACCCGCCACCGCGCTGGTGTCCACCTCCGGCTGCCACAGCACCACCGCGTGGCCCTCGACATCGATCCCGCGCCGCCCGGCACGCCCGGTGAGCTGCGTGTACTCCCCCGGCGTCAGCTCGGCGTGGCTCTCGCCGTTGAACTTCACCAGCCGCTCGAGCACCACGGTCCGGGCCGGCATATTGATGCCGAGAGCCAGTGTCTCCGTGGCGAACACGGCCCGCACCAGCCCGTGCACGAACAGTTCCTCGACCGTGTGCCGGAAGGCGGGCAGCATGCCCGCGTGGTGCGCGGCGAAACCGCGGTGCAGCGCCTCGCGCCACTCCCAGTACCCGAGCACCTCGAGGTCACTGCGCGGCAGGTCACCGGTGTGCTTCTCGATGATGGCGTCGATCTCCTCGCGATCGTCCTCACGCGAGAGATCCAGCCGCGAGCGCACGCACTGTGCCAGTGCCCCATCGCATCCGGCGCGGCTGAAGATGAACGTGATCGCCGGCAGCAGCCCCTCGTCGTCGAGCCGGGCGATCACCTCCGGCCGCGGCATGGGCCGGAACGAGCGCCGCGGCCCGCCGCGACCCCGCCCCGGCACCGCCCAATTGTCCATCCGGTCAACGGCTTCGCGGTGCTTGATGTAGCGCTGCAGGTCCCCGTCCACGATCACCTTGGCGTCGCTGGACTTCGGGTCGAACAGGTCGAACATGCGCCTGCCGACCATGACGTGCTGCCACAGCGGCACCGGCCGGGTCTCGTCCACGACCACCGCGGTGTCACCGCGCACGGTCTCCATCCACGCGCCGAACTCCTCGGCATTGGAGACCGTCGCGGACAGGCTGACCAGGCGCACCTCCGGCGGCAGGTGCAGGATGACCTCCTCCCACACCGCGCCGCGGAAGCGATCGGCCAGGTAGTGCACCTCGTCCATGACGACGTACGAAAGCCCGCGCAGCGCATCGGAACTCGCGTACAGCATGTTGCGCAGCACCTCGGTGGTCATCACCACCACCGAAGCATTGGGGTTGATGGACTGGTCACCGGTCAGCAAGCCGACCTCGTCACGACCATAACGTTCGGTGAGATCGGCGAACTTCTGGTTCGAGAGCGCCTTGATGGGCGTGGTGTAGAAACACTTCCCGCCCGCGGCCAGTGCCAGATGCACCGCGAACTCGCCGACCACGGTTTTGCCGGCGCCGGTGGGCGCGCAGACGAGCACACTGTGCCCGCCCTCGAGCGCCTCACACGACTGCCGCTGGAACGGATCGAGCTCGAATTTCAGTTCGGCGGCGAATGCCGCCAGTTCGCCAGTAAGCGACCTTGATGTCACTTTTCAGAGAGTATCGGAGTAATCCGACGCGCCTCGCGTTGTTTTCTCGAGCGGTGCGGCAATCACCGGTTCCGCGGTCGGCACCGGAGTCGGTGCGTCGACACCGCCGGGCGCGGTGTCCAGCGGGGACGCCTCGTCGTCGGCCAGCTTGTCCCAGGCCTCCGCATTGCGGGCCCGGCGCTTGTCGTTGAGGCGCGCGAACTGCACCGCGATCTCGAACAGCAGCGTCAGCGCGAGCGCCAGCGACAGCATGGAGATCGGGTCCTGCGGGGTCACGATGGCCGCGAACACGAACAGGCCGAAGATCAGTCCGCGCCGCCACTTGGTGAGCCGCTGATAGGTCAGCACCCCGAGGAAGTTCAAACCCACGATGAGCAAAGGGGTTTCGAAGCTGACGCCGAAGATGACCAGCAGCTTGATGATGAAGCTGAAGTACTGCGCACCGCTGAGCGCGGTGATCTGCACGTTGTTGCCGATGGTCATCAGGAAGCTGAGCGCGTGGGCGACCACCCAGTACGCCAGCACCGCACCGGTGACGAACAGCGCCGCGCCCGCCGCCACGAACGAGATCGCGTACTTGCGTTCCTTGGCGTACAGACCGGGCGTGATGAACGCCCACAGCTGATACAGCCAGAACGGGCTGGCCACCACCACACCCGCGGTGGTGCCGACCTTCAGGCGCAGCGTGAACTGCTCGAAGGGCGCGGTCGCCAGCAATCGGCAGGCGCCGTCGGTGCTCAGATTGGCCCGCGAGGAGGCGGGCAGATCACAGTAGGGACCGCGCAGGATCTCACCGAGACTCTCGATCCCGAAGATCGAATGCGAGTACCAGAAGAACCCGAACAGGGTGCCGATCGCGACCCACGCCAGCGCGATGAGCAAGCGCCTGCGGAGCTCCGAGAGGTGCTCCACCAAGGACATGGTGCCGTCGGGGTTCGTGCGGCGCTTGCTGCGCCGGGGATCGAACGGGATGCGCATGTGTGTGTGACTGCCTCCGCCTTGCGGCCAAAGAAGACGCGGGCGCGACTGCACGCCCCTGAAGATCCGGAGAAACCGGACCCGGACAACGCCTCATCCGGGATGAGCGGCGCTCATCCCGGCTGGTCGTGGCCTCAGGCCTTCTGCTGGTCGTTCGGCTGCGGCGTGGGCTGCACCGGCTGGGCGGGCGGCAGCTGGGCCGGCGGCTGCACCGGCTGGGCCTGGGCCTCGGGAGCGGCCTCGCCCGTCTTGCCCTCGTTCTGCATCTGGCTGACCTCGGTCTTGAAGATGCGCATCGAGCGACCCAGGCTACGGGCCGCGTCGGGCATGCGCTTCGAACCGAAGAACAGCAAGAAGATCAGCACGACGATCAGCAAGTGCCACGGGCTGATGGCGCCTGTCATTCCATTACCTCCAAAGACTCTGGTGAGTCCGATGCTACCGGACCCGCATATCGCGAAGCTTGTTGTCAACCCTTGTTCGCCGCGCCGTCACGCGCGGCGTCGGTGAGCTGTTCCAGCAATTCCGGGCCCGACCAGGTGCGCCGGTCGCCGTTCTCCGCAGCCGACACGAGTTCGATCAGCTTCTGGTTCACCGGCGTGGGTATTCCTACCATGGCCCCGAGACTCACGATTTCACCGCACAGCCAAGGGATTTCGGTTCTGCGCCCGGCGGCCAGGTCGTCGGCCATGGACGAGCGGGCCACCGGATCGACTGCCAGCACCTTTCCGGCAACCCGGCGGAAGACGCCATCAGGCACGGTCAGCAGCCGGGCCATGATCTCCGGCGGCAGCGGCGTGAGCCGGGCCGGGCGGATGCGGGCCGCCGCCATCACGTCCAGGGCCTCCCGCTGGGCCAGCGCCAGGCAGCGGCGGTAGTCGCGGGCACCGAGCTCCTCGCGCAGCGGGCGGCCCGACAGCGCGTTGATGGGGTTGTTCAGATTCAGCAGCAGCTTCGCCCACTGGATGGGCAGCAGATCGGCATACCGTTCGAAGCCCAGACCGGACTTGGCGAAGACCGGGGCGAACCGGTTGAGCACCGGGTCGTCGGCGACGTCGACCGTGCCCGCGGTGCCGCGGTGGAAGCGGCCCTGACCGTGATGAACGACATTGAACATGACCATCCCGGCCAGCACCACACAGGTGGGCAGGAGCTCGCGGATGACCGCGTCGTTGCCGATGCCGTTCTGCAGGCTGATCACCACTGTGCCGGACCGCAGCAGGCCGGCCAGTTCGGCGGCGGCGGTGGCGGTGGCCGCGGATTTCACGGTGATCAGCACCAGATCGGCGTCACCCGCGGGCTCGGTGACCGCGCGGAAGGCGTCCGGTTCGACGCGCGCGTCATTGCCGTCCAGATCGGTGAGCCGAAGCCCGAAGGTGCGCAGTTCCTCCACCACGCGCGGCCGTCCGACGAAGGTGACCTCGGCCCCGGCCGCGGCGAGCCGGCCGCCGACGTAGCAGCCGATGCTGCCCGCCCCCAGCACCGTCACACGGAAACTCAAGCGGGACCGACCCCCTCGAGCCCGGCGTAGGCGGCCAGCGCCGAGCTGGACCGCTCGCGCACCGCGGTCACCAGTTCGGCCGGGCCGAGCACGGTGACGCCGGCGCCGAAGCCGAGCAGCAGCCGCGCCATCCAGTCCAGGGTGGCGAAGCGCATGGTGGCCTCGACGCTGCCGTCCGGGTGGACGGTGACCCGGTGCATCGGGTACTGCTCGAGCACCCAGGCGTAGTCGGGGCGAATCAGCAAGCGCGCCAGTGGGACCGCGGGATCGTCGACGAACAGGTCCAGGGCGGCGGTCTCGTCCGCGGCGGCCTCGGCGGGCGGGCGGGCCGGCTCGTCGAGCTCGGTGGCCTCCTCGATGCGGTCGAGGCGGAACAGGCGCACGCCCTCGGCCTGCCGGCACCACGCCTGCAGGTAGCTGTTGTTGTCCACCAGCACGATTCGGATCGGGTCCACGATGCGCTCGGAGACCACGTCGCGGCTCGCCGAGTAATAGACCAGGCATAGCGCGTGATCGTGCTCCAGCGCGGACCGGACGGTCGCCACGGCGGGGGCCTCGACCGGCACGGGGAGCGGCGGTCCGGCGAATTCCCGTCCGGTGATGGCGGATTCGATCTTCGCGATAGCGGCGTGCGCCGCGCTCGGATCCACCATGCCCGGCAGGTCCGCGATGGAGCGCAGTGCCACCAGCAGCGCGGTCGCCTCCAGGGAGGTGAGCCGCAGCGGTCGGTCGATGCCCGCGGAGAAGGTGACCTCGATGCTCTCCTCGGAGAACGACAGGTCGATGAGATCGCCGGGACCGTATCCGGGCAGGCCGCACATCCACAGCTGGTTGAGGTCGGTCATCAGCTGCTTGGAGGACACGCCGAGTTCGGCCGCCGCCTCCGCCGCACTGATGCCCGGATTGGCCTGGAAGTACGGAATCATGTTGAGCAGCCGGGCCAGCCGGGTCGAGAGCCGGCTGGTGCTGGCCGCCGCGCTCCCCCGCCGGTCCTTCGCACCATCGGAAGCCCGTGCGCCGTCACCGGTTCCACCCCGGCGCGCGCCGCCGGCGTCGATCACATTGTCTCCCCGGCGTTTCCGCGACGCAGCCTCGCTCATGCCGACACCTCCGTCCGCTCCAGCACCGACTTCAGGCGCGCGATCACATTCTCGCGCAGGTCTTCCGGGGCGAGCACCAGGGCGTCCGCGCCGAGTCCGGTGATGAGCCGGGCCAGCCAGTCCCGGGATCGGATGGGCACCTCCACGATCGAGCCGGTACGTCCGCCGAGCGCACGCTCCTCCATGACCGGTCCGAGCCGGCGGATCTCCTGCCCACGGCCCTCGGCCACCCACACCGTGGCCGATCCGCTGATCGGCGTCTGCGCGGTGACCTCGGCGACCACGGCCCGCAGGTCCAGGTCCTCGGGCTTGTGCACCGCATTGGCCGGGCCGTACTCGGTGACGTCCTCGTCGATGCGGGAGATGCGGAACACGCGCTGCGCGTCACGGACATTGTCGTGCCCGACCAGATACCAGCGGCCGTGGTGGGTGACCACACCCCAGGGCTGCACGTCCCGTTCCACCGGATCCCCGTGGGACTGCCGGTGTTTGAACGTCACCGCCCGTCCGGCGTCGATGGCCGCGAGCAGTTTGCCGAGCACCGGTTCCGAGCCGCGGGTGCGGGCCGGGACCGCGGGCACCGCCGACACCCCGGCGTCGGGCTCCACGTGAATACCGGCCGCGCGCAGCTTGAGCAGACCACCCTCGGCGGCCGCGGCCAGCTCCGGAGACTCCCACAGCTGCACCGCCACCGCGACCGCAGCGGACTCCTCGCTGGTCAGATCGATATCGGGCAGTTCGTACGCGTCCCGGTTGATGCGGTAGCCCTCGACACCCGAATACCGGCTCACCGGACCGATCTCCAGGGGTATGCCCAGATCGCGCAGCTCGTTCTTGTCGCGCTCGAACATCCGGCTGAACGCCTCGTCGCTCGCGGACTCCTCGTACCCGGCGACCGACTCCCGGATGCGCTCCGCGGTCAGAAACTGCCGGGTGGACAGCAGCGCGATAACAAGATTCATCAACCGCTCGACCTTGGATATCGCCACCCCGTAGAGAGTAATGGACTGTGTTCGATTTGCCTCCGCTGCGCTCCGGCAGGGTTCGCGGGCAGGCGCGGGGAGGCGGAGCCGCGAAGGTCTCGTTCTTCCCTCCCTCCGCTCCTCCGCTTCCCTCCCTCCGCTCCTCCGCTTCGCTCCCCCGCTCCACTCGGTCCGGAACGAGACGGGCCGCGAACCTTCGGGCGTCCTCCGAAATCGGAGAATCCGAGTGTTCGCGACCCGTGATCAGGCAAAACAGCTCACATCGAGGCGATGAGGCGATCCACGCGCTCGTCGACCGAGCGGAACGGGTCCTTGCAGAGCACCGTGCGCTGGGCCTGATCGTTGAGCTTGAGGTGGACCCAGTCGACGGTGAAGTCGCGGCCCGCCTCCTGAGCGGCGGTGATGAAATCGCCGCGCAGCTTGGCGCGGGTGGTCTGCGGCGGCGTGGTCACCGCCGCGTCGACCGCCTCGTCCTCGGTGATCCGCTTGGCCAGACCCTTGCGGGCGAGCAGGTCGAAGACGCCGCGGCCCCGCTTGATGTCGTGGTAGGCCAGATCCAGCTGGGCGATCTTGGGATCGGACAGCTCCATGTTGTAGCGGTCCTGGTAGCGCTGGAACAGCTTGCGCTTGATGATCCAGTCGATCTCGGTGTCCACCTTGGCGAAGTCCTGCGCCTCGACGGCATCCAGGGTGCGGCCCCACAGATCCACGACGGCGTCGACCTGCGGGTCGCGGTCGCGGTTGCGCAGGTGCTCGACGGCGCGGGCGTAGTACTCACGCTGGATGTCGAGCGCCGAGGCCTGCCGGCCACCGGCCAGCCGCACCGGACGACGGCCGGTCAGATCGTGCGACACCTCGCGGATGGCGCGAATCGGGTTGTCCAGAGCGAAGTCTCGGAACGCGACACCCGCCTCGATCATCTCGAGCACCAGCGAGGCCGTGCCCACCTTGAGCATGGTGGTGGTCTCGGCCATGTTCGAGTCGCCCACGATCACGTGCAGGCGCCGGTACTTCTCGGCATCGGCGTGCGGCTCGTCGCGGGTGTTGATGATCGGCCGGGAACGGGTGGTCGCCGAGGAGACGCCCTCCCAGATGTGCTCGGCCCGCTGCGACAGGCAGAAGGTGGCCGCCTTCGGCGTCTGGAGCACCTTGCCCGCACCGCAGATCAGCTGGCGGGTTACCAGGAACGGCAGCAGCACATCGGAGATCCGGGAGAATTCACCGGCGCGGACCACGAGGAAGTTCTCGTGGCAGCCGTAGGAGTTGCCCGCCGAGTCGGTGTTGTTCTTGAACAGGTAGATATCGCCGCCGATACCCTCCTCCGCGAGCCGCTGCTCGGCGTCTATGAGCAGATCCTCCAGGACCCGCTCGCCGGCGCGGTCGTGGGTGACCAACTGCACCAGGCTGTCACATTCGGCCGTAGCGTACTCCGGATGGGAACCGACATCGAGGTAGAGCCGGGCACCATTACGAAGGAACACGTTCGAGCTACGGCCCCAGGAAACTACCCGGCGGAAGAGATACCGGGCCACCTCGTCAGGACTCAACCGACGGTGACCGTGGAACGTGCACGTCACCCCGAATTCGGTCTCGATCCCCATGATTCGTCGCTGCACCCTATCGACATTACAGCGGAGTTGTCGCCGGTAACGGGCTTGTCGGACAGCTGATGCAAACGTATTCACAACGATTTAGCACGGGATGCAACGTGGCACGCGCTCTACCCTGCGAAAAAGCAAGGCTCCTTTGCACTCTGCTATTGAGAGTGCAAAGGAGCCTTATCCCGAATAGCGGGATTGCCTACGCCGGCGCGGGCCCTATGACGGGTCCCCGCTCGACGGCTTCTCGGCCTCGGCCGCCGCGTTCGCGGTCGGCGCCTTGCCGGTCACCAACTCCTGCAGCGCCGCGCCCTGGATGCGGCGGAACGCCCGCCGCGGCCGGGACTGCTCCAGGGTTGCCACCTCGAGCGAGCCGGAACCCATGGAGCGCTGCTTGTCCTTGTCGCCCTCGGGGACAGCCTTCTGCAGCGCGGCCACCGCCGTGGCGATGGCCGAATGCAGGTCCATGCCCGGCTGGTAGGAATTCTTGAGGGCGGTGGTGATCGGCTCGGTGTTGCCGCCCATCACCACGAATTCCCGCTCGTCGACGATGGATCCGTCGAAGTTGATGCGGTAGAGCACCGAGTTCGAGGACTGCTCCGGATAGCCCACCTCCGCGACGCAGATCTCCACCTCGTAGGGCTTGAGCTGGTCGGTGAAGATGGTGCCGAGGCTCTGCGCGTAGAGGTTGGCCAGGAAGCGGCCGGTGACATCGCGGCGGTCGAACTGGTAGCCGCGCAGATCCGCCTGCAGGATGCCCCCGCGGCGCAGCGCCTCGAACTCGTTGTACTTGCCGACCGCGGCGAACCCGACCCGGTCGTAGAGCTCACTGATCTTGTGGAGGGTGGCCGAGGGGTTCTCGGCCACGAACACCACACCCTTGTCGTACACCAGCACCACGACACTGCGGCCCCGTGCGATGCCCTTGCGCGCAAGTTCGGTCTTGTCGCGCATGATCTGTTCGGCCGACGCGTAATACGGCAGTGTCATGCTTCGCCGATCCCCTCTGCCGCCAGCGCGGCCCGCTCCTCCACCATCGCCCGCGTGATCTCCTTCAGGCGCTCCTCGGTCACTTCCTCGGAGCCCTGGGCGTCGATCACGATCGCGGTCGGGTAGATGTTCCGCATCGTGTCGGGCCCGCCGGTGGCGGTGTCGTCGTCAGCGGCGTCGAAGAGCGATTCGATCGCGATCCGCAGCGCCCGGTCCTGATCGATCCCGCGCGCGTAGGTCTTCTTCAGCGACGACTTGGCGAACAGTGAACCCGACCCCACCGCGGTGTACCCGAAGCGCTCTTCGCTGCGGCCGCCGACCACGTCGTAGGACACGATGCGCCCGGACTTGTCCGGGTCCGGCGCGTCCGGGTCGAAGCCGACCAGCAGCGGCACCACCGCGAGACCCTGCAGGGCCGCGGGGAGGTTGTCGCGCACCATCTTCGACAGCTTGTTGGACTTGCCGTCGAAGGTGAGGGGCACGCCCTCGATCTTCTCGTAGTACTCGAGTTCCACCGCGAACAGGCGGATCATCTCGATCGCCATGCCCGCGGTGCCGGCGATGCCGGCCGCGGAGTAGGTGTCGGTGATGTACACCTTCTCGATGTCACGGCTGGCCAGCAGGTTGCCCTGGGTGGCGCGGCGATCGCCCGCGATCAGCACACCGCCGCGGTAGCTGACCGCGACGATGGTGGTGCCGTGTGGCGCTATGTCCGACGGCACGCCCGGATTGGGGTGCGTGCCGTCGGGTCGGATTCCGTTGCCGGGCAACATTTCCGGAACGTGCAAACGCAGGTACTCGGAGAAAGAGGATTGGGCGAACCCCAACTGGAGCCGCAGGGGGTCACCTTGGGTCACTGGCCGCCCTTCTGCACGTATGCGCGGACGAAGTCCTCCGCGTTCTCCTCGAGCACGTCGTCGATCTCGTCGAGCAGGTCGTCGGTTTCCTCCGCCAGCTTCTCGCGGCGCTCCTGTCCCGCCCCGCCGTCGCCGACCGGGCCCTCGTCCTCGTCGCCGCCACCGGCGCGCTTGGTCTGCTCTTGTGCCATAGCAGCCGACCTCCTCTGTGATCATCGGCGAGCACCGGAGAAGATCCGATGCTCGTCCCCCAACACTACCCACCAGCGGGGACAACATGCCGGATTAAGCGTCATTGTGCTGTTGCCGCGATCTCCCCGCCGCCATGTCGCGGACACGAAAAAGGGGTACGGGATTCAGTTCCCGTACCCCTTCCGCAGGGCCTAGTGGGTCAGCTGCTGGACCAGTTCCGAGGCGGTGTGCACGCCGTCCAGGAGTTTGCCCACGTGGGACTTGGTGCCGCGACGGGGCTCCAGGGTCGGGATGCGGACCAGGGAGTCGCCGCCCAGGTCGAAGATGACCGAATCCCAGCTCGCGGCCGCGATATCCGCGCCGAAGCGGCGCAGGCACTCGCCGCGGAAGTAGGCGCGGGTGTCGGTGGGCGGGTTGGTCATGGCGTCGGTGACATCCTGCTCGCTCACCAGGCGCTGCATGGAGCCGCGCGCCACCAGGCGGTTGTAGAGGCCCTTGTCCAGGCGCACATCCGAGTACTGCAGGTCGACCAGGTGCAGCTTGGGGGCGGCCCAGGACAGGCCCTCACGGTTGCGCATGCCCTCGAGCAGGCGCAGTTTGGCGGTCCAGTCGAGCAGGTCTGCGGTTTCGAGGGGGTCACGCTCGAGCAGGTCCAGCACGTGGGCCCACTTCTCGATGACGTCCTTGGTGCGCTCGTCGTCGTTTCCGGTGCGGTCCATGAACTTCTCGACCCGGTCGAGGTAGATGCGTTGCAGCGCAAGGCCGGTCAGTTCGCGGCCGTCCGAAAGCGCAACGGTGGCACGCAGAGTCGGGTCGTGGCTGATGGTGTGCACGGCGGTGACCGGGCGGGCCAGCTGCAGATCCGAGAGGTCCTCGCCGGCCTCGATCAGGTCCAGCACCAGGGCGGTGGTGCCGACCTTGAGGTAGGTGGACCATTCGGCGAGGTTGGCGTCGCCGATGATGACGTGCAGGCGGCGGTACTTGTCGGCGTCGGCGTGCGGCTCGTCGCGGGTGTTGATGATGCCGCGCTTGAGGGTGGTCTCCAGGCCGACCTCGACCTCGATGTAGTCCGCGCGCTGCGACAGCTGGAAACCGGGCTGGTCACCGGACTGGCCGATACCGACCCGGCCGGAGCCGCAGATCACCTGGCGGGACGCGAAGAACGGGGTCAGGCCCAGGATGATCTGGTTGAACGGGGTCTCGCGGCTCATGAGGTAGTTCTCGTGGGTGCCGTAGGAGGCGCCCTTGCCGTCGACGTTGTTCTTGTACAGCTGCATGCGCGGGGCGCCGGGGACGCTGGAGGCGAAGCGGGCGGCGGCCTCCATGACGCGCTCACCGGCCTTGTCCCAGATGACCGCGTCCAGCGGGTCGGTGACCTCGGGGGCGGAGTACTCCGGATGGGCGTGGTCGACGTAGAGGCGGGCTCCGTTGGTGAGGATCATATTGGCCGCGCCGACCTCGTCGGCGTCGATCACCGGCGCGGGCCCGTTGAGCCGGCCGAGATCGAAACCGCGCGCGTCGCGCAACGGCGATTCCACCTCATAGTCCCAGCGTGTGCGCTTGGCGCGCGGCACGCCCTCGGCCGCGGCGTAGGCAAGCACCGCCTGGGTGGATGTGAGAATCGGGTTGGCCGACGGCTCGGTAGGCGTCGAAATGCCGTACTCGACCTCGATTCCGATGATGCGCTGCATGCGATCGAGCCTAGGCGAAAGGCACGCCCGGACGCGGGTGGACTGTCCGGGTTGGGGTCATTCCCTGGTCGTAGCCGGGGTCGTTCTCCCGGGCGATCCGCGCCGAACTGCGGCGACGGCACAATGACCGCCATGGTCGAATCGGCTTCCGCCCCGCGCCCGGCGCTCGCGCCCACCCCCGCCGAGGACCCGAATCCCGTTTCCGCGCAGCCGCGTTCGGGGCGGCTGGCGGCACTGGACGTGCTGCGCGGCATCGCCATCCTGGGGACGCTGGGCACCAATATCTGGATCTTCACCAATGCCGAAGGGCTGCTCGGCTATATCTCGCGCAGTGACGAACCGCACGGAGCCTGGTTGTGGACCGAGCGGCTGCTGCAGCAGCTGGCGCAGGGGAAGTTCCTGGGCTTGCTGACCATCATGTTCGGCATCGGGCTGGCTATCCAGCAGCGATCGGCGGTGCGCGGCGGCCGGGCCTGGCCGGGCGGATATCCGGTCCGGGCCGGGCTGCTGCTGCTCGACGGGCTGGTCAACTTCTTCTTCGTCGCCGAGTTCGACGTGCTGATGGGGTACGCGCTCACCGGGCTGGTGGTGGCGTTCATCCTGGCGACGAGCCCGAAGGCGCAGCGGCGCTGGCTGATGGTGGCGGCGGGCATCCACCTGACGATGCTGTCGCTGATCGCCGTGGCGATCGTGCTGGGCCCCGGGGGCGGGGGCGGCGGGCACCGGCCGCTGGACCCGAATCCGTATGCGGACGGGTCGTTCTGGGATCTGGTGGCCTTCCGCTGGGATCATGTGCTGCTGTTCCGGCTGGAGCCGATCTTCATCTTCCCGATGTCGATCGCGCTGTTCCTGGTGGGCGCGCGGCTGTTCCGGGCCGGGGTGTTCCGGCCCGAGGGCGCGCGAATCCGCAAGCGCCTCATGGTGATCGGGTTCGCGGTCGCCGCACCGATCGATCTGATCCTGGGCCTGACCGGCGGCGACCTGATCCTGGTGACCCGCTACGGCACCGCGCCGCTGGTCTCGCTCGGCATCCTGGCCCTGGTCGCCGAGTGCTACGCGCACCGCCCGGACCCCGGGTTCGTCGCGCGCCGCTTCGCCGAGGTGGGCCGAATGGCATTGAGCTGCTATATCGTTCAGAACCTGGTGTCGGGATTCCTGTGCTACGGCTGGGGTCTGGGGCTGGCGAGCCTGGTGTCGGCCAATGCGCGGGTGCCGTTCACCGCCGGGATCTATGTACTGGTCTGCGCGCTCATGCTGGTGCTCGCCCACGTCTGGCTGCGCCGCTTCGACCGCGGGCCGGTCGAGTGGCTGTGGAACCGCAGCTACCGCGCGCTCACCGGGCGCGGGAGCCGCTGATCACTCAGCGGCCGTCCGATCCTGTCGCGGAGGCGGGCGAGGCGGATTCGGTTGTGCCGGTTACACCACCCGCGCGGCCTCCGCGCGGGACTGCAGTTCACTCACCACGGTATCGCGAGTGAGCGGGACGTCCAGGCTGCGAGCGTTGCCCTCGAGCAGCGCCAGGAGCGATTCGGTGAGGATGCCCTCGACTTGCTCGGAGGACAGGGTGGGGGCGGCGCGCCAGCTGTTGACCACGCCGTCGACGAAGCCGACGGTGCCGAAGGCCATGGGGCGGGCACGATTCCGGTCGATGCCGAAGCGCTCGAGGGCGTCGGCGAACAGGTCGGCGAGCCGGCCGCCGATGCGGTCGCGAGCGCCGGCCAGGGCGGTCGAGGCCTCGCCGTGCGGGTCGCCGGCGGCCAGGAAGCGGTGCAGTTCCGGGTGGCGTTCGATCCAGCCGACGTAGCTGCCGACCGCGCCGCGTACCAGGTCGCGGACGGTGCCGTCGGGGTGCAGGCGTGGCAGCAGTTCGGCGGTCAGGGATTCCAGGATGTGGCGGCGGATGGCGTCGTCGAGGTCGGCGCGGCCGTCGAAGTGCCGGTAGACGACCGGGCGCGGGACCTGCAGGCGGTCGGCGATCTGCTGGACCGAGATCTCGGTGCCGTTCTCCTCGATGACGGCGAGCGCGGCGTCGAGCATGTCGGCACGACGCTGGGCCTTGTGGCCGTTCCAGCGGGTGCTGCGACCGTCGGCCGCCCGCTCTCGGTCCCGGAGGGAGGGCTGCGCGGGTCTGCGTCGGGTGCCGGTCACGGGCCTCACGATACTCACCTCACCGTTGACCGAGACAGTATGTAGCACTAATCTGAGTGTAACTGCCTGTATCAGTAACGAATCAGGAGCTGTCATGGGCGACAACGCTGTCTCCGCCCCCACGGCCGCCGCACTGTCCGGGCGTGAGTCCTTCGCTCAGCGCTTGCTGACCGGATCGGTCAAGAAGTCCTACGACCCGGTCGTCGACCTGGACTGGGACGCCCCGCTGGACACGGACAAACTCTTCCTGCCGCCCGAGGTCGTCTCGCTCTACGGCACCCCGCTGTGGGAGGGCATGACGCCCGCGCAGCGCCGCGACCTCTCCCGCGAGGAGCTTGCCAATGTGCTGTCGGTCGGCATCTGGTTCGAGAACCTGCTCAACCGGCTGCTGCTGCGCGAGCTCATGGCAGGCGATCCGACCTCCCGGCATGCGCACTACACGCTCACCGAGATGGGCGACGAATGCCGGCACATGATGATGTTCGGCAAGCTCATCGAGCGGATCGGCACGCGGCCCTACTGGCCGAACCGGTTCGAGCGCTGGACGATCAGCGCCCTGCAGCTCTTCCTGCGGGGCTCGATGGTGTGGGTGGGCGCGCTCGTGGGCGAGGAGATCTTCGACGCGCTGCAGCGCCGCACCCTCGACGATCCACAGCTGCAGCCGCTGGTGGCGCGGACCATGCGGATTCACGTCACCGAGGAGGCGCGGCACATCGGGTTCGCGCGCGCGGCCCTGGCAGACCGGGTGCCGACCATGTCGAAGGCCGAAGTGCAGTACACGCGACTGTGTGTCGCGGTCGCCGCTCCCCTGTTCGTCTACCTGATGACGAACTGGCACATGTACGTCCGCGCGGGCATCGAGAACGGGCGGGCGGCCCGGAAGATGGCCCGCGCCAACCCGTATTCCCGGCGGGCGCTCGGGCTGGGCGCCGCGAATCTCGGTGCGTTCCTGGACGCACAGGGGCTGATGGGGCCGATCGGCAAGCGTCTCTGGCGGCGGCGAGGGCTGCTGTGAGGTTCCGGCGGGCCCGGCGCGACTCCCCCGCACCGGCCGACCCGAACGCCGGATTCACCGAACCCGAAGCGGCGCCGGACTATTCGGGGCCCGCACTGCTGGACGCCCCCGGTACGGAGGTGGCGGTGCGCGTGGCATTGACCGGGCATCTGGATCCGATCGACGGCCAATTCCACTGGCACGGGCGGATTTCCGCGGCCGATGGAAGCGAACTGCCCGATCCCGGCCGCGGGCAGGTGTTCCTGACCGTGCCGGGCGGTACGCCCGCGCCCGGCTTGCTTCAGGAGCGGGACCCGTGGGGGAATCTGCGGATCGCCGGGATCGGCGCGCCACCGTTCCCGCTGTAGCGCACCGAGGTTCGAGTGCTACTCGGTGAGCCCGATGAGGTCGGCCATGGTCTCGACCGAGTAGGCGAAGAACGGCCCGGCCGGGTCCATCGTGTTGTCCAGCTGCCCGAACAGCTCGAAGGTGACCACGCCGAACAGCTGGGTCAGGCCCACCATGGCGCGCGCCACCGCCGGTTCGGGCATACCGGAGTTCAGGAATGCCGCGATCAAGGCGGATTGGGTCTCGAGTTCGGGGGTGAGGGTTTCCGCCGGCGTGGCCAGGGTGCCGGACTGCCAGGCCCGGTGCACGATACCGAGGGCGGCGAGGGGTCCGCGCGACGCGGGTGCGACGGTGGTCTCCGGGGCGCGATAGCCCGGCACCGGTGATCCGTACACCAGCGCGTACTCGTGGGGGTGCGCGATCGCCCAGTCCCGCACGGCATTCGACAGGGCCCGCCACTGGGCGCGGGGGGCGGTCTCGGTCGCGACCGCGCGCTCGACGGCATCGCCGAGGGCGTTGTAGGCCTCGATGATCAGCGTGGTCAGCAGCTCGTCGCGACTGGGGAAATACCGGTACAGCGCCGAGGACACCATGCCAAGTTCACGGGCGATGGCCCGCAGCGAGAGCGCGGGTGCGCCGGATTCGGCGAGCTGCCGGCGCGCGGCGTCGGTGATCTCGCGGGTGATCTCGGCGCGGGCACGGGCACGGGCGGTACGGGGCACGCTCATTCCGACAGTGTGCCACGAATCGGATCACCGACAAGTTTCGAGAGCACTGCTCTTGACAGCCCGAGCGCCATGCGCGCACACTGATCACATCAGAGAGCACCGCTCTCACAAGTCGAAGGAAGTGCCTCATGGACGCCCACACCGCCGCCACCCGCTACCTCGGCCCGAAGGGCCTGGACCCCTACATGAACCGCTTCTTCAACCTGCTGCCCAAGCTCGGCATCAGCATCGCCGGCTCCCGACTGCTGGCCGTGCGCGGCCGCAAGTCCGGCGAGTGGCGCACCACCCTGGTCAATGTCCTCACCACCGACGACGGCGCCCGCTACCTGGTCGCCCCGCGCGGGCACACCCAGTGGGTCCGTAACCTGCGCGTCGCGGGATCCGGCGAACTGCGCCTGGGCCGCAAGGTCCAGACCTTCACCGCCACCGAACTCCCCGACGCCGACAAGATCCCGGTGCTGCGCGCCTACCTCGACCGCTGGGGCTGGGAGGTCGGCCGCTTCTTCGAGGGCGTCACCAAGCACGCCACCGACGCCGAATTGGCCGACATCGCCCCGGGTTTCCCTGTTTTCGCGCTGGCCTGAGGGTCAGCGGAGTTCGTCGAGGGTTTCCTCGTCGCGGGCCAGATAGGCGCGGCCGTCGGCGGTGAAGACGATGGGGCGCTGGATCAGTCGCGGATGCGTGGCCAGAGCCTCGATCCAGCGGTCGCGGTCGGCGGGGGTCCGGCCCCACGCGGAGACGCCCAGTTCCTTGGCCTCGGGTTCGGCGGTGCGGGTGATGTCCCACGGTTCGAGGCCGAGTTTGGTCAGGGCGGCACCGATCTCTGTGGCCGAGGGCGGGTTGTCGAGGTAGCGGCGCTCGACATAGTCGGTGCCGGTGTCGTCGAGCACCGCCTTGGCGGTACGGCTCTTGGAGCACTTCGGGTTGTGCCAAATTTCGGTCGCTGCCATGGGTTCAGCCTAGGCGGCGGCGACCGGGCCACCGCTCACCGGCACATCAGACCCAGTCGACGACCCAGCGGTAGGGGCGCATCCAGTACAGGCCGCCCTCGGGAACGGGCGCGCCCCAGCGCTGTTCGGCCTGGGTGAGCTGCCAGCGGTATTCGGGAGCGGGCTCGCCACCGTGGATCTCGTAGAGGTGACGCCGCCAGGTGTTGATCATGGCGGGGACCGCCTGCTGGTCGTTCTCGTAGGCCCACTCCACGTTTCGCATCATGAGACTGTCCACGGCGTGGTTGGCGGCATTGGGGTCGCCGCTGCTCAGCGAGTGTAGGAAGGCCGCGACCAGGTTGTAGGCGATGGCGTCGTGGACCGAGGTCTGACCGTTCTCGAGCGACCAGATGCCCAGGTAGGTCGGCCCCTGCTCGTCGATCCACACCGAGTGCGCCTCGCCGACCCGGTTGTCGAAGATGAGCGCGGTGAGCAGGCCCAGCGTGGACTTGCCCATGATGAGCGGATCGGGACTGCCGCTGGAGAGAGCGTCGTCGATGAGCGCCCGGTAGGCGGCCGCGGCGATGCCGGGCCGGTTGGCGTCCATGAGGGCGTCGGCGGTCTCGCCGCCGGCGAGCTGCGCGGCCGGCGGCTGGGACGGGCCGGAGACCTCCTGCGGCACGCCGTCGCCGACACGCAGGAACTGGGTCCGCATGGCGTCGAGGGCAATCGGATCCGACAGCGGCACGCCGTTGCCCAGCGGGTCGTCCAGATCCAGGTTGACGGCGAGGGGTTCCTGCAAGCTGGGCGCGGTTTGCAGGTATTCCAGTGCCACCCGGGCGAATTCGTTGTCCTGACTCTCCAGCCATTCGCGCCCGGCGCGCAGCGTGTCGACGAGATGGCCGCCGACGCCCTGTTCGATGGCGGCGCACAGCGCGTAGTAGCCGTAGCCGCGGTAGTCGTCGTGGCCGACGCCCTCGGTGATCAGCAGCTGCGCATATCTGCTTGCCAGATCGTGTCTTTCGATATCGCCGAGCAGCGTGCACGCGGTCATGGCGGCCATCAGCACCTCGGCGTGTTCGCCGTGGGCGCGCCGCAGGTCGATGCAGCGGTCGGCCATGATGACGGCGCTGTCGGGCAGGCCCCGCTGGGTGGCGGCCTCGACGGCCATCGAGTACATGGTGGCCAGCGTGGCGGGCGGGATGTCGGCCGGGTAGCGGGCCGGTCCGTGTTCGGCCAGGTGCAGGGCCTGCGTGTAATCGCCCGCGGCGAAGGCCGATCGGAAGCGGTAGGAGACGATCCAGCCGTACTCCTTGGGATCGGGCGCCGCGTCGAGCCCGTCGTCGAACGCCGACAAACGGGCCAGCGCCTCGTCGGCCCGGCCGCTGTCCAGCATGCCGCTCGCCTCGTTCATCACCTCGACGAACGCATTTCGATCCATGGCCTACTCGCCTTCCCGCATATGTCAGCCCCGGATCGTATGACCGCGCCACCACAGTCCGTGGCCAGTGAGGTCAAGGTCATAGTTCGACTCCACCCCACATGACCACGCGTTGTCATTCGCGTGGCACGTTATGTCACAACGATATTCCCGCACCCCGTCGCGAACCCGCCTCCCTGCGGGCCATTCTCGCGTCGCGGCCGATCCGTCCTGACCCACAATCTAACGACAACACGCCAACCCACCCCGCAACCACGCTCGGCGCGTCGGGGCTCACCTCACAGGGAGATGATTCGCACCGCATCACCGCACAGAGTGTGCATATCCTGCGGATCCGAGGTCATTACGATCACGGGCGGCGGCTGCCGCATTGCCATTTCGGCCACGGCGGCGTCGATGGCGTATTTGTGACCATGCAGCCCCGCCGCGAGCAACAACTCGGATGCCGCGCGAGCGCAGGCGTCGTCGACCGCCTCTACGCGAATGATGGACAGCAACCAGGACAAACACGACCGGTCAGTCTTTCGATGCGTAGCTTCGATGATCGTCAGGGCGCTGCTCACTATCTCCATCCGACGCCCACGCGCCTCTGCGATCAGGGCAACAATCGCCGGATCGTCGGACAGCAGGCCCGACAACCCCTCGCAGTCGAGCACAACCGTGCCCTGCAGCGAACGCTGCGACCGCGCTGCCTTCACCCTTCGTCCGGCCATGGATCCTCACTCGCGAGCGCCCGCTCGAACTGATCGAAGGCGTGCCGCCGGGCGGCCTCCGGCAACTCGCCGTGGCGACGCTCGTAGTCGGCCAGGTACTCGTCCAGCAACAACCCTCGCAGTTCGCGCTCGACGGCGGAGGTGACGAACGCCGAGAACTCACGTTTCCCGACCCGTCGGCGAATCGCCTCGGCCGTCCCCTCGGGTAGTGACAGACTCACCCGCGTCGCGGGTCCTTCGCCGATTTCATAGACAGGCTGAGCCATGACCTCAGTTTATCAATCAAAGTAGGAAATATCGGCCCGGTTACGGCGTCCGAGGCGTGGCGGCGGTGATGCCCAAGACCTTTCCTCGGCCTACAGGGCGGGGAGGGCGGTGCCCGGGTCGGGGGTGAAGGTGATGATGCGCTGGCGGGGGTCGCCGGGGAGTTCGAGGTTCTCGTAGGAGAAGCCGAGGTCGCCGGAGTGGGGGTGACGGACGAGTTTGCCGCCATGGCTGCGCCGCTCGACATCGCCGGCGCGCCAGAGGGTGGCGAATTCCGTACTGCCGGTGGAGAGTTCGTCGACGAGGGCGATGGTGGCGGGGTCGGCGGGGTAGAGTCCCGCGACGCGGCGCAGCTGGGCGACGGTCGCGGCGGCGACATCGTCCCAGTCGCGGTAGAAGTCCCGGGCTGCGGGGTCGGAGAACAGTGCGCGGGCCATGTTCTCGTCGGCCATGCGGCCGAACACGTAGTGCGCCAGCGGGTTCGTGGCGAGCACGTCGAACAGGTCGGTGATGACCAGGGCGGGCGCCTTGTCGATCAGGTCGAGCATGCGCAGCAGTTCGGGACGCGGTGCGGGAGCGGCGGTTTCGGCCGTGCGGGGCGGGCGGGCCAGGGCGTGCAGGTGCTCGGTCTCGACGGGATTGAGCCGCAGCGCGGAAGCGAGGGAGTCGAGCACCTCGGGCGACGGGTTGGCGGCGCGGCGCTGTTCGAGGCGCTGGTAGTACTCGGCGCTGATGCCCGCGAGGTGCGCGAGTTCGGAGCGGCGCAGGCCGGGCACCCGGCGCAGACCGGACAGCGGCAGGCCCGACTCGTGCGGATCGACCCGCGCCCGCCGGGACTTCAGGAACTCCGCCAGGTCCGCGCGCGCTGCCATGCCGGCAGTCTGGCACAGGACGGCCGTGCGTGGCCCCGGGAGTACGAGGCACGGCGTGCACTGGTTACGTCCTGCCGCGGCGAGCAGGCTCGGTCTCGTGAACGAGAGATTCCGGCGGGGAGCGGCCCGCCACACCGAGCTCGGCGGGAGCGGAGGGGTGCGCGGCCGGGTCTATGACGAGCTGGCCGATATCGCACCGGATCTGCACCGGTTCGCCGTCGAATTCGCCTATGGCGACATCCATTCCAGGCCGGGCCTGGATGCCGGGCGGCGCGAGCTGGTGATCCTGGGTGCACTCATCGCGCTCGGGGACACCCGCCCGCAGCTGGAGGCGCACCTCGGTTCCGCGCTGAATGCCGGTGTGGCGCCGGGCGAGATCGTCGAGGCGATCCTGCAAGCCCTCCCCTACGCGGGTTTTCCGCGTGTGCTCTCCGCCATGAGCGTTGCCCGCGGCGTGCTCGCCGGCCGCGATCTGCTCCCCATCACCACCGATTCGATTGCCCAGTAGGAGATCTGCCATGACCGCCACCGCTCAGCAGCGCGCCGACATCATCGACGCCGCCACCCGCCTGTTCTGGTTCATCGACATTCGTGACTGGGACGCCTTCCCCGGTGTCTTCGCCGAGGTGGTCACCCTCGATTACTCGAGCATCTGGGGCGGCGAGCCCGCGACCGTCACCCCGGCGCAGATCCGCGCCGACTGGGAGAAGCTGATCGGCAGCTTCGACGCCACCCAGCATCTGCTCGGCAATCACCTGGTCACCGTGGACGGCGACCACGCGGAACTGACCGCGGTCTTCCAGGCGGTCCATATCCTGGCCAATCGATTCGGTTCGCCGCGGTGGACGCTGGGCGGCACCTACCGCATCGGCCTGCACCTGGTCGGGGGCCAGTGGAAGGTGGATTCGATGGTGATGACGGCCCAGTGGGCCGACGGCAACAAGGACATCCTGACCCTGGCTTCGGGCGGACAACGCCCTGCTGCGGCCTAGGAAAACCGGATGCGGCGTAGGGAATTCGGAAGGAGAAAGAGGAAGGAATGGAAAGGATCGTCGTCCTTTCCCCTTCAACCATATAACACAGTGGGGGACTTGCGGCAAGGCCCCGGTATTGGCGCACAATCGCTGGCCGAGGGCTGCAACCTGCGCGAATGGGCGCGCAGGCGGGCAGCGGGGAACGGCTAGGCGGGAAGGTGTGGTGCTGGTGTCGGACCAGGGGTACGAGAAGGAACTGCTCGCGGAGCAGGAGTATGTGACCGGGCTGTACGCGCGGCTGGACGCCGAGCGGGCCCGGGTGAAGGGCCGCTACGGCGAGACGCTGCGCTCGCGCGGCACCACCCTGGTGGAGCGGGATGCGGAGGTGCGGGCGCTGGGCAAGGAGGTCAAGCGCCTCGAGGTGGCCGACAACGGGCTGTGTTTCGGGCGGCTGGACAGTGTGACCGGTGAGCACTCGTATATCGGGCGCCTCGGGATCTTCGACGAGGCCAACGAATTCGAACCGCTGCTGCTGGATTGGCGGGCCCCGGCATCGCAGGCGTTCTATATCGCGACCGCCGCGAGCCCGGAGAACATGCGGCGGCGTCGCCAATTCCACACGCGCGGACGGCTGGTGGCCGATTTCACCGACGAGGTGTTCGGCCATCCCGGTGACGGCGAGCGCGGTGACGCGGCCCTGCTGGCGGCGGTGAACGCGCCGCGCGGCGAGGGTATGCGCGACATTGTGGCCACCATTCAGGCCGAGCAGGACCGGATCATCCGGCTCGATCACCCGGGCGTGCTGGTGATCGAGGGCGGGCCGGGCACCGGCAAGACCGTGGTGGCGCTGCACCGGGTCGCGTATCTGCTGTACACCCAGCGTGCGCAGATGGAACGCAACGGTGTACTGGTGGTGGGCCCGAACACGGCCTTCCTCAGGCACATCGGGCGGGTGCTGCCGTCGCTGGGCGAGACGAACGTGGTGTTCACCACCACCGGCGATCTCGTGCCCGGGTTGAGCGTCACGGCCGAGGACGGACCGGAAGCGGTGCGGCTCAAGGGTTCCCTGCGGATCCTCGACGTGCTGAAGGCCGCGATCGCCGACCGTCAGCGGGTGCCGCAGGAGCCGGTGTCGATCGAACTGTCGGATGTGACGGTGCGCATCGGCGCGGATATCGCCGGCTGGGCGCGGGAGGAGGCGCGCGGTAGCGGGTTGCCGCACAACCAGGCTCGCGCGACCTTCCTCGAGGTGCTCACCTGGGCGCTCACCGAGCGGGCCATCAAGCGGATCGGCGAGGGCTGGCTGACCCGCGACGACCGTGAGGCCTGGGAGAACATGCGCACCGATCTGCGCACCGAACTCGCCGAGCACGAGGGCTTCACGGCGCTGATGGACGAGCTGTGGCCCACGCTGACACCGGAAACGCTACTGGCGGAGCTGCTTTCGTCCACCGAGCGGCTGCACGCGGCGGGCGCCGACGGGACGCTGTGGCGCGCGGACGGTGCGGCATGGACGGTATCCGATGTCCCGCTGCTCGATGAACTGGTCGATCTGCTGGGCCGTGACACCACCGCCGAGGAGGCGGCGGCCGAGCGGGAACGGAAGGCCCAGGCCGCGTACGCCGAAGGCGTGCTCGACCTGCTGGTCGGCCGCGCCGACCACATGGACGACGAGGATCACCTGTTCGCCACCGACCTGCTCTACGGCGACGACCTGGCCGAGCGCTTCCTGGAACGCGACGCCCGGGAACTCGCCGAACGTGCTGCCGCGGACCGGGATTGGACCTACCGGCACATCGTGGTCGACGAGGCGCAGGAGCTGTCGGCGATGGACTGGCGGGTGCTGATGCGCCGGTGCCCGAGCCATTCCTTCACCGTGGTGGGCGATCTCGCGCAGCGCCGGTCCGCGGCGGGCGCGACCTCCTGGGACGCCATGCTGGAACCGTACGTCCCCGGCCGCTGGGCCTACCGCTCGCTCACGGTGAACTACCGCACCCCGGCGGAGATCATGGCCGTGGCCGCCGCCGTCCTGACCGGCTTCGCACCCGAGGTGACGCCGCCCGAGTCGGTGCGCTCCTGCGGCGTGCAGCCGTGGGCGCGACAGCTCACCCTCGGCGAGATGCCCTCCGCCATCGAGGAATTCACCCGCGACGAGGCGGGCCGCGAGGGCACCAGCATCGTGATCGGCCCGCCCGGCATGCCGGGTACGGTCCCCGCCTCCGAAACCAAGGGCCTCGAATTCGACGCGGTCCTGGTGGTCGAGCCCGAGCACATCCTCGCCGACGGCCCGCGCGGCGCGGCCGAACTCTACGTCGCCCTCACCCGCGCCACCCAGCGCCTGGGCGTCCTGCACGAGGGCCCGCTCCCACCGGCCCTCGCCGGCCTCTACACGTCGAAGTAGAGCTCGGACTACATGCTGGGCGTTTGCGGCAGTTGGTAGATGGCGGTATCCGTGGTGCTGGGTCCGGAACCTGTCGGACCACTCGCCTACTATCGAAAGTTTGTTCGACTCGAGGTAGCCTTGTGATCATGCCGGAACTGCCTCGCCTGGAATGGGCACGCATGAATCTCGATCAGGTGCGTGCCCAGCTGCTCGCTGCGGCCTCCCGCGGTCGGTTCCTCACGCCCGAGCAGCTGGAGAATGCGGCGGGCAAGATCGAAGAGGGTTTGCGGGTCTACGAGGAGGAGACCGGCCACGCGGCACCCGAGCCTCGGCCGGACAGCCCGCGGCCGATCTGTTCGAACCCTCGCCGCTACCGGAAGCGTTGAGGAGGACGAGGCCCTCGTCCCGGCGCGAGAAATCCACGATGACCTATGCTGAAAGCCCAGGTCCGCTGGGGTTAATGGTGGTACCAACCAGTCATTGGAGGTCCGTCATGTCCATATCGCTAACCGTGCAGCAGTGCCTGACGGATGCGGGCGCCGAGTATGAACTCGTACCGCATCCGCATAGCCACAACAGCTCAGAAACCGCCGAAACCGCCCATATCCCTGGCGACCGCCTCGCAAAGACAGTCCTCCTGGAAGACGCGCAAGGCTACGTCGCCGCCGTGCTGCCATCCACCCACCACCTACGACTCGCGAAGCTCTGGTCGCAAACGGGCCGGCGGCTGGTGCTCGCCAAGGAATCGGACTTCCGCGAAACCTTCACAGACTGCGAGGTCGGCGCAATCCCGCCCATGTGCACCGCCTACGGCATGACGACGCTGATGGACGAGAGTCTCACCACACAGCCCGATATCTACTTCGAGGCCGGTGATCATGAGACGCTCGTCCACCTGCAGACCGACCAGTTCATGCGCCTGATGGAACAGGCCGAGAAAGCGCACTTTTCCCACCGCACGCAAACCACCCGCCACTGAGTTCCCGCAACTGCTTGATGCAGAAGCGTCAACCGTACGTTTGACGACGGTCGCTGCAGCGATGCCGCCACGCCGACTTGCATGAGGGCCTGCTTGCGCGAAATCCGTACTCGCGCAAGACATCTGGATTCATTGTCAGCTACTGCCAGCAGCCGTTCGCCCAATAGCGGCCCACCGATTGGCCGAACCGGTTGCCGAGGATGTCAACCCGGCTGCCGAAGACGGCGACCGGGCGGGCCGGTTCGGCTGTTCGGGGTACTGTCACGCCCCCGCGGGTGGCTGCCATCGCGTATTGCTGTTCCCGCTGATCCGTATCTCCCCGAGCCAGGTTTGGGTATGTTTCGTCGGCTTTGCGTACTGGTTGCCGAAAAGTTACTGCCGGGCGGCGATGTATTGGGCAGAATGGCACCGGTCACACGAGTTCTTCCCGCAACAACCTCAGTGTCTCAATCCACACATCGTTGAAAGGGAGCTCGAACATGGCACAGGAAACCAGCGGTACTGCGACGGCGGAAGCTCGACGCGGGGACATCGACGTGCAGGCGGAAGTGGAATTGCTGCGGCTGCGAATGGACGAAGCCCGGCAAGAGGCACAGAACGCCCGCCAGTACGCGATGCAGGCCTCGGGTCTCGCGCGCCAGGCGCAGGCGCAGGCCCGGCAGGTGCAGCATCAGGCCCAGCATGCGCAGCAGGACGCCAACCAGGCCAACCAGCAGGCACAGCAGGCCCGCCAGCAGGCGATGCTGGCCACCAACCAGGCCCAGCAGGCCCAGAGCGAGGCCGACCGGGCACAAAGCCAGGCCCAGCAGGCCCAGGGCGAGGCCAACCAATCCCAGCAACGGGCCAGCACCGCCCAAGACCAGGCCGACCAGGCCACCCAGATGGCGCAGCAGGCCGAGGACCAGGCCAACCGGGCACAGGACCACGCCGGTCAGTGGGAGATACAGCTCCAGCAAATCCGCCAGCAAGCCCGCCTCCAGCAGGGCCGCTGACCCGGCGAGGATGACGCAGTGACCAAAGTTCTGGCGGCCGGCCACACCGGGCATCCGGTGTGGCCGGTTCGCCGGCCCTGCTACCGAGGAGGTTCGCGGTGAGCGGACCAGTTCCGCCGCCCGCGGACGAATCCGATGTCGACGTCGAGGTCATCGTGCCGGAGACCATCAGTGCCGGGGTGTACGCCAACGGGTTCACCTGCTGGTACAACCGCACCGACTTCACCCTCGATTGCCTTGTCTACCTGCCCACCGAACCGGGCGCTGTCAACCCGGCCGGTCAACCCATGATGCGACAACCGGTGCAGGTCACCTCCCGGGTGAAGTTCCCACCCGCGCTGATCTTCCGGCTCATGCAAACCCTCAACGACAGCATGAGCAACTACGAACGCCAATTCGGCCCCATCACCCACCTCGGCGAATAACCTGCCCACGGAGAAATGCATGCAGACCCCGAAATCAAGCCCCATCACCATCATCGCCGGCCCAGCTGACCGTCCCGTCGTCTGCGACCCGGCCGTACGGTATCGGCCCCAGATAATCCCGGGCCGCCACTACCTCGTCGCCCCGGCCGCCCCGCACCCACAGCCCGAACCCTCCTGAACATGACGGACAGGGGGTGTTTGCGGGCTTGCATCCTTACCGGCGTCTCCCGCCCATCATGCGCAGTTACGGCTGTCTCCCTACTGCCAGGCAAGGCGACAAGCGCGGTAGCCGAACGCGAGATATGCAGGACACACACAGCGGCGGGGGGGAGCACTTCCCCACTGCCCCCCCCCCCCCTTTTTTCCCCCCCCTCCCCCCCCCCC
>NZ_JBHZCS010000025.1:34764-69983 GCF_042755705.1 Nocardia sp. NPDC059154
TTGCGGAAAGGAAGGGAAAAAGGGGGGGGAAAGAAAAGGGAGGGGGAAGGAAAACAAAAAGGGGTGGGGCCCCCCCTCCCTTACTCCCCCCCGCCGCTTCGTTTTCCGACCTCTGCGTACCGACTGCGGACCGAACCCGGGAATCAGTTGTGTTCCGTGCAGTTCAGGTTTACACGTCGAAGTAGAGCGCGAACTCGTACGGGTGGGGGCGGACGTTGATCTCGGCGATCTCGGAGTCGCGCTTGAGGCGGATCCAGGTGTCGATCAGGTCGTCGGTGAAAACCCCGCCCTGTGTGAGGTAGTCGTGGTCGGCCTCGAGCCGGTCGATGACCTGTTCGAGGCTGCCGGGGGTCTGGGTGACCTCGGCGCTCTCCTCCGGGGTGAGCTCGTAGAGGTCCTTGTCGACCGGCAGGGCGGGCTCGATCTTGTTGGTGATGCCGTCGAGCCCGGCCATCATCATGGCGGCGAAGGACAGGTACGGGTTGCCGGAGGAGTCGGGGCAGCGGAATTCGAGGCGCTTGGCGCTGGCACTGGTGCCGGTCACCGGAATGCGCACGGCGGCGGAGCGATTGCGCTGGCTGTAGACCAGATTCACCGGCGCCTCGAATCCGGGCACCAGGCGCTTGTAGGAGTTCACCGTCGGGTTGGTGAAGGCCAGCAGGGACGGCGCGTGGTGCAGCAGGCCGCCGATGTAGTGGCGGGCCAGATCGGACAGGCCCGCGTAGCCGGCCTCGTCGTAGAACAGCGGTGAGCCGTCCTTCCACAGGGATTGGTGCACGTGCATGCCGGATCCGTTGTCGCCGAACAGCGGTTTGGGCATGAAGGTGACGGTCTTGCCGGACTCCCAGGCGGTGTTCTTGACGATGTACTTGTAGAGCATCAGGTCGTCGGCGGCGGCGAGCAGGGTGTTGAACCGGTAGTTGATCTCCGCCTGCCCGGCGGTGCCGACCTCGTGATGCCCCTTCTCCAATTCGAATCCGGCGCGCTGCAGATGGGTGCACATGCGGTCGCGCAGGTCCACGTCCGCGTCATACGGAGCGACCGGGAAATAGCCGCCCTTGGGCCGGACCTTGTAGCCACGGTTGGGGGTACCGTCGGGATTCGTGCGCCGGCCGGTGTTCCAGTCGGCCGACGACGAATCCACCTCGTAGAAGGCCCCGTTCATGGCGGTGTCGTAGCGCACCGAATCGAAGATGTAGAACTCGGCCTCGGGCCCGAAGTAGGCGGTGTCGGCAATACCGGTGGAGCGCAGGTATTCCTCGGCCTTGCGGGCCACATTGCGGGGATCGCGGCTGTAGGCGGCACGGGTGTGCGGGTCGTGGACGAAGCAGCTGATATTGAGGGTCTTGGCGGCGCGGAACGAATCCAGTTGCGCGGTGCGCAGATCCGGTAGGAGCAGCATGTCGGACTCGTGGATGGCCTGGAAGCCGCGCACCGACGAACCGTCGAAGGCGATGCCGTTCTCGACCAGATCCGCGCCGAACATGCTCGCCGGGATCGAGAAATGCTGCTGGATGCCGGGGACGTCGCAGAATCGGATGTCGACGTATTCGACTTCCTCGACGTCGATGTAGCTCTGTACTCCGTTGATGGTAGGGGTGATCACCGCTCGCTCCTCGTGGCCGCGCACGCCTACCCGATCGGACGGCCCGGTCGGGGTCCGGCGGTCCTGCTCGTGCTAACACGATACGTCGCAGGCATCCGGGGATGGACGCGAATGAAACTGTGTTACAAGAGCACTACCGCCTCCCCGTATTGTTGCGGCCCGATCTACAAGCATCTTTGTCACTGTGCACAAATCCGCCCCCGCAGATCTTCGCCATTGCCACTGGTCCGCCCGGACCGCTGTGCGGTCTGCTGGAACAGCCCGGGGCCGTGGCCGCCCCGGCGATGGTCGATCCAGAGGTAGGTCGTGAGTTCAGTACCGCGTGCGGGGACGGCCCCGCGCACCATGGTCGAGGCGTTCCAGGCCAATGTGGCCCGGCACCCGGAGGAGATCGCGCTGCGCACGCTCGGCGGCACGGTAGTCCTAACCTGGCGCGAATACGGTGATCGGGTCCGCGCCATCGCCGCGGGCTGGCGGCGCGCGGTATCGGCCGCGGCGACACGGTGGCACTGATGCTGACCAATCGGCCCGAATTCCACCTGTGCGACACCGCGATCCTGCACACCGGCGCGACACCGTTCTCGGTCTACAACACCAATCCGGTGGATCTGCTGGTCTACCAGTTCGGGAACGCGGGCAACCGCGCGGTCGTCTGTGAGGCGCAGTTCGCGCCGCAGGTCCTCGAGGCGGTGGCGAAGTCGGCCGCGCAGGGCATCGCGGTCGAGCACGTGATCTGTGTCGACGACGCGCGCGAGGGGTGCGTGTCGCTGGCGGAGATCGAAGCCACCGGAGACGGCCGATTCGACTTCGAATCCGCCTGGCGGGCGGTGGATCCGGAGGATCTGCTGACCATCGTCTACACCTCCGGCACCACCGGCCCACCCAAGGGGGTGGAGCTCACCCACACCAATTTCCTCGAGAACGCCCGCGTGGTGGACGAATTCGGCGGCGGCTCCCCCGCCGACAAGGTGGTCTCCTATCTGCCCGACGCGCACGCCGCCAATCGCTGGTTCGCGCACTACCTGTCCATGCTGACCGGCGGCGAGATCACCACCTGCCCGGACCTGCGGCAGGTAGCGGGTAGCGGGCGCGCTGACAGAGGTGCGTCCGACAGTGTTCCTGGGGGTGCCCCGGGTCTGGGTGAAAGTCAAAGCGGCACTGGAGGAACGGGTCGCCACCGAGACCGGCCCGATGCAGCGGCTGCTCATCGGCTGGGCGATCCGCACCGGCCGGGCGCGGGCGCGGGCGGCGTCGGACGGCCGCGCGCGGAGCGTGCTCGACACCGTGCGGTTCCGGCTCGCGGATCGCCTGGTGCTGTCCAGGATTCGCGCAGAGCTGGGCATGGACCGTATCCGGATCGCCGTCACCGGTTCCGCGCCCATCCCGCGCGACACCCACGAGTTCTTCCTGGGCCTGGGCCTGCCGTTGTGCGAGGGGTACGGCATGACCGAGTGCACCGCGGGCGCGACCGTGGACCGCCCCGCTGGCGGGCACGGTGGTGGCCATCGGCGAGGGCCGTGCCTACAACACCGCGCTCATCTGCCTGGACCCCGAGCTGGCCGCCGCCTTCGCCGAACGCCATCAGCTGACCGATCGGAGCCTGCCGGCCCTGGCCGCGCACCCGCGGGTGCTGAAATCCCTGCAAGAGGGCGTCGACGCGGCGAACAGCAAGCTCTCGCGAGTCGAGCAGATCAAGAAGTTCGCGGTGCTGCCCGAGGTGTGGGCCCCTGGTAGTGATCACCTCACGGCCACCGGGAAACTCAGACGCAAACCGATAGCTACCACGTACGCCGCTACTATCGACTCGCTGTACGGGTAGTAGGAGGGTGATGCAGGCGCGATTGCGGGACCGAACGCTCGAGGAGCTGTACCGGCGCGCGGTCGTGGCGCGCGCGGAGGTACCGGCCTCGATGCCGCGCTACCGCACCCTGCCCGAACCCCTGGTGGCCGGCGGTTTCGAACGCGGCATCACCCTGAATGTGGACCTGTTCTTCGAGTTCGTGCGCTCCGGCCGCGTGCCCTCGCCGGCGGACACCCAGGAGGTCGTGCAGATCGCGCTGAGCCGGGTCCGCGACGGCGAATCCCTCGAAGACGTGCTGGGCCGCTACAGCATGGGCGCGGAATACCTGTGGTCTCGCCTGAAGGACACCGCCACCGAGCCGGAGCGGGAACTGCTCGAGGACGCCGCGGTGTCGCTGCTGCGGTACATCACGCTGCTGACCACCCGCATCGCCACCGCGTGCGTGCAGCGCGCGCACGATCCGCGCTGGGAGTTGCTGGAACGCCGCCGCGCCATCGCCGACGCGCTGCTCGCCGGCCGCGACCCGATCGAGTGGGCGGACGAACCGGCCATCACGGTGCCGGACGCGTTCCTGGTCGCGGCGTTCCGGCTGGGCACGACCCGCAGCGCCGATACCGGCGAGCTGCGCCATCGCATCGAGTCCATTCCGGGTGTGTTCCTGCGGCTGGACAGCGGCGGCTGGACCGCGTTGCTGCCGCTGCAACCCGGCGACGACGGCACCGCCACTCTGACCGCACTGACCAGCCGCCTGCCCGGTCCCGCGCGACCCGCCGCGCCCCAGCCCGAGGCGCCGCTGTCCCGGATGGGCCCGCCCGCACCGTTCTGGGTGGGCGTCGCCACCGCCGTGTCGCACGCGGAGGTCCCCGCGGTCTTCGCCGAGGCCCGCCTGCTGGCCGAGCTCGGCCGCTGCCTGGACCGCCCGCAGCCGGTCTGCCGCCGCCCGGACCTCATGTTCGAATACACCGTCGCCGCAGGTGGTTCCGCCCGCGCGGGGCTGGCGGCCGTGCTCGCGCCGCTGGATTCCCAGCCGCTGCTGGCGGAGACCCTGGAGGTCTTCGTGGACACCGGCTTCAATCAGCTGGCCACCGCCCGGCTGCTCACCATCCACCGCAATACCGTCACCTACCGGCTGGCCCGGGTGCACGAACTGACGGGCCTGGATCCGCACCGCCCGACCGACGCCATGACGCTGTCGGCCGCCCGCATCGCCCGGCGGCTCGAAATCGCCTGCTTCGCACCGTAATCCGTCCCCCGAACCGGCCCGTGACGCATCCTCGTTGCGGGCCTTCATGATTCACCGGCCCCCGCCGCTTGGACATATGCACAATGGCCTGAGCCACAGTCTTGGCGATTGCCGGTAGCGGCGCGCGGGCGCTGTGCGGTCTGCTGAACTCCGACGATGAGGTCGTGCGCGGTGCCGGTGATCCGGCGGACCCGACCGCGGCCTCCCAACCATCCGCAGAGGTAGATCGTTGAGTAGCTCCTTCCGGCCGCGCCGCTGCCGTCTGGCCCCGTGGGCCGTGGCCGGCTTCTCCGTGCTGGCCATGACCGTCACGTCCACCACCCCCGCCGGGGCCGCGCCGGTGTTCGGTCCGGTGCCCGACGCGCCCGTGAACTTCGGGCTCCCGTCCGGCTATCAGCCGACGCCGGAGCGGTACGGGGTGGGTTATCAACTGGGACAGGTCGTTCCGCTCTCCGACGGCACCCAACTGCAGGCCGAGGTGCGCTACCCGACCGATCCGGCGACCGGACAGCGGGCCGCGGGCGAGTTCCCGGTCATCGTCAACTTCACCACCTACGGGGCGGTGACCAGCGCGCTCACCGCCGCCATCACCGGCGTCATCGACGACCTGCACATCCAGCTCCCCGATCAGCTGAAGGACGCCCGCCGCATCATCGATCAGGCCACCTCCATGCAGGACATGCTGGTGCGGCACGGCTATATCGAGGTCACCGCGGACGTGCGCGGCACCGGCGGTTCGACGGGCGCGTGGAGTCCGGCTTCCGAGCAGGACGGCAAGGACGGCGCGGAACTGGTGGACTGGGCCGCGCGGCTGCCCGGCTCCAATGGCAAGGTCGGCATGTACGGCTATTCGTTCCCGGGCCTGTCGGCCATGCGGACCGCCGAAACCGTCGGCCCCGGTTCGCCATTGAAGGCGATCGTGCCGTTCGCGGTGCCCAACAACATCTTCGACGAGGTGCTCAACCACGACGGCATGATGAGCCCGCTGCTGCTCACGGTCATCTCGCTGATGGTCCCCTACCTCAGCCTGATCGGACCGTTCCTGACCGCCGCGGTCTCACCCCAGCTGTTCCTGAAGTCCCTCGGCGATCACCTGCTGGCGCTGGTCGGCCCGGACACCAGCACCGTGAAGCTGCTGTTCGACGCCTACACCGGCGGCTCCACCGCCTACGACACCTCCTGGTGGCAGGACCGGCGTTTCGAGACCGGCCTGCACAACCTGGTCGACAACGGCATCGCCATGTACCAGGTGGACGGCTGGTGGGATCTGTATCAGGAAGGCGCGGTGCGCAATTACGCGCAGCTGCAGAACCTGGCGGCAGGCCGCGACCAGTTCGCGCCCATGGCTCCCGGCCAGCAGGCCGACGGGCGCTACCAATTGCTCATCGGCCCTTGGTATCACGTCGGCCTGGGGCTGGGGCCGGGCTCGCGCATGGACACCGATCGGATCACCCTGGCCTGGTTCGACCGGTGGCTCGCGGACATTCACAATGGCGTCGACGAGACCGGCAACCCGCTGCACGTCATCGACGCCGGCGACAATGCCGCCGACACCGCGCGCTATCCGTTCGAGCAGGCGGCCGTCCAGCAGCGCTATTTCGACGGTGACCGTCTCGTCGCGGACCAGCCGACGGCTGCCGACGCCTCCGATCGCCTGAATTACACCGGCATCGACAACATCTGCAATCGCGAGTCGCTGGGCCAGTACACGGCGGGCCTGCTCGATTTCGTGTTCCGGATCTTCACCGTCTCCAACCCGTGCACCGAATGGGTGCAGGATCCGACGGCGGGCCTGCGCTACACCATGGACCCGGTGACCGAGCCGACCGTGCTGGCCGGGCCGTCGAGCGTCACCCTGTACGCCTCCTCCACCGGCACCGACGCCGCGTTCCAGGTGTGGCTCGACGATGTCGCGCCGGACGGCACGGCCGTGAACATTACGGGCGGTTCGCAATTGGCCAGCCAGCGCACCCTCGACGACGGCAAGACCTGGACGACCGCCGACGGCACCGTCTATGCGCCCGAGCACACCGTACTGAAGGAGAACGAGCAGCTGCTCACGCCGGGCGACGTGGTGAAAATGGAGGTCAAGATCCGGCCCGCCTTCCACCGCCTCGAGCCCGGCCACGCGCTGCGGCTACGCATCAGCAGCGGTACGTTCCCCTCGACCATCCCCAATCCGGCGGATCTGGGCCGGCTGCTGGGCACCTCGCAGCAGATCCAGAAGAACGCGGTGTATCCGTCGGCGCTGGTGGTTCCACTCGGACCGGCGGACTCGTTCACGCACTGAACCGGACGGTGGAGCGCTTCCAGCTCGGCGAGGGGCCCGCGCCCACGGTCGTCGCGCTGCGCGCCGCTACAGGTGCATCCAGTTCGGCCACACCCGTGACCACGGCTGCTTCGGGCCCGAGCACTTCCAGATGGTGACGTCCTGGGTATTGCCCTTGAAGCCCAGCCGGGTGTCCACCTTGCCGACGGGTTCGACGTGCTCGAACTGGCTGCGCAGCACCGCCTCGGAGTCGCCGACGGCCAGCACCGCGGTGGCATCGTCGGGCGGGGCGCCGAAGTAGCCGAAGCCGCGACTGGGGCTGTACAGCGGCGGTAGCCGGTCGCGGCCGAGTTCGTCGAGCGCGCTCGCCTGCCAGTAGGTGTCGGTGATGATGACCGCGTGCGCGCGCTCGGCCGGGGTGAGCGCCCGGTAGGCGCGGGTCACCTCGTCGGTGAGCTCGTGCCACCCGAAGGAGCCGTACACGCCGATACGGATGGCGGCCTCGGCGTCGTCACGGGGCGGATGCACCTGATCGGCGGGCCGCCACGGGGTCGAGTAGAGCGTGAAAACCGTTGCGCCCAGCGCCAATACGGCCACACAGCCGGTGAGCGCCCGGCGCCACATCGAGCCGATCCGCTCGGCCGTGCCGACCACGCCGACCGCACCCGCCGCGATCAGCACCGCGTACATGCCCGCCGCGTAGTAGATCCGCCCGCCGGTGACCAGGAACGCCGCGTACAACAGCAGCGGGGTGACACCCAGAAACCGGAAGGGCCGCAGCACATCCCAGCGCAGCAGCACCCACAGTCCCCACACCAGCAGCAGAGCGCCCAGATATCCCGCCAGGCTCACCGACATCGGCACGAACAGCAGCCGCCCGCCCAGGATCCCCTGCTCGGATCCGATCACCCCGCCCATCTTCAGCTGCGGCCAGGAGTGCCGGGCCTGCCAGATCAGTTCGGGCACCGTGGCCGCCACCACGATCACCCCGCCCACCCACAGCAGCGGCCGCCGCACCAGCTCGCGCGGCCCGCACAGCAGGCTGCTCGCCGCGACCGCGATCCAGAAGAACGGGATCAGCCACTTCACCTGCATATCCAGCGCGGTGACCAGGGCGGCGGCCAGCAGCAGCCGGTCGTCGCGGGTCCGCACCCAGCGCACCACCAGCGAGGTGATGATCACCCACAGCGCGGTGTCGACGGCATTGGTGGTGAGCATGGTCCCCTGCAACAGCAGGAACGGCGAGCCGGCGTACCCCACCGCGGCGAGCAGCTGCGCCCACCGGCCACCGTCGAATTCCCGCGCGAGCATGGCACAGAGCACGATCGCGGTCACCGTCAATGCGACCGACGGCAGCCGCAGCACGAAGAACGATCCGGGCGCGAGGCTGTCCATCAGCCACGCCAGCAGCGGCAGCACCGGCCCCTGATCGGCGTACCCGAACCCCGGCCGCCGGCCCGCGGCCAGGAAGTACAGCTCGTCCCCGAAATACCCGTACCGGCTCGCCGACAACAGCAGCACCACTGCCGCCGGCACCGCGACCGCCGCGACGGTCCACCACGCCATGGGCGGGCGTTCCTCGGCCTTGGCGTGCCGTCCGGCACCGAGCGGCCGAGCTGGGCGATTCATCACATCGGTCAACGCGCACTCCTCGCCGGCGGGTCATGCTGCGAACACTCCGGAATCTACAGCTTATTTCCAGCAAATTCCGGACACGGCGACACGAGATCTATACTCGATGCCGGTGTGACTGCCGCACAACGCGTTTCAGCGAAGGAGGACGGCATGACCGACCAAACCCCCGAGACCAATCCCTACGGGACCCCGACCACCACCGGGCCGGAGCCGATCCGGTCCTATCAGAACCTGCTCAATACCTTCATTCGCGGCCTGCTGCGGGTGCCGGTGCTGTCTGCCCGGGTCGGTAAGCGGCTGTGCGTGCTGCACGTGGTGGGCCGCAAATCGGGCAGGCACTACGACGTGCCCGTCGCCTACACCCGCCACGACGGCGACATCCTGGTCGGCACCGCCAAGCATCCGTGGGTCAGCAATATCCGCAAGGGCGTGCCCATCGAGGTGTCCTTCGGCGGGCCCAGGCACACCGCCGACGCCGAGGTGATCACCGATGCCGAATCGGTGGTGCGGCTGTCGGAGGCCATCGCCCGCGACAACGAGCAGTGGGCCAAGTTCAACGGCATGGGCGTCGACGCGGCGGGCAATCCCAACCTGGCCGATGCCTACCAGAGCTGGCAGCAGGGCTGTGTGATCATCCGGCTCACCGTGCGCTGATCTTCCGACTCACTGTGCACTGAGCCGCCCACCGGGCGTCAGTCGGCGCGCCGGGCCTGGACGTAGTCCTCGGCGTTCAGGCCCACCAGCACCTGACGCACCAGCGGCGGGGCCCACGAGGCGGAGGCGTCGTGGCCGACCACCGGATCGGTGAGGGTCACCGTGTGCCCGCGGGTCTCGAACTCGAAGGTCCCTGCCGCCCGAATGTTCTTCAGCCAGTCCACGTCCCGCCCGTAGGTCAGGGCGATGCGATAGCCGCCGTCGCGCTCGAAGACCATGACCGGGGACCGGTAGACACGCCCGGACCGACGACCGCGGTGGATCACGATCCCGAAGAACGGCGCCACCCGGGCCCCGACCCCCAGTACCGGGTTGCTGACCCGCCGATTGATCCTCGCGAGTACCTGCGGCAGCGGCATGATCTCGTCCTCCCTGACGAAAACGGTTGCGCCCCTGAGACTACGCCGGGAGCCGGGAGCCCGCGCGGCATCGTTACTGTGCACAGCAGGGCGCCGGGTCACACGGCGCGGCAGGAAGGAGAGCCCGGTCCATGCCGGAGATGATCGCGGTGTACGACGCCGCCGGTCGTGAGATCGGCGCGCAGGAGCGCGCGGTGGTGTACGCCCGGGGCCTGTGGCACGCCAGTGCGGGCGTGCTGGTCCGCTCGGGCGACGGGTCGAAGGTATACGTGCACAAACGGACCGATACCAAGGCCGTTTTCGCCGGCATGCACGACTGCCTGGCGGGCGGGGTGCTGGATCCGGGCGAGGAACCGGCCGCGGCGGCGGTGCGGGAGCTGGGCGAGGAACTGGGCATCGAACTGGGCCCGCACGACGATCGGCCGCTGCCACTTGCGAGTGCGTCCTGGGACGGCGAGTGGGCGGGGCGGCCGATGCGCTGCCACCTGTTCGCCTACGAGCTGCGCTACGACGGGCCGATCCGGCATCAGCCGGAGGAGATCGCGGACGGCTGGTGGTGGTCCGACGAGGAGCTGCGGTCGCATCTGGAGAACCCGGCGTGGCCGTTCGTGCCCGACACCCGGGTGCTCATCCCGGACCTGCTGCGCTGAGCCCACGAACGCCGACGGCCCACCGAATCCCGCGCGATTCGATGGGCCGACGTGCTACTGCGGTTTCAGGCGGTCGGCGTGGTGCCGCCGGCACTGCCGCTGAACAGACCCTGGATGGTCTTGATCAGAACCGAAGCCAGGAAATCCGAAGCGGATCCGGACACGGGTTACTCCTCATCTTTCAAATGACATGTCGGGCATGTGAATCATGCACGGTTCACATTCGAGGGGAAGCCATTTCCCGGGGAAACATTTTCCGAACCCGACGAGAGGTACACGGTAGAACGCGTTCCACCAGGGTTTATATCGGTTTGATAAAATTGTGACTTACGTCACATAATGGACGGAACGCGCTACTTCCCGCCCTCGGCGAGGGTGACCGGCTGTGCGATGTAGGAACTCCCGGTGACATCGACGCCCTGGGACTTCAACTGGTCCAGGGCCTTGGTGACGTACTCGACGCTGTACGCGGCGGCGTCGGGATCCTTGGTGAGGACGGTCTTGCCCTCCTGGTTGCGGGTGGTCTTCGCGATCGAGACGGTGCGGTCCCACGCCGCCTGGTCGATCATCCCGATTCCGCTCGGAGACGGCCAGATCAGCTTGTTCACCTCGGTGATCTGCCACTGCTGATGACTCGCCCCCAGGGTCGACCCGGCGGCCACCGTCAGATCGCGGCACCTGTCCACATTGTCGCGGCAGAAGGCCCAGCCCTTCAGCGAGGCGGCGATGAACTTCACCGTCTGATCGGCGTACTTGGCGTCCTTCAGCTTGTCGGTGTTGGCCCAGATGGCGTCCTGGAGCATGGCCACACCCTGATCGTTCCAGTCGATGCTGGCGAAATCGTCTGCCGTGTACAGCTTTCCGGTAGCGGGGTTCTTCACCTCGAGCAGTTGCGCGTACTCGTTGTAGGACATGGCCTGGGCGGCGTCGATGTCGTGGGCGAGGAAGGCGTTCATGTCGAACTGCTGCTGGACCAGGGTGACGTCCTTGGCGGGGTCCAGACCCGCCTTGGTCATGCCGGCGAAGAGTTCGAATTCGTTGCCGTAGCCCCAGTTTCCGACCTTCTTGCCCTTCAGGTCGGCGGGGCCGTTGATGCCCGCGCTCTTGAACGACACCTGCTTGGTGCCGGAGCGCTGGAAGATCTGGGCGACATCGGTGATGCCCGCACCGGCCTCGCGGGAGGCCAGGGCCTTGGGCACCCAGGCGATCGCGTAGTCGGCCTGTCCCTGGGCCAGGACCGTCTGGGGCACGATATCGGTGCCGCCGTCGAGGATCTGGACGTCGAGGCCCTCCTCCTTGTAGTAGCCCTGGGCCTGGGCGGCCAAGTAGCCCGCGAACTGGCCCTGCTTGAACCATTGCAGTTGCAGCTTGACCTTGGTGAGCCCGTCGGCGGTGGTCGAGGAATTGTCGGCGGTGCTGCATCCGGACAGCGCCGCCACCGCCAGGGTGGCGGCGGCCAGCACGGCCCGGATGCGGAATCTGCGGGTGGCACTTCTCATTTCGATCTCCCAGGGATGGTGCGGGGTCTGCGGGTGAGCTGTTCGAGCAGCAGCACGGCGGCCAGAAACACCAGGCCGAGAATCATGGCGGCAACCACGTAGGCCCAGGCGCGCGGATAGGCGGTATTGGCCGCCGCGGAGGTGATGCGGCTGCCCAGACCGTGCTGGAGACCGCCGAAGTATTCGGCGATGATCGCCGCGATCACCGCACCGGGCGCCGCGATGCGCAGACCGGTGAACAGGTACGGCAGCGCGGCGGGCAGGCGCACGGTGCGGGTGATCTGCCAGCCGGTGGCGGCGTAGGCGGTCATGAGGTCTTCGTGCACCCGCGGGACCTGACGCAATCCCCGGGTGGTGCTGACGAAGACGGGGAAGAACACGACGATGGTGGCCACCAGCCGGCGCGGCAGGTCGGTGGTGGTGGAGTACATGGAGTTCAGCAGCGGAGCCAGCGCCACGATGGGCACCGCCGCCGCGCCCGCCGCCAGCGCGCCGAGCACCCCGTCGACCACCCGGAAGCGCACGGCCACCGTGGCGGCGGCCATGCCGAGCACCGCACCGGCGAGCAGGCCGGCCAGTGCGTTCTTCCCGGTGGCCAGGGCGGCCTCCAGGATGGCGTGGTGATTGTCGGCGAAGGCCTGTCCGATGGTGCTGGGCGCGGGAAGCAGGAACGACGGGACACCCGCCGCGACGGTCAGCACCTGCCACAGCACCAGCAGGGCGACGCCGAAAAGCACTGGCGGCAACCAGGATCGGAGCACGCGGATCATCGCATGTCCCGTCCGGCGGCGCTTTTCGGCGTGCCTGCGCCGCCGTGCCCCTCATGCAGGGCGGCGCGGACCGCGGCCACAGCGGTGAAGAATTCCTCGCTGGACCGGACCTCGTCGTCGCTGTGGCGGTCCCGGCCGCCGGTGGCCAGCACCTCGGTGATGCGCCCGGGACGCGGGGTCATGACCACCACGCGGTCGGAGAGGAAGACCGCCTCCGGGATCGAGTGCGTGACGAAAACCACTGCGGCGCCGGTCTCTTCGGCGATGCGCAGCAGTTCGCCCTGCATGCGCTCGCGGGTCATCTCGTCGAGCGCGCCGAACGGCTCGTCCATGAGCAGCAGCGGTGGTTTGCGGGCCAGCGCGCGGGCGATGGCGACGCGCTGCTGCATGCCGCCGGACAGCTCGGCCGGGAAGCGCCGCGCGAATTCGGTCAGGCCGGTGATCTCGAGCAGTTCGGCACTGCGGGCGCGCCTTTCGGTCTTGCGCACCCTGTGCAGCTGCAACGGCAGTTCGATGTTCTCCTGCACGGTCCGCCAATCCAGCAGTCCGGCCTGCTGGAAGGCGATGCCGTACTCCTGATCGAGCCGGGCCTGCCTGGCGGTCTTCCCGTGCACCACAACGGTTCCCGAGCTCGGCTGCTCCAAATCGGCCACGATGCGCAGCAGCGTGGACTTGCCGCACCCGGACGGGCCGATCAGGGAGACGAATTCACCCGCCGCGACGCGCAGGCTCACGTCCTCGAGCGCGGTCACCGCGCCGGCGGCGAATATCTTGCCGACGCCACGCAACTCGACGGCGGGTATGGCCGCGGCCATCGCCGGTTCCGGTGCGGCCGCGGATGTCTCGACGGTCACGGGGTACCTCCGAACGAACGAACGGGCAGAGCGATGGTCACCGGGCCGCTCCCGCGGTGTGGCCGGGCCGGGCATAGCGGCGCAGCAGCACCTCGGCGAGCGAGACCAATCCGGTGAGCACCACACCGAGCAGGGCCGCCGCGATCACCGCGGCGTACAACCGCGCCGCATTGCCGGTCGACTGCTGGGAGAAGACGATGATCTGGCGGCCGATCCCGCCCGCGGTGCCGGTCGAGATCTCGGCCACCACACAGCCGATCACCGCGGCGGCGGCGCCCAGCCGCAGGGCGGGCAGGAGGTGCGGCACCGCCGCGGGCAACCGCAGATGTATCAGGGTGGCCCACCATCCCGCCGCGCAGCTGTGCAGCAGCTCCACCGAAGCCCGTGCCGGAGACTGCAATCCGCGCAGCGTGCCGATGGCGACCGGGAAGAACACCAGGTAGGACGCGATCACCACGATGCTCATCCACGGCTGCCACGGCCGGCCCGCGATGACGATCTTGCCGCCCCACCCCGCCACCAGCGGGGCCAGCGCGATCAGCGGCACGGTCTGCGAGACGATCACATACGGCAGCAGGCCGCGCTCGACCCACGAGAACCGCTGCATGAGCACCGCCAGCGCGACACCGACCACCGTGCCCAGCACCAGCGCCAGCAGCGCGAGTTCGAGCGTGAAGCCCGCCGTGCGCAGCAGGGTCGCGCCGACGGTGGTCTTCCCGTCCCGTTCGCCCAGCACGGTCAGCACCGCCCAGGAATGCGGCAGCGCGCCGTCGGAGGTGCGGGGCAGGACGCGCTGGTTCCCGATGCTCACGCCATTGGCCGGAACCAGCGCCTTCACCAGCTCCCAGATCGCGATGAGCAGGGCGAAGGCCACGATTGGATACAGCAGCCGCCATCCGCGCCCGGCGAGGGCGGTGCGGGTGAACGAGAATTCCTGCGGCTCGGTACTGGTCGGGGACGGGGGGTCGGTCGTCGTCACGCTCACGATCCGGTCACCGTCGCCTCGATCGGATGTGCCAGGCGTGGCAGGACGGATTCGCCGTAGGCCTCGAGGGTGGAGGTCTTGGCGTCGTGTTGCAGGTAGACCGCGAACTGGTCGACGCCCAGGGCCTCGAGCTCGCGCAGCCGGGTCAGGTGCTCGTCCGGGGTGCCGAGAATGCAGAAGCGGTCCACGATCTCGTCGGGAACGAACTCGGCGTGCACGTTTCCCGCCCGGCCGTGCACGTTGTAGTCGTACCCGCGCCGCCCGGCGATGTAGTTGGTCAGCGCCTTGGGCACCTCGGAGTCGGAGCCGTACCGGGCGACGATGTCCGCGACGTGGTTACCGACCATGCCGCCGAACCAACGGCATTGCTCACGTGCGTGTTTCAGCGATCCGACGGTGCCGTCGGTGATGTAGGCGGGTGCCGCCACGCAGATGGTCACCTCCCCCGGGTCGCGGCCCGCGCGTTCGGCGGCCGCCCGGACGCGGGCGATGGTCCAGGCGGTGATGTCCGGGTCGGCGAGCTGGAGAATGAACCCGTCGGCCACCTCGCCGGTGAGATCCAGGGCGCGCGGACCGTATCCGGCGACCCACACCGGCAGCCGGGAGTCCTGCGCCCACGGGAAGCGGACGGTGGTGTCGCCGATGTGCGCGCTGCGGCCGTTGCCCAATTCCCTGATGACGTCGATGGATTCGCGCAGGGTCGCCAGGGTGGCAGGCCGCCCGCCCAGGGCGCGGACGGCCGAATCGCCGCGGCCGATACCGCAGATGGTGCGGTTGCCGAACATGTCGTTGAGGGTGGCGAAGGTGGAGGCGGTGACGGTCCAGTCACGAGTGGACGGGTTGGTCACCATCGGGCCCACCACGACCTTGCGGGTCGCGGCGAGAATCTGACTGTAGATGACGTAGGGCTCCTGCCACAGCAGGTGCGAATCGAAGGTCCACACGTGCGAGAACCCGTGTGTCTCCGCGATTCTCGCCAGTTCCACCACCCGTGACGCGGGCGGCGTGCACTGCAGCACCACACCGATGTCCATGCGGCACTCTCCCCTCGTAGCTCGGGTTCGTCAGATGAGGTTCTGGGACAGGCCGCGTTTGACGTACCGGCCGTGGCCGGCGCTGCCCAGGTACTGCCCCGCGTCGACGATCACCCGGCCGCGCGAGAGCACGGTGTCCACGTGCCCGTCGATCTCGAAGCCCTCGTAGGCCGAATGGTCCATGTTCATGTGGTGGGTCTTGCCCAGGCCGATGCTGGTGTGCCCGTGGGGGTCGTAGATCACCACGTCCGCGTCCGCGCCGGGGCTGATGACACCCTTGCGCGGGTAGAGCCCGAACATGCGGGCCGGGGCGGTGCAGCACACCTCCACCCATTTCTCGAGGGAGATGCGGCCGTCCTCGACGCCCTGGAACATCAGGTCCATGCGGTGCTCGATGCCGCCGATCCCGTTGGGAATCTTGCTGAAATCGCCGAGGCCGAGCTCCTTCTGGTCCTTCATGCAGAAGGGGCAGTGGTCGGTGGCCACGGTGCTGACATCGCCGGTGCGGATGTAGCGCCACAGCTCGTCCTGATGACCTTCGGCGCGGGCGCGCAGCGGCGTCGAGCACACCCATTTCGCGCCCTCGAAACCCGGTGCGCCCAGGTTCTCCTCGAGCGAGAGGTACAGGTACTGCGGGCACGTCTCGCCGAAGACGTTCTGGCCCCTGCCCCGGGCCTCCGCGATCTGTTCCAGGGCCTGCTTGGCGGAGACGTGGACGACGTAGAGCGGGGCGCCGGTCAACTGCGCCAGCATGATCGCGCGGTGGGTGGCCTCCTCCTCCATCTGCCACGGGCGCGTGACGCCGTGGTAGTACGGCGCGGTCTCGCCCCGCGAAAGCGCCTGTTCCACCAGCACATCGATGGCGATCCCGTTCTCGGCGTGCATCATGAGCAGGGCGCCGAGATCGCCCGCGGTCTGCATGGCGCGCAGGATCTGGCCGTCGTCGGAGTAGAAGACGCCCGGGTAGGCCATGAACAGCTTGAAACTGGTGACGCCCTCGGACACCAATTCGCTCATGCCCTTGAGGGATTCGGCGTCCACCGAGCCGACGATCTGATGGAACCCGTAGTCGACGGCGCAGTTTCCGGCCGCCTTCTCGTGCCACAGCGCCAGGCTGTCCTGGACCCGCTCGCCCGGCTTCTGCACCGCGAAGTCGACGATGGTGGTGGTGCCGCCCCACGCGGCGGCACGGGTGCCGGTCTCGAAGGTGTCCGACGCCTCGGTGCCGCCGAAGGGCAGCTGCATGTGGGTGTGGCCGTCGACGCCGCCGGGAATCACGTACTTGCCGGTGGCGTCGATGACGGTGTCGGCGGTGGCGGCCAGGTCGGCGCCGAGCGCGGTGGATCCCGGCTGCACCACCGCGGCGATGGTCTCGCCGTCGATGAGGACGTCGAGGGGCTGGGATCCGGTGGCGGACACCACGATTCCGCCGTGGATGAAGGTCGTGCTCACGGCTCCACCAGCTTTCCGTAGGCATCCGGACGCCGGTCCCGATAGAAGGCCCAGCGGTCGCGCACCACAGTGATCAGGTCCATGTCCAGGTCGCGGACCACCAGCTCGGGGGCGGTGTCGGAGGCGACCTCACCCACGAACTGCCCCTCGGGGTCGACGAAGTAGCTGGTGCCGTAGAAGTCGTCGTCGCCGTACTCCTCGACGCCCACCCGGTTGATGGCCCCGATGAAGTACTCGTTGGCCACCGCCGAGGCAGGCTGCTCCAGCTTCCACAGGTAGCTCGACAGTCCGCGCGAGGTAGCCGAGGGATTGAACACGATCTCCGCTCCGGCCAGGCCCAGCGCCCGCCAGCCCTCGGGGAAGTGCCGGTCGTAGCAGATGTAGACCCCGATTCTGCCGACGGCGGTGTCGAAGACCGGCCAACCCAGATTGCCGGGGCGGAAGTAGAACTTCTCCCAGAACCCGTTGACCTGCGGAATGTGGTGTTTGCGGTACTTACCTAGGTAGGTCCCGTCGGCGTCCACGACCGCCGCCGTGTTGTACAGCAGTCCCGGCTGCTCCTGCTCGTAGACGGGCAGCACCATCACCAGGCCGAGCTCGCGGGCCAGCGCCGCGAACCGCTCCACGGTGGGGCCCGGCACCGATTCGGCGTAGTCGTAGAACTTGGTGTCCTGGACCTGGCAGAAGTACGGCCCGTAGAACAGCTCCTGGAAGCAGATCACCTTCGCCCCCGCAGCAGCAGCCTGCCGCGCGTAGTCCTCGTGCGCTTTGATCATTGACTCTTTGTCGCCGGTCCAGCTCGTCTGCACCAGCGCCGCTCGAACAATCGCCATAGTTTGTGATACTGCACCTGAAACGAATTCGCTTGTGTTACAAGATGAAGGAAACGATTTCGTGACCGTAAAACCTCCGGCGCACCCGTCGGAGCCACCCCCGTCCCCCTCGCACACTGAGTCTGTGACCGCCGAATCCGCCGCCGACCTGGCCGCCGCCGCACACGACCGCACCGCGGCCGGGATCGCGGCCGGAATCGGCCAGCGGATCCGGTCCGGCGCGCTGGCACCTGGCACCCGGCTGCCCACGGTGCGCGAGGTGGCCCGGGAGCTGAAGGTCTCCCCCGTGACGGTCAATCAGGCGTGGCGAGCGCTGGCGGCCGCCGGGGCGATCGTGGCGCGCGGCCGGGCGGGCACCTTCGTCCAGGACGCGCCGCACGCCCCCCACGCGCCCGCCGCCGGACGCTATCAACGCCTCCACCCCCACTCCGACAGCGTCTTCCGCATCGACCTCTCACGCGGCACCCCCGATCCGGCGCTGCTGCCCGACCTCACCGCCGCATTGCGCGGTCTCGGCGACGACGGCCGCATCGACGACCTGTCGGCCACCTACCTCGACGAGGCCGTGCTCCCCGAACTCGAGGCCGCCATTCGCGCGGACTGGCCGGCCCGCGCCGAACGGTTCACCATCCTCGACGGCGCGCTCGACGCGGTCGACCGCCTGCTCGCCGCCCACGTCCGGCTGGGTGACGCGGTGGCAGTCGAGAACCCGTGCTTCCCGCCGTTTCTGGACCTGCTGGCCAGGCTCGGGGCGCGTCCGGTTCCCATCGATCTCGACGAATCCGGCATGCGTCCGGACCGGCTGGCCGCCGCTCTGGCGGCCCGCTCCCCGGTCCTCGTACTGCTCCAGCCGCGCGCTCAGAACCCCACCGGCGCCTCGCTGTCGGCCCGGCGGGTGCGCGAACTGGCCGACGTGCTGGCCGATGCCGCGGTCGTCGCGGGCGGCACGCCGGTCATCGTCGAGGACGACCACAGTTCGGGCATCACCCACGCACCCCTGCGCTCCCTCGCGGCCCGCCTGCCGACCCGCACCGTGCACATTCGCTCCTACTCCAAATCCCACGGCGCGGACCTGCGCCTGGCGGCCGTCGGCGGCCCCGCCGACCTGCTCGACCCGCTCCTCGAACGGCGCATGCTGGGACCCGGCTGGACCAGCCGGCTGCTCCAGCGGGTGCTGCTGCACATGCTCACCGACGACGCCGCCCGCACCACCGTCACCGCGGCCCGCGGCATCTATCGCGCACGCGCGGACGCCCTGCGAAAGTCCCTGTCGCACCATGACATCCGCCTCCCCCGCGGCGACGGGATCAACCTCTGGTTCCCCGTCACGGACGAGAACGCCGCCATGATCTCCCTCGCCGCCGCCGGCATCAAAGCGGCCCCGGGCGGCCCGTTCGAGGTGACCGACCACCCCCACACCGACCACCTGCGCCTCACCGTCGCCGCCCTCGCCGACTCCGAAATCCCCGAGGTGGCACGGCATCTCGCCACCGCCGCGGTGGCCGTGCCGACCTACCGCCGGGTCCGGCGGGCCTGACGCCGTATCCACCCCAGCGGGCAATCACGGGTCATGCCTGCCCCGGCGCAGTAGGAACGACCGACCCCGTCTTATCGAGGAGACCCCATGGACCAGCCGGAAACCCGACTCGCCCTGCGCGAACTGACCGAGCGCTACGCCTCCCACGCCGACCGCCGCCGCGATGCGGCGATCGCCGAACTCTTCACCGCGGACGGCACATTGGTCATCGAGTGGGGTGGCGAGCAGCCCACGACGACGGTGCGCGGCCGCGCCCGGATCGAGGCGGCCATGCGGCCTCTCGACCGCTACCGCATCACCCGGCACGTGATCGCCAACCAGCTGCTGGACTTCTCCGGTGACGAGGTGCGGGGCGAAACCTATTGCACCGCTTCGCATGTCTACGACGATGCCGACGGCTCCCGGGTCTTCGTCATGCACATCCGCTACGACGACACCTTCGCCCGCGACGGCGGCGCGTGGCGGTTCCGGCAGCGCCGGCTCATCGTCGACTGGACCGAGGATCGGCGGCTGCGCCGCACTCGGTGATCGCCGTCTGCGGCGTGTGATTGCCCCCACCACGACCATGCCGTCCGTTACAGTCGCCCGGCACGAACCGATGCTCTCATCGATGCGCACTGTCAATCGACGTTCCATGGAGGGGTACATGAACACGATCACCCGCAGCGTCACCGGCCTGGCCACCGCGGCCGCCCTCACCGGTGCCGCTCTCGTCCTCGGGACCGGCCCCGCGGCCGCCGACGACTGGCCGGTCCAGCAGGACCGCAGCCCCATCTACGTTTTCGAGACCCACGACTTCCTCACCCCCGGCGACCCCGACTTCTGGAACCCGCTGGTCAACCATGCCCGCCTCACCTCGCCGTACGGCACCTCGACCCGCATCGTCTGCTCCGGCTTCCACGGCGTCACCACCAACTGCGTCCAGGCCGACGCCGACGGCAACCCGCACGCACTGAAGCGGCTGCCGTTCAACTTCCCGAACATGAGCGGCTCCGGCGCTCCGGGTGGCGGTGTCTCGCACTGGGTCTACCCCGGCTTCATCCCCGGGATCAGCTGACCCGCACCGCCTCCACGCGTGCGAAGGGGCTCGCATCCGAAAGGATGCGAGCCCCTTGGCTTTTCCGGCTTACAGGTACTGGCCGGTGTTCGACTCGGTGTCGATGGCGCGGCTGGCGCTGGCGTTCTTCCCCGTCACCAAGGTGCGGATGTAGACGATGCGCTCGCCCTTCTTACCCGAGATGCGGGCCCAGTCATCGGGATTCGTGGTGTTGGGCAGGTCCTCGTTCTCGGAGAACTCGTCCACGATCGAATCGTAGAGATGCTGGATACGCAGACCCGGATTGCCGGTTTCCAGGACGGACTTGATGGCGTACTTCTTGGCACGGTCCACGATGTTCTGGATCATGGCGCCGGAGTTGAAGTCCTTGAAGTACAGGACCTCCTTGTCACCGTTGGCGTAGGTGACCTCCAGGAAGCGGTTGTCCTCGGACTCGGCGTACATGCGGTCCACCACGCGTTCGATGGTGGCCTGCACGCACTTGCCGCGATCGCCGTCGAACTCCTGCAGATCTTCGCTGTGCAGCGGCAGCGTCTCCGTCAGGTACTTGGAGAAGATGTCCTGCGCGGCTTCGGCGTCCGGACGCTCGATCTTGATCTTCACGTCCAGGCGGCCGGGCCGCAGGATCGCGGGATCGATCATGTCCTCACGGTTGGAGGCGCCGATCACGATCACGTTCTCCAGGCCCTCGACGCCGTCGATCTCCGAGAGCAGCTGCGGCACAACGGTGGTCTCCACGTCGGAGGAGACACCCGAACCGCGGGTGCGGAAGATCGAATCCATCTCGTCGAAGAACACGATCACCGGGGTGCCCTCGGACGCCTTCTCGCGGGCCCGCTGGAAGATGATCCGGATGTGGCGCTCGGTCTCACCCACGAACTTGTTGAGCAGCTCGGGGCCCTTGATGTTCAGGAAGAACGACTTGGCTTCCTTGGCATCCTCACCGCGCGCCTCGGCGATCTTCTTGGCGAGCGAGTTGGCAACGGCCTTGGCGATCAACGTCTTACCGCAACCGGGCGGACCGTAGAGCAGCACGCCCTTGGGCGGGCGCAGCGCGTACTCGCGGAACAGATCCTTGTGCAGGAACGGCAATTCGACCGCGTCGCGGATCTGCTCGATCTGGCGCGAGAGACCGCCGATGTCCTCGTAGCCGACATCCGGTACCTCTTCGAGCACCAGGTCCTCGACCTCGGCCTTGGGGATCCGCTCGAAGGCGAATCCGGCCTTGGTGTCGACCAGCAGCGAATCACCCGGCCGCAGTTTGCGAATCGGACGATCCGGATCCTCGAGGTCGTCCACGTCGACCAGGGCGGACAGCGGCCCGGACAACCAGACCACCCGCTCCTCGTCGGCATGCCCGACGACCAGCGCGCGGCGCCCGTCGTCGAGAACCTCACGCAGCGTGCCGATCTCACCGATGGAGTCGAAACCGCTCGCCTCGACCACGGTCAGCGCCTCGTTGAGACGCACGGTCTGCCCGTAGTGGAGGGTGGTGGTGTCGATATTCGGCGAACACGTCAGCCGCATCTTGCGCCCGGAAGTGAACACATCGACCGTCTGATCGTCGTACACGCCGATGAGGACGCCGTAGCCCGAGGGTGGCTGGCCGAGGCGGTCCACTTCCTCACGGAGAGCGACCAGTTGCTGGCGCGCTTCCTTCAAGGTGTCCATCAGTTTGGTATTGCGAATCGTCAGCGAATCGACGCGCGCTTCCAATTCCCGTGTGCGATCCGGCGTGTCGGCGAGTTGCCTCCGGAGTGCAGCGGCCTCGGCACGTACTGCCTCGAGTTCCCTCCAGGCGGCCGAATCCGAATGTTCGATGGGGCTCATGATGCTGCTCCTCCCAGTCCCGGTCTATCAACGCTACCGGGCTCTAACCGTTCCCGCTTTCCGACATGGTTTCGTCGTGATCACATCTAGGCTGCGGCCTGCAGGCCGGACGAGCATGTTAGCCTGCCCTAACCTGTTTCCGGCGAGTTAATCGCCGGCCCGAGCCGAAAGGCGCCGTTGATGCTCCTTCCCACCAGTCGTACTCCTGGTATGCGCAACGTCACGCGGACGCTTCGTGTTTCCGTGGCTACCGTCGCGGCCTTCGCGGCCGTTACGGCAACTGTGACCGGCTGCGGCTCCGACGACAAGGGTTCTTCGTCCTCGACCACCACGGTGTCGGCCACCGCCGCCGCGCCCGCGCCGACCGCGGACGCCCTGCAGGGCGTGCTCACGGCCTTCGCCGACCCGGCGAAGCCGGCTGCCGACAAGGCCAAACTAGTCGTCGACGGCGACAAACGTCTCGGAAATATCGACACCATGAACCAGGGACTGGCCCATTACCAGGTCGGGTTCACCGTCGGTGAGATCAAGCAGGACGGGACCAAGGCCGATGCGAAGGTGTCGGTGACCTCCCCGCACGGCACCATGCCCGACGTCCCGATGACCTTCCAGTACAGCGACGGCGCGTGGAAGCTCTCCGACGCCGGCGCCTGCACCATCCTCGGCATGGCCCGCGCGGCCTGCCAGTAACCACCACCCCCTCGAGTCCCGAAAGGCCCGTTCGTTCATGCTCGCTCGTTCCGTTCGCCTGTCCCTGGCCGTCGCTGCGGCCGCCGTCGCCCTCACCTCGGGTGCGGGCCTCGCCGGCGCCGACACCCCCGCGCCTTCCGCCGACGAGTTGCAGTCGACGCTGACCCGCTTCACCGACCCGGCCGTGCCCGCCGCCGACAAGGCGAACCTGATGGTCAACGGCGGTGCGCGCACCTCGAACATCGAGACGATGAACCGGGGCCTGGCCAACTACGGCAGCATCGGCTGGACGGTCTCGGGCGTGCAGGCCAACGGCGACACCGCCAATGCCTCGGTCGCCATCGTCTCCCCGCACGGCACCATGCCCGGCGTGCCCATGAGCTGGCAGCACACCGACGCGGGCTGGCAGCTGTCGGAGAACACCGGCTGCACCATCCTGGCCATGGGCAAGGCGCCCTGCTGACGCGGAGAAACCGCTTCGCGATCGGCTGAATACGACGAACGCGCCCCCGCCGTTCCGTGGCGGGGGCGCGTTCGTTTCGGGGCCGGTTCCGGCGTCGAGACATATCCTCCCGGCGCGCTAGCCCTTGGACGGGCGGCGCTGGGGCTTGGGGGCGGTGACGCCGTCGGCGAGGCGGCGGGCCTTGACCAGGAAGGCGGTGTGGCCCTGCATGCGGTGTTCGGGGCGCACCGCGAGGCCGACCACGTGCCAGGGGCGGACCATGGATTCCCAGGCGGTGGGCTCGGTCCAGCAGCCCTGGCGGCGCAGCGCCTCGACCACCTCGGAGAGCTGGGTCGTGGTGGCCACGTAGGCGAGGAAGACGCCACCGGGGATGAGGGCCTTGGAGACGGCCTCGAGCGCGTCCCACGGCTTGAGCATGTCGAGGACGACACGGTCGACCTGTTCGCCGGCGTAGTCCGCCACGTCACCGAGGGTGAGTTCCCAGTTGGCGGGGCGTTCGCCGAAGAAGCGCTCGACATTCTTGACCGCGTGCTCGGCGTGGTCGTCGCGGATCTCCCAGGAGATGACCTTGCCCTCGGGGCCGACCGCGCGCAGCAGCGAGCAGGTCAGCGCGCCCGAGCCGGCGCCGGCCTCCAGGACCTTCGCGCCGGGGAACATGTCGCCCTCGTGGACGATCTGGGCGGAGTCCTTGGGGTAGATGACCGCCGCGCCGCGCGGCATGGACAGCACGTAGTCGGTCAGCAGCGGGCGCAGGGCCAGGTAGGGGGTGCCCTTGGCGGAGTTCACCACGCAGCCCTCGTCGGCGCCGATGAGGTCGTCGTGGTTGATGTGGCCGGCGTGGGTGTGGAATTCCTTGCCCACCTCCAGGATCACCGTGAACTTGCGCCCCTTGGCGTCGGTCAGCTGTACCCGGTCACCGATCTGGAATGGGCCGGTCCGTCTGGCCGTCATGAATCTCCGTTCTGCGTGGTTGTGGTGAAGTCGTGCGTCGCCGCGAATGTGCTGCGCCGGATTCGTCCGCACCTTGTCGGTGCCTGCGTTTAGCCTGCCAGGTATGTCGGTTGACGTGATCAGTACCCCGGAGACAGAGCGGTTCGCTCCGCGTGGCCCCGCCCTTTCCCCCTCGCGCGCAATCGATTTCAAGCAGTGCCCGTTGAAATACCGGCTGCGGGTCATCGACCAGATTCCGGAACCGCCCTCGCGGGCGGCGGTGCGCGGCACGGTGGTGCACGCCGTGCTGGAGGCACTGTTCGGGCTGCCCGCCACCGAGCGGGATGCCGAGGCCGCGGCCGCTCTCGTCGAACCCGCGTGGACGGGGGTGCGCGAGTCGCGGCCCGAGGTGGAGTCGCTGATTCCGGCCGACGAGCTGCCCGGGTTCCTGGCCGAGGTGCGCAAGCTGGTGGGCGTGTACTTCCGGCTGGAGGATCCGTCCGGCTTCGATCCGGAGTCGTGCGAGACCTTCATCGAGGCCGACCTCCCCGACGGCACGCCGTTGCGCGGCATCGTGGACCGCATCGACCGCTCGGCCGACGGGGAACTGCACGTCATCGACTACAAGACCGGCCGCGCCCCGGGCCTCACCTACGAGACCCGGGCCCTGTTCCAGCTGAAGTTCTATGCCCTGGTCCTGCTGCGCACCCAGGGCCGGGCCCCGGCGGAACTGCGGCTGATGTACCTCGCCGACGGTGTCACCCTCACCTACGCGCCGGACCCGGAGGAACTGCTGCGCTTCGAGCGGATCCTGTCGGCGCTGTGGGCCGCCATCGTGACCGCCGCCGAGACCGGTGAGTTCCCGCCCAGCCCGAGCTGGCTGTGCGAGTACTGCGATTTCAAGCGACTATGCCCCGAATTCGGCGGCACCCCACCGCCTTTCCCGTCCGGCGAGGACGAGCCGGAATCCGGCCCGTCCTGACCCGACCGGAATCAGAAGGCGCGGCAGGACCTGATATCGGTGGCCAGGATCGCCTTGGCGCCCAGGTCCGCGAGCTGGTCCATGAGCTCGTTGCCGTTCTTGCGCGGCACCAGCGCGCGCACCGCGACCCAGTCGGGATCGGTGAGCGGCGACACGGTCGGCGACTCCAGCCCGGGGGTGATCTTGACGGCCTCGTCGAGCAGCGCCTTGGGGCAGTCGTAGTCCAGCATCAGGTACTGCTGGGCGAAGACCACGCCCTGGATGCGGGCGACGAGCTGATTGCGGGCCTTGTCCTGCTGGTCGGCGCCCTTGGCCTCGATGAGCACGCCCTCCGAGGAGCACAGCGACTCGCCGAAGGCGACCAGGTTGTGCTGGCGCAGGGTGCGGCCGGAGCCGACCACGTCGGCGATGGCGTCGGCGACGCCGAGCTGGATGGAGATCTCGACCGCGCCGTCGAGGCGGATGACCTCGGCCTCGATGCCGTGCCTGGCCAGGTCCGTCAGCACCAGGTTCGGGTAGGAGGTGGCGATGCGCTTGTCGTAGAGGTCCTCGACCTTCCATTCGCGCCCGGCCGGGGCGGCGTAGCGGAAAGTGGAGCGGCCGAAGCCGAGGGCGAGCCGTTCCTGCACGGGCGCACCGGAATCCAGGGCCAGGTCGCGGCCGGTGATGCCGAGGTCGAGTTCGCCGGAACCGACGTAGATGGCAATGTCCTTGGGCCGCAGGAAGTAGAACTCGACCTGGTTGACCGGGTCCAGCACGCTCAGCTCACGGGAGTCGGTGCGCTTGCGGTAGCCCGCCTCGGACAGGATGGCGAGGGCGGATTCGGAGAGTGCGCCCTTGTTGGGGACTGCGACGCGAAGCATGGGAGGTCCTTTCGGAACGGGGAGGGAAGACGTGTCGACAGGGGGCTGAGCGGAACGGTGCGCCGCACCCAGCCCTTGAATGGGCACAGCGTGCGGCGCACCGGCGCATCACAGATGTCGGTACACGTCCTCGAGCCGCAGCCCGCGGCCCACCATCAGCACCTGCACCCAGTAGAGCAGCTGCGAGATCTCCTCGGAGAGTTCCTCATCGCTCTGGTACTCGGCCGCGATCCAGACCTCGCCGGCTTCCTCGAGTACCTTCTTGCCCTGCGCATGCACGCCGGCGTCCAGGGCGGCGACGGTGCCCGACCCCTCGGGGCGGTTGGCGGCACGATCCTGCAGCTCGGCGAACAGGGCTTCGAAAGATTTCACGGGGAGTGATTCTTTCAGACGGGCGCACACTCCCCGCAATCGGTTATACGGTGAGCAGTTCGGCGAGTTCGGTGACCGCCCCGCGCAGCTGCTCGGCGAAGTCGTGCATCTGCTGGGCGACGTGCTTGGGCGTGGCCAGGTAGAGGTTCCAGCGGTCGGGCAGCAGCACGTAGGCGATGCCGATGCACTTGGGGCTGGTGGAGCCGAACCCGAAGTACTGGATGTTCACCGACGGCGCGGAGCTGGTGCTCAGGTAGTCGTCGCGGGTGATGGTCCAGCCGGGGCTGTCGTAGAAGGCCATCGGGGCCGTCGCGCCGAGCTGTTCGCCGCGGCGGCGCTGGATCCACTGCAGTTCCCACAGGTGCTGTTCGGGAGCCTCGCCGCGCTGGCATTCCTGGGCGCGGCGCACGTGTGCCTCGGCGGCGGTGCGCAGGGCCACCAGTTTGCGGTCCCGGTCCACGGCCGGATCCTCCATGGCGGCAACGAAATCCAGCATCTCCTGGGTGATCACGCGCATGGCCTCGGTGCGGCCGTTGCGGAACTGGCGGGTGGCGATGGATTCGTAGGTGGCGCCGTTGAGCCCCTTGCTGCGGCGGTGCGCGAGCTGATAGCTCAGCTGCGCGAAGGCGTCCGGGGAGATGCCCAGCCGCTTGGCGCGGTTGGTGCCGAAGTCGAACGACACCGTGGTGGTGGCGTTGTCGGCGGCGTACTGCGCGAAAGACGCGGCGGCGGAGGCGATCTCGGTCTTGGATTCCGGGCCGAGGACGAACTCGACGGGTTCGATGGCGGGCAGGCCCTGCGCCTGCGCGCCCGACTGTTCGGCGTGGTCGCTCACCGGCGCCTCGAGCAGGGTGTCGACGAAGGACAGGATGGTGGTGCCGTCCAGGCCGCAGTGCTCGACATTGATGCCGGCCTCGCCGTCGGCGAAGACGATGAACGACACCGACTTGTCGAACCAGCGGTTGCCGCTGTCGCCGTGCAGCAGCTGGTCGCAGGCGTGCAGGGTGTCGCGGGGCGCGAAGTCCTCGAGGCAGACGCAGAACAGCGCGGTCTCGATGGTGTCGAAGGCGGCGGCATTGGCGGGCCGCAGGGCCGCGTAGACCGGCGCCCAGTCGGCGCGGGCGAGGGTGGTGAGGTGCCCGGGCGAGGTGTTGGTGGCGGCGCGGCGCGCACCGGCCTTCATGACGGCGCGCAGGCCGTCGGCGAGGTCCTCGGGGGTGTAGGGGACGCCGCCGGGGCCGATGACGTCCATGCGGAACATGGTGCCGCGGTAGAAGACCACGATGTGGCGGGCGTCCGAGGGGCCGGGCCAGGCATCGCTGTAGGGCGCCCGCACGGTGTCCTGTGGCGCGTCCGGTATGCGCGTCTCGGAGAACAGGAACTTGTTCTGCGCCATGTTGAGTCGCGTGCCGCGCTGGGTGGCGGGCGGGATCTCCTCCTTGTCCAGGCGCAGCTTGTAGCCGACGGTCGCGGCGACGAGGGCGGCGGCGCGCTCGCTCTGGTCGGCGCTGGTCGAGGAGGCGAGGGCGGTGTCGTCCCGGAACAGGAAGAAGAAGTTCGCATTCAACGCGATCCGGTCGCGGCGGCCCAGGTAGCGGGAGGGCCAGAACTCGTCGAGCCAGCTGCGCACGCCCGGGGTCTCGTCGAACCGCTGCAGATCGGCGTGCAGGGTGCGGGCGGGGCTGTCGGGGCGCAGCAGATCCTCGACGGCGGCCGCGGTGGCGGCGTACTCGTCGGAGGTCAGCAGGGGCGCGCACCAGTGCAGGAAGCGGGTGCAGCTCTCCTCCAGGGTGGGCAGCGGAACGCGGGGCAGCTGCTCGTCGAAGGCGAAGGTGCTGTCGCTCAAGGGGTGTCCTCGTGGGGTCGTCGGATAGGGGCAACCTGGCATTTGCACACGCGTGACCATCCCCCTGGCGGTCACAGCACCCATTCTTGTCATCGAAACCGTCCGAGCGCCAGGCTTTCGCCCGAAACCACACGGTCCGGACCGGATGTGGATTTACTGCGCCACAATAGTTTTCATGCGGGTTCCGGAGTCACCCGGGATCGCCGATCCCCTTCAGCGCCTGCGGCACCTCGTCGGCCTGCAGGTAGCAGCCCGACTGCTCGAATCCGCCGATGGTGTGGGTCGTGTAGTCGCCGTAGCCGATGCGCAGGAAGTCGTCGCCGCTGAGGCCGTGCACGGTCCAGTCGAAGGCCACGCGGGCACGGGCGACGACCGTGCGCAGCGCCATCAGGTGGTAGCTGCGTGCCACGAATTGGGCTGGGACACCACGCAATCCGATGCCGAGCGGGCGTGCCAGCGCATCGCGGCCGCCGAGGTCGACCACCATGCCGAGATCCGGATGCCGGTAGGGTTCGGATCGTCCGCCACGCAGGGTCGCCAGCAGGTTCTTGCCCAGGTGCCGGCCCTGGCGCATGGCGTGCTGGGCGGTGGGCGCGCACACCTTGTCGACGCCATCGGTCAAATCAGGCACCGCGGCGGCGTCACCCATGGCCCACACGCCCTCCAGCCCGGGAACAGAAAGGTCGGCGTGCGCGATGATGCGTCCCTTGTCGGTTTCCGCGCCGAGGTGCCCGGCCAGCGGGCTCGGGGTGACGCCGGCGGTCCACAGCACGGTGCGGGAGGGGATGAATCGCCCATTGGTGAGTTTCACCCCGTTGGCCGTCACCTCCGCCGCCGACGCTCCCGAGATGAGTTCGATTCCGCGTTCGGCCAGAATCCTTTTCGCCTCCGCGCCGAGCCGCTCGCCCAGCTCCGGCATGATGCGGTCGCCGTGGGTGACCAGGTGCCACCGCACCATGCCGCGTTCGGTCTCGGGGAAGAAGCGCTCGGCGGCGGCGTGGCAGACCTTGTTGAGGACCGCGGCCGTTTCGGTCCCGGCGTAGCCCGCGCCGATGGTGACGAAATTGAGCCGCTCCTGGTCCCCGTCCAGCCCACCGCGCAGGGCGGCGACGTCCAGCTGCCGCAGCACATGGTCGCGCAGGTACATGGCCTCCGACAGCGTCTTCATGCCGAAGCCGTGTTCCTTGAGCCCGGGCACATCGAGGACACGGGTGATGGAGCCCGGGGCCAGGACGAGATGGTCGTACTCGAGGGCGGTTTCGCGGCCGGTGGATCGGCGCACCACGACCCGCCGGGTGTCGTGGTCCACCCCGACCACCATGCCCGGCACCACCTCGGTGCGGCGCAGGATCCGGCGCAGGGACACCGAGACCGACCGAGGGTTGAGGGTGCCGGAGGCGACCTGTGGCAGCAGCGGGAGATACAGCAGTCCGGCGTCGGGCGAGACGAGCTGGACGAACGCCTCGTCGGGCCGTACTCGGCGTTCCAGATATCGGGCGCACTCGACGCCCGCGAAACCACCGCCGATAATTACGATCTTCGCTGGTGCCACCGATTCACCGTAACAATCGTGGGGAGTTTTCAGGTGAATCCGGGATGTGAATTCGATGTGGGACGCGATCAGTGTTCGGTCGCGACGCTGATTTTCGGCCGGGACAGATACAGCTGGGCGTAGAGCCACCCGTCGGATTCGGCGCCGGCGGGGTCGATTCCGCTGTCCGCCAGGGTGTTCAGTACCCGCGCCTGCTCGTCCGCGGAGGCGAAGCGCCGCTGGCGGAACACGCCGGGTGCGCGTTCGGTGCGATAGCCGAGGGTCTCCAGATGGGCGGCGATGGGGTCGAAGGAGAACATGCGCAGCACGAAATGCGCCATCCAGGGCAGTTTTCCGCCGTGGGCGCGGGCCACCCGCAGCAGGGTGCGTTCGGAGACGTAGCCGACGCAGCCGGTGGAGATGACCAGGTCCGCGGCGGCAAGGGTGCGACGCTGGGCCTCGGTGGGCTCGCCCGACTCCAGGTCGGCGTGCACGGCGTCCTGGAGGAAGCCGGCGGCGCCGGCGTAGTCGAGGGCGGGGCGGGAGGCGTCCATGCCGATGAAGCGGACGCCGGGGAGCTGATCATGGGTGTGCAGCAGCTGCCGGTCGCGGTCGATGAGCGCGGCGGTGTCGTCCGCGTCGCGGCCGCGGTACCGTCCGGCCAGGTCGGTCATGGTGGTGTCCAGGCGCAGCAGGGCCGCGTTCACGCCGTAGGAGCAGCCGATGTCGAGGACGGCGGGGGTGGCGATGCCGGTGGCCGACCGATACTCCGCGAGTAATCGCTGGAAATGCGGTTTGGCCAATTCCGGTATCTGGTAATCCAATTCGGCCATGCGCGCGTAATACTCGCGTGGATCGGGGCGGTCGTAGATGTGGTCGAACGAGGCTTTTCCGGTGGAGCTGTGTAACGAAACCGGCACGCGCTGTTCCCTCTCAGTCGAGCAGTCGATCGCCGCGGACCTCACCGACGGCCAGATGATCCGGCAGTACCCGCCCGAACAGCTGCCGGGTCCGCTCGGCGGTGCCGACCAGTCCCGGGGTGTCGCTGTAGGCGAAGATCGCCGAATGCCGTTGCACCGTCCCGCCTACGGGCGAGACCCGGTGCAACGAGAATCTCCCCTGGAACAGCTGCAGATCCCCCGGCCGCAACTCCAGCCGCCGGATGAACCGCTCCCCCTGCCCCGTCAGCACGGCCCGCACATCCGCGAGGTGCTCCGCCTCCCGCGACCGGATGTTCGGGCAGTACTCGAACACCCCACCGCAGTCCGGCTCCTGCGTGAGCATGCTGACGGTGAACTCGTTGGTATCGAAATGCCACGGATGCGACATTCCCGGCGCGACCACATTGAGGCACAGCCCCGCCAGCGGATCGGTGTACTCGTGCAGCTCGGTCAGCCCGAAGCAGTCGGCCACGAACCGCTGGAACCGGCGATCGGTGTACAGCCGCTGGATCAGCGCGTCGGCGGGAATGAGATCCCTTGCCACGAACGCGTTCCCGCGGTGCAGCACGATCCGCCCCGGATGGTCCGGCGGGAGATCGGTATCGAGGGGAATGTTGTACGCGTTGACGTCCTCCACGGTGTAATACGCGTGCGGAGCCAATGCCACCCCCTCGCCGCGCAAGGTATCCAGCAGCTCGGGCCTGATGAACCCGCGCAGCACGCAGCATCCATCCGCGGCCAGCTCGGCCCGCGCCTCGCCCACCGCCGCCAGCCACGCCGCAGTCCCCGGCGAGTCCAGCGGATACTTCCCGACATCTACTCCCGGCACCGGCTCCCCGCCCGCCGCCGCATCGGCTTCCCACGAGTCTGCCCGACCCCCGACCGCAACCATGCGGCCTATTCTTGCTGCTGAACGCCCGACACGCCCGAGTTCCACTCTGATTGTGAATACTCACTATTCCTGCGCCCCAGCAGGTTTCATACGGTACAGGTCGTCCGCTTCATGGCAGCCGCCATCGGCCGTCGCGACTCTACGCCACCCGGATCAGCCGATATCCACCGCCCGGGCGAGTCCATCCCGCGCCAGGGCGAGGCGGACATCGGGCGGTTGATTCCGGTTGCGCTACAAGCGGATTCATGACGGTTGACAACGCTCCTGAACGGGGTACACCGGTAGTGAGAGGACCGGCGTGATGGGCAGTCAGGGATCGTGGGAGACCATCAACCGGGCGCTGAATCGGGTGTCCGGGCCGGGGAGGCGCGGCACCGAGTGGACTACCTACCTGTGTCCGGTGCACGAGGCGGATGGGCGGCGGCATCGGCCGTCGCTGGGGGTCGTGTACAACCTGCAGCGGCAGCGGACGGTCGTCCGGTGTTTCGCCGGGTGTTCGGATGAGGAGGTGCTGGAGCGGCTCGGGCTGCGGGTGCGGGACCTGTTCGACGCGCCGGCGGAGCGGCGGGGGTCGCCGACGCGGGAGACGGTGGAGACGGGGCTGGCCGATCGGGCCATTTTGGCTGCGGGGCTGGCGCTTTCGGTGCACAAGCGTGACTTCGGTCCGCCGATCGGACGGTCGCGGCGGGTGGCGGCGTATATCTACCGGTGGCCGGATGGCAGTCCGGCGGGGTGTGTGTTCCGGGTTCGGACCCTGCATCGGCAGGGGTATGTGAAGAGCTTCTATCAGCAGCGCCGGACCGAAACCGGTTGGGAGTACGGCGGATTCGAGCGCCTTCCGTTCCATTTGCCGGAGGTGATCGACGCCGTGGAGGACGGCCGTGACATCGTCGTCTGTGAGGGTGAGGCGGATGTTCTCACTGCCACGCGTGCCGGGTTGACCGCCACCTGCAATGCGGGCGGGGCGAACGGGTGGCATCGGGAGCATGCCGAATGGCTGCGCGGTGCGCATCGGGTGTGCGTGGTCGCCGATCGGGATGCGCCGGGGTATCGGCATGCGGCGAAAGTTGCCGAGTCACTGGTCGATTGCGTGGATGAGCTGCGGGTGATGCAGGCTCGGGACGGAAAGGATCTCACCGATCACTGCAATGCGGGGCATCAGGTGTCGGAACTGGATCCGGTGCCCGTGCTGGACGAGCACTATCGCGGGCGGTGAGCACGGTCGCGGGCGGTCGCTCGGCGGGCGGTGGTGACGGCACGCTGGTAGCGGTCGATCAGGGTGCGCAGGGCGGCGACCAGATCGGGGGAATCGACGATGTCGAAGTCGGCGTCCAGCAGACCCAGGTAGAGGGCGAGCATTTCCGGGTGGTCGGAGCCGGGCTCGAAGGCGCAGCGGTTGTCGCCGAGTTCCTCGATGTCGATGGGGATCGGGATGCGGGCGCGGGCGTGAGCGGCGGGGGCGTGCACGATCATGCGGGCGCGGAAATGCCACGTCGCCGAGCCGATTCCGCGTTCGACATAGGACGCGATCTCGGGGTCGGGTGGCAGGGGGCGCGGGGTGAAGCGCGGTCCGGCCGGTGGGCGCGGGTCCATGCGGTCGACGCGGAAGGTGCGCCAGTCACCGCGGTCGAGATCCCAGGCCAGCAGGTACCAGCGCTGGCGGTGGTTGACGAGACGGTACGGCTCGACCACACGCCGGGAGGATGCGCCCGAGTGGGTCCGATAGTCGAACCGCAGGCGTTCGTGGTCGCGGCACGCGGCGGCGATGGCGGTCAGCGCGTCGGCGCTGACCCGGGGCCCGCGCATCGGAACCGGCAATGCGTTCTGGAAGGCACTGACCCGATGCCGCAGCCGTGACGGCAGGATCTGCTGCAGCTTGGTGAGCGCGCGCAGCGATGTCTCCTCGATGCCGAGAACCGAACCGCTTGCGGCGGTGCGCAATCCGACGGCCACCGCGACGGCCTCGTCATCGTCGAGCAGCAGCGGCGGCAGCGCGCCACCGGTCCCGAGCCGGTATCCCCCGTCCACGCCGGGCCGCGCTTCCACCGGATAGCCGAGTTCGCGCAGCCGATCCATGTCCTTGCGGATCGTGCGCGGGGTGACCTCGAGCCGTGTGGCGAGTTCGGCCCCGGTCCAGTCGCGCCGGGATTGCAGCAGCGACAGCAGCCGCAGCAGGCGGGCGGAGGTTTCCAACATTTCTCGATGGTATCCGCGAATTGCGGAACGAACTGTTCCGCAATAGTCCATACCGTGGTGTCGAGCCGAAGATGAAGAGCCTCCGGCGAGGTTCTCCCCAGTGAACGGAACAGCCTGATGAGCACCGAGATTCACCCCTTCACCCTCGACGTTCCCCAGTCCGACCTGGACTATCTGCACGACCGCCTGGACCGCGCCCGCTGGGCCGCCCAGCTGCCCGGCACCGGCTGGGAGCGCGGCATCCCCGAAACCGCCCTGCACGAGCTGGCCGACTATTGGCGCACCGAATTCGATTGGCGCGCACAGGAAGCCAAGCTCAATTCCTTCCCCCAGTTCACCACCGAGATCGACGGCCAGCACATCCACTTCCTGCATGTCCGTTCCGAGCGCCCCGATGCCCGGCCGCTGCTGATCACCCACGGATTCCCCAGCTCGATCGCCGAGTTCATGGGCCTGATCGGCCTGCTCACCGACCCCGCCGAGGGCCCGGCCTTCCATGTGATCGCCCCGTCCCTGCCCGGCTACACCCTGTCCACGCCGCTGAGCGCCGTCGGCTGGACAATGGCCCGCGCCGCCCGCGCGTGGATCGAGCTCATGGCCCGCCTGGGTTACGACCGCTACGGCCTGCACGGCGGCGATGTCGGCAGCGGCGTCTCGGGCCTGGTCGCGGCCCTGGACCCCGAGCACGTCACCGGCGTCCATGTGGTCACCGACCCGCTCACCGCCGCCAATGTCGCCACCTTCCTGCCCGGTTTGGCCGACGGCCTCGACCCCAACGACCCGATCGACAAGGTCATTCTGGATCGGATGGACGCCTTCCGCCGCGAGGGTTCCGGCTACCTGGCCATCCAGAATTCCCGCCCCCAGACCATCGGCTACGGCCTGGTCGACTCCCCCCTGCTCCAATTGGCCTGGATCGCTGAGAAATTCGAGGCGTGGACCGACCTCCCCATCGACCGCGACCAACTGCTCACCACCGTCAGCCTCTACTGGTTCACCGGCTCCGGCGCCTCGGCCGCCCACACCCTCTACGAGCAGTCCCACTCCACCGAATGGGGCACTCCCCCGTCGGTCCCCCAGGGCTTCGCCATCTTCGGCGCGGACGAGACCGTCCGCCGCGTCGTCCCCGCCCCCGCCGACGCCCACTGGACCGAATTCGAACGCGGCCTGCACTTCCCGGCCATGGAGGCCCCCGCCAACCTCGCCCGCGACCTCCAGACCTTCTTCGGCCCGCTGCGCTGACCCCGGAAAACGTGAACCGGGGCGGGGGGGAAGGCGGAAGGGTTTCCATCAACCAGAAAACATCCTCCAACCCCACCCCCCCCACCACCATTTCCCCTACCACACCCCCTCGGCGTCCTCCAATATCTCCCCCGCCTCGTGCC
>NZ_JBHZCS010000025.1:69993-133051 GCF_042755705.1 Nocardia sp. NPDC059154
ACGGGAGTTGCCGGGAGGGGGAAACCACAAAACCCGTCGTACGAGACTTAAGGCCTTTTTTGCGCCGGTGGAGCGCACCAAAAAAAGGGGGAACGTCCCGGGAGATACCGGCGGTTCGGTCCACGTCACTCGGACGCCATTCGCCGATCCAGCTCCGCCACAAGCCGTTTCGCCGCCACCACCCGATAGGCGTCCTCGACGATCTCCCCGATCTCGTCCCACTCCACGGCCGTATCCAGATACACGCCGAGCCACCCGCGATGCCCCACATACGGCGGCCGGAAGAACCGCTCCGGCTCGGCGGCCACCAACTCCTCCTGCACGCCCGCCGGTGCCGCACACCAGAATCCGACCCGCTCGTCATGATGATGGTCCGCGAACATCACGAACATCTTCTTCCCACCCGCGAACCAGCACGGCTCCCCGTGACTGACCCGCTCGGTCACCTCGGGCAGCCCGGTGCACACACCCCGCAGCAACGCCAGCACGCTCTCCATACCCGCAGGCTAGGCGACGAATAGCCCGCAGCCTTGGACGAATGGGAACCCCGGCGGGGTCATGGTGTTCGGAGTCAGCCGATTCCGGCGGGGACGAGATCGCCGAGGTCGGTCATGGTCAACCCGACCAGGCTCTCCCGGAAGGTTCGGCCCGGGGCGTCCGGGACCGCGACCTCGCACGGCACCACCAGGAGCGCGCAGCCGGCGGCCTGGGCGGCGATCGAGCCGGTGGGCGAATCCTCGATGGCGACCGCGTTTTCCGGCGCGACGCCGAGAAGTTCGGCGGCTCGGAGGTAGACGTCCGGGGCGGGCTTGCCGTGGGGCACCTCGTCGGCGCAGACGGTGGCGCCGAAGAACTCGCGGCCGATGGTGTTCAGGCCGTACTCCGTCAGCGACCGCTTGGTGTTGGTGACCAGGGCCATCGGAATGCCTGCGGCCTGCACCATTTCCAGCGCTTCACGCGCGCCGGGACGCCAGGGCACCGGGCCGTGGAACAGTTCGGTGACCCGTCGCTCCATCCAGTCCGAGGCCGTGGCGACCGCCTCGGGGGTGTGCTCGATACCCAAGCCCTCGAACAGAATCCGGAAGGCGTTCGGGCCGGACGCGCCGATCAGCGCGTGCCGGACCGTGTCGGTCAGCGCCCGCCCGTACTCGCCTGCCAGTTCGCGCAATGCCATGTCCCAGAGCTTTTCCGAGTCCAGCAGCGTTCCGTCCATGTCCCACAACACCGCGTCCAACCGCGCCACCGACTCGCACTCCTTCCACACCACCTGAACCAAAAAACCGGCTCCGCCGCGGGGCGGAGCCGGTTCAGCCTATCGGGGACCGATCACAGACCCGAGGCCGCGATCATCAGGTGCCCGGTCGAGGAGTCGACCTGGATCCACCGGTTCTCGGTGGACACCTGCCCGTTCTTGAGCACGTAGGTCAGCGCCACCACCGCCCGGTTGTCGCCGTTGGGCGTGATCGCGCCCACGCTCACCGACGAGATGCCGCCCCAGAACTGCGCGTACGCGTTGTAGCCGCCCGTGGAGGACTGGTAGCCGGGCGACAGCATCGACCACGCACCGCTCACATTGCCGGGGAGCATGCCGTAGTAGCCCTGGATGAACGAGGCCACCGAGGTCGCCGGCGGCGGGCCGAACGGTGTCGTCGAGGACGGCGGCACGGTGGTCGTGCTCGGCCGGGCCGAGGAGGTGGGCGCCACCGACGAAGTCGGCGCGGGCGTGGTGGTCGGGGCGTGGGTGGCCGCACCCGCCTCGCCGGTGTGCGTGGGCTGCGTGCCGCCGTCGGCCTGGCCCATATTGTCCGGGGAGGTCGCCGGAATCGGCGAGGCCCCCGCGCCGACCGAGCCGCCGTTGCTCGCCAGCGGCTGGTTGCCGCCACCGCTGTTGTGGCTGACCGACACGGCGATCACGACGGCCACCACGAGCGCGGCCACCACGCCGGCCGCCGCCAGCACCAGCCGCCGCGGATTCCGGTCCGCGCCACCGGTTTTCGCTCCCCCGGTCGCGCCCGGCGGCGGCGTGCCCGGCACCGTCCCGCGCGGCGGCGACGCATGCGTGGCCATATCAACATGCACGGTGGCGTCGGTGGCATTGCTGGGCGCGCCGCTGCGCGAGGTCGACATCACCGTCGTGGCGGCCGAACCGTCCACGGCGGCAGCGGCACTCATCGCGGGCAGCACCTTGGTCTGCTGGATCGGCACGGCCGGGGCCCGCCCCTCCGCCACCGCCTGCAGCCGTTCCGCCGCTTGCACCATGGTCGGCCGGTCCGCGCCCTCGGCCGCGAGCAGGTCCATCAGCACCGGCGCGAGCGCCGCGGCATGGGTCGGCGGCGGCACCTGGGCGCGCGCCACCGAATGCAGCACCGCCAGGGGGTTGTCGCCCTCACCGAAGGGCGGCTTCCCCTCGACCGCCGCGTAAAGCGTTGAGCCCAGGGCGAACACGTCGGAGGTGGGCTCCGGGTTCTCGCCCCGCGCCACCTCCGGCGACAGGTAGGCGGGCGTGCCCGCCAGGAACCCCGTGGAGGTGACGGTCACGTCCCCGGTGGCCCGCGAGATGCCGAAGTCGGTGATCTTCACCGTCCCGTCGTCGGCCACCAGGATATTGGCGGGCTTGACATCCCGGTGCACGATCCCGGCCTTGTGGGCCGCGGCCAGCGCCTCGGCCACCTTGGCCCCGATCCGCGCCACCTCGACCGGCTCGAGCTTGCCCTTCTCCCGCATGAGCGCCGCCAGGCTGACGGCGTCCACGTATTCCATGACGAGCCAGGGCTGGCCGTCCTCCTCCGCCACGTCGAACACGGTGACGGCGTTGGGATGATGCAGTCGCGCCGCGATGCGCCCCTCACGCATCGCCCGCATCCTGGCCTCGACGGCCTGCGACCGGGTCAGCCCCGGTGTCAGCAGCAATTGCTTGACCGCGACCGTGCGCCGCAGCCGAACATCGGTCGCGCGCCACACGACCCCCATAGCACCGGTGCCGATCGGATCCGTTAGCCGGTACCGCCCCGCAATCAGCCGGTCTGCGCTCATGTGGTTGTGCCCCTCCTGCTGGCTTTCGCGCCGAGCACCCCTGCAACTTTGCGCGAAGCCCGGAAATCTGGTGAAAATCTTAAGCGTTGAAGTACTTGGCTTCCGGATGCAGCAGCACGAACGCATCCGTGGACTGCTCCGGATGCAGTTGCAACTCCTCCGACAGCATCACTCCGATCCGGCCGGCGTCCAGCAGCTCCACGAGTTTGGCCCGATCCTCGAGCTCCGGGCAGGCACCATAGCCGAACGAGTACCGCGCGCCACGGTATCCGAGTTTGAAGTAATCCAACACATCGGCGGGATCCTCGTCGGCGACCGAATGTCCTTCCAGTGTGAGCTCTTCCCGAATCCGGCGGTGCCAAAACTCGGCGAGTGCCTCGGTGAGTTGCACGCCGATGCCGTGCACCTCGAGATAGTCGCGGTAATTGTCGCCCGCGAACAGCACATTGGCGAAGTCGGCAATCGGCTTACCCATGGTGACCAGCTGGAACGGCAGCACATCCACCTGACCGGTCTGCTTCGCGTACTCGCGTGAGCGAATGAAATCGGCGATGCAGAGGAACCGGTCGCGTTGCTGACGCGGGAATGTGAACCGGAAGCGTTCCGGCGCATCGGGATTCGGCTCGGTGAGAACAATCACATCGTCGCCCTCGGACACGGCCGGGAAATAGCCGTACACCACCGCGGCGTGCTGCAGCACGCCCTCGGCGGTCAGCCGATCCAGCCAGTACCGCAGACGCGGACGGCCTTCGGTCTCCACCAGCTCCTCGTACGAAGGTCCCTCGCCTCCGCGCTGGCCGCGCAGGCCCCACTGGCCCAGGAACAGCGCCCGCTCGTCGAGCAGGCTCGAGTACTCGTTGACCGACAGGCCCTTCACGATGCGCGAACCCCAGAACGGCGGCGTCGGCACCGGCAGCTCCGCGGCCACATCCGAGCGCTCGGGCACCTCGACCGGCACCTCGGCGGCCTTGCGCTGCTCGGCGATCCGCTTGGACCGCTCGTGGCGGGCCTTGCGCTCGGCGACCTTCTCGCGGGCGGCGAGCGCCTCCGGAGAATCCGGGTCGGCCGCGCCGCCGCGCTTGAAGGTCATGATCTCGTCCATGAGCCGCAGACCCTCGAAGGCGTCACGCGCGTAGTGCACCTCGCCGTCGTAGACCGCAGTGAGGTCGTTCTCCACGTACGCGCGGGTCAGCGCCGCGCCGCCCAGGAGCACCGGGAACTGTTCCGCGACACCGCGGCTGTTGAGCTCCTCGAGGTTCTCCTTCATGACCACGGTGGATTTCACCAGCAGCCCGGACATGCCGATGACATCGGCCTTCTTGTCCACGGCGGCATCCAGGATCGTCGAAATCGGTTGCTTGATACCGAGATTCACGACCTCGTAGCCATTGTTGGACAGAATGATGTCCACCAGATTCTTGCCGATGTCGTGCACGTCGCCCTTGACGGTGGCCAGCACGATGCGGCCCTTGCCGGAATCGTCGGTGGCCTCCATGTGCGGTTCCAGGTAGGCGACCGCGGTCTTCATGGTCTCGGCCGACTGCAGCACGAACGGCAGCTGCATCTGCCCCGAACCGAACAGCTCGCCAACGGTTTTCATGCCCGCCAGCAGCGTCTCGTTGATGATCTGCAGTGGCGGCACCTCGGCCATCGCGGCATCCAGATCGGCGTCCATACCGGCCTTCTCGCCGTCCACGATGCGCCGCTCGAGCCGCTCGAACAGCGGCAGCGCCGCCAGTTCCTCGGCCCGCGACGCCTTCGACGAGGCCGCCGACACGCCCTCGAACAGCGCCATCAGCTTCTGCAGCGGGTCGTAGTCCTCGGTGCGCCGGTCGTAGACCAGATCGAGTGCCGTCTGCCGCTGCTCCTCCGGAATCCGCGCCATGGGGAGGATCTTCGAGGCGTGCACGATGGCCGAATCCAGGCCCGCCTCGACGCATTCGTTCATGAACACCGAGTTGAGGACCTGCCGCGCGGCCGCGTTCAGGCCGAAGGAGATGTTCGAAAGACCCAGCGTGGTCTGCACATCCGGGTGCCGCTTCTTGAGTTCGCGGATGGCCTCGATGGTTTCGACGCCGTCGCGCCGCGACTCCTCCTGGCCGGTGCCCAGGGTGAAGGTCAGCGTGTCGATGATGATGTCGGACTCGTCGAGCCCCCAGTTGCCGGTGATGTCGGCGATGAGGCGCTCGGCGATCTCCACCTTCTTCTCGGCGGTGCGCGCCTGGCCCTCCTCGTCGATGGTCAGCGCCACCACGGCCGCACCATGTTCGGCGACCAGCGCCATGGTCTGCTGGAACCGCGAATCCGGCCCCGCACCGTCCTCGTAGTTCACCGAGTTGATGGCGCAGCGCCCGCCCAGGTGCTCCAAACCGGCCTTCAGCACCGGGGTTTCGGTGGAGTCCAGCATGATCGGCAGGGTGGACGCGGTCGCCAGCCGGGAGGCCAGCTCGGTCATATCGGCGGCGCCGTCGCGACCCACGTAGTCCACGCACAGGTCCAGCATGTGGGCGCCGTCGCGGGTCTGGTCCTTGGCGATGTCCAGGCACTTCTGCCAGTCGCCGGCCAGCATGGCGTCCCGGAAAGCCTTGGAGCCGTTGGCATTCGTGCGCTCACCGATCATCAGGACCGAGGCGTCCTGCTCGAACGGCATCGAGCTGTAGATCGACGACACGCTCGGCTCGTGCACCGGATCCCGCTTGGCCTGCTGGACCTCGCGCACCGCCTCGGCCACCTGCCGGATGTGCTCGGGCGTGGTGCCACAGCAGCCGCCGACCAGCGACAACCCGAACTCGGACACGAACTGGCTCAGTGCGACCGCCAGCTCCTCCGGCGTCAGTGGGTACTCCGCGCCGTTCGCACCCAGGATCGGCAGACCGGCGTTCGGCATGACCGACACCGGCAGCTGCGCGTGCTTGGACAGATGCCGCAGATGCTCGCTCATCTCGTCCGGACCGGTGGCGCAGTTCAGCCCGATCATGTCGATGCCGAGCTTCTCGAGTGCGGTCAGCGCCGCGCCGATCTCGGAGCCGACCAGCATGGTGCCGGTGGTCTCCATGGTCACGTGCGTGATGATCGGGATCCGGCGCCCGGCCTGGTCCATGGCCCGGTGACTTCCGGTGACCGCGGCCTTGACCTGCAGCAGGTCCTGGCAGGTCTCGATGAGGATGGCGTCGGCGCCGCCGTCGAGCATGCCGAGCGCGGCTTCGCTGTAGGCGTCGCGCAGGGCGGCGTAGGGCGCGTGGCCCAGGGTGGGCAGCTTGGTGCCCGGGCCCATGGAACCCAGCACGTACCGGGGAGTCCCGTCGGCGGACGGTCCCATCTCGTCGGCCACCTCGCGGGCGAGGCGGGTGCCGCGCTCGGACAGGTCCCGAATGCGGTCGGCGATGTCGTAATCGGCCAGGTTGGGCAGGTTGCACCCGAAGGTATTGGTTTCGACGGCATCGGCGCCGGCCTCGAAATAGGCCCGATGGATGTGGCGCAGCACGTCGGGGCGGGTGTCGTTGAGGATTTCGTTGCATCCCTCGAGGCCGCGGAAATCGTCGAGAGTGAGATCCGCGGCCTGCAGCATCGTGCCCATCGCACCGTCCCCGATCACGACACGCCGTCTGAGCGTGTCCAAGAGGGTGGTGTCGAATTCGGCGCGGCTGCGTACAGACATGTACTCAAGAGTAGTGGGAGACGCCGACAATCCCTGCGCCGGTGTGCGGTGCTACCCCAACTCCTACATTGCGCGTCGCATGCACACTGCGTCTACGCACACCGTAGGCTGACCGGGTGAACGCCAGTGAATCCCCGGTGCCACCCGAATCGGACCTGCCTACGCTGCGGGATCCGGTGCTCGTGGCCGCCTTCGAAGGCTGGAACGATGCGGCCGATGCCGCCAGTGGCGCGGTCGAGCATCTGGAACTGATCTGGGACGCGCAGCCGCTGGCCGAGCTCGACTCCGAGGACTATTACGACTATCAGGTGAACCGGCCGACGGTCCGGCAGGTGGACGGGGTGACCCGCGAGATCCAGTGGCCCGCGGCCATGCTGTCGGTCTGCTCGCCCCCGGGCAGCGATCGGGACGTCGTGCTCCTGCGGGGCGTCGAGCCGAATATGCGCTGGCGCAGCTTCTGCAACGACATCCTCGAATTCGTCGAGCAGCTCGGGGTGTCCACGGTGGTGATCCTGGGCGCGCTGCTGGCCGACACTCCGCACACCCGGCCGGTTCCGGTAACCGGGACCGCTTACAACAAGGAAGCCGCGGAGCGCTTCAACCTGGAGCAGACCCGCTACGAGGGACCGACCGGTATTACCGGAGTGCTGCAGGACGCGTGCGTGCGCGCGGGCGTCCCGGCCATCTCCTTCTGGGCGGCGGTGCCGCACTACGTCTCCCAGCCGCCCAACCCCAAGGCCATCATCGCCCTGCTACACCGGGTCGAGGACGTCCTCGATGTCGAGGTGCCGCTCGGCGGTCTGCCCGAGCAGGCCGAGGAGTGGGAGGGCGCGGTCAACGAGATGACCGCCGGCGACGAGGAGATCGCCGAGTACGTGCGCTCGCTCGAGGAGCGCGGCGATGCCGAGGTCGACATCAACGACGCCATGGCCAAGATCGACGGTGACGCCATCGCGGCCGAGTTCGAGAAGTACCTGCGCCGCCGCGGACGGGGCGGCTTCGGTCTCTGACACGGGGCTTCCGACACCGAAACCATTGCCGCACCTGCGTTCACGCGCAGGTGCGGCGTTCGTTTCGACGGCTAGTGCTCTACGGCCCAGATCTTGACGGAGGCCTCGTGGGCCAGCTTCGCGATCAGAAGGTCGCGCGGAATGGTCTGCCCCGCAAGGTGATCGAGCGACGGCACCACCACGTGGTGGGCATCGGCACGCTTGAGTTCGGCCGTCAGCTCCGCGAACGCGGTACCGTCGCCGGGGGTCGATTCATGGAACGTGGCGGCGAAGCAGAGGCCGGCGGACTGAGCGAGCCCGCACATGGCGTTCTCCAGCTCTTCGCTGCGGCCGTCGGCCAGATCGTCACGCACGTACCCATAGATCAACGCTTCCACCCGAACCTCCGTTGGATTGGGGATCGCTGTCATGAATGTGCCCTGCTGAACAGTTTGGCGTAATCACGAATGCAATTGCAGATGTCAACCCACTGACATCGAGATGCCCTATCCGGGTCCATCCTTCGTTAACTGGTGAGATACTACAGAGCGTGTCCGCCGGTGACGATCGACCTGTCTGGGCCGTCCGAATGCGTGCCGAACGTGATACTCGGGGATGGTCTCAAGCCGATGCGATCCGTGCCATGCGGGGCAAATCGAGCCACAATCTGCCAACGGACAGCACACTTCTGCGCAACTGGCGGCGCTGGGAGTCCGGGGAATCGCGGCCGGACGATTTCTACGCTCCGATCATCGCGGCGGCTTTCGATACGGTGACGGCCGCCTTCTTTCCCAAAGCGCGGCCCAATCGGGACGACGAGATGCTCTCGGCCACGGGGATGGACACGCTGGAATTCATTGGGCGACTACGTATGTCCGATGTGTCCGCCTCTACGCTCGACGCCATTCGCATCACCGCCGATCGGCTGTGTTCGGAGTATCCGTGCGCCGATCCGCACGAGTTGCATGCCGAGGGTACGGCGTGGCTGCGGCGCATCACTTCACTACTGGACGGTCGCTTGACTCTCGCGCAGCATCGGGAGGTCCTGGTGCTGGCCGGATGGGTTGCCCTGCTGGTCGGTTGCGCCGATTACGATCTCGGCTGGCGCACCGCCGCCGAGGCGACCCGCCGGGCCGCGCTCTCCCTCGGCCAGGAGGCCGAGCACGCCGAAATCATCGGCTGGGGAGCCGAAATGGCCGCCTGGTTCGCACTCACGCAGGCCAACTACCGGGGCGCCATCGAGACCGCCGAGGCCGCGCACAGCACCACCGACCACCTGGGCGTCGGCGTCCAGCTGGCCGCACAGCGCGCCAAGGCGTGGGCACGGCTCGGTGACCGCCGCGAGGTGGAAAGGGCGCTCGCCCAGGGCCGTTCGATCCTGGACACCATCGAGCATCCGTCCAATCTGGACAATCACTTCGTGGTCGATCCGCAGAAGTTCGACTTCTACGCCATGGACTGCTGCCGGGTAGCCGGGGACGACCGGCTCGCGGAAAACTATGCCCGGCAGGTGATCTTGACCGCCACCCGCCCCGACGGCAGCATCCGCAGACCCATGCGGGTCGCCGAGGCGCACCTGACGCTGGCGGTGGTCGCCATCCGCGATCGCAATCTGGAGCTCGCCCTCGACGAGGGCGTGCGGGCCTTCGCCGGCAAGCGCCGCTCGCTGCCCTCGCTCATGTGGATCGCGGGTGAGACGGCGCGGGAGATGATCGAGCGCTTCCCCGGCGATCCGCGCACCCGGACCTATCTGGATCAGCTGCGCGCACTGGCCGCGGGCTGACACCTCCCTCGCAGCACGCCGAGACACCCTCGGCGCGCGCCCACCGGTTACGCTCACGCGCATGGACTTCAGTCTGTGGACCTGCGCTGCCCGAGGGCATGAGACCTACGCTCCCACCGAGCCCGAGCTCGCGGCACGCCTCCACGTCGCCACCCCGGCGGGTGAATCCTGGCGCTGCCTGCGTTGCGGGGATTTCGTGCCGGGCGAGCCGCGCCGCACCGGTCCCGCCGACGACGCGCCCGAGGTGCCGCGCGGCCGGCTGCTGCGCGACCGCCTGATCATGCGGCTGCTGGCCGCCGAGCGCGTCATCCGCGGCATCGTGTTCATTCTGCTGGGCGCGGGTGTGCTGAAGCTGCGCGGCTCCCGCGAGCACTGGAAGTCCAACTGGGACAAGGATCTTCCGCTGATCCGGCAGCTGGCCGACCAGATCGGTTTCAACCCGGACCATTCCAAGATCATCCGGGGCATCGACAAGGCCTTCACGCTCTCGCCGAACGTGCTGATCTGGATCGCGGTCGGCCTGTTCGCCTATGCCGCCATCGAACTCATCGAGGCGGTGGGCCTGTGGCTGGTCAAGCGCTGGGGTGAATACTTCGCGGTCATCGCCACCTCCATCTTCCTGCCGCTGGAGATCTACGAGCTCACCGAGAAGGTCACCGTGCTGCGGGCCGGGGCGCTGCTGGTGAATGTCGCCGCGGTGATCTGGCTGCTGTGGAGCAAGCGGCTGTTCGGCCTCAACGGCGGGGCCGCCAAGTATCACGCAGAGCATCACTCCGAGAGCCTGATGACCGTCGAACGCGCCGCCGTCGCAGCGCAAGCCGAGCAGCGTACCGAGCGAATCGTCACCCAGCGCGCACCGTGACCCGCGCGGCCCGGTCACTCGGGCACGCCGAGACCGACGCTGTAACCCCCACATCTATTCATGTGTGTCGCGGCGTGACGCCCCCGGTAACTCCCGTCACGCCGCGGCATTCCACCGCGCGGAGTACTACGGGGTGACGATGTTGAAGTTCGGGTCGGGCTTGTCCATGACATCCTTCAACTGCTTCAGCTTGGCCGGGTCGCCGCTGACCTTGATCGCGCCGGCCTGGATCTCCTTCACGATGTCCTTGGTTCCGGTCATGGTGGCGATCAGCTCCAGCCGGGACAGGGTGAAGGTGGCGTCCGGGGCCGGACCCTTGAAGTCGGCGGGGATCACGTAGTGGATGAGCACGCCGTTGCGTAGCTCGGTGCGGTAGGTCCGGTTCTGGTCGGTAATGATCCAGTCGTTGACCAGGTGCAGGTCCCACGCCTTGCGGCCGTTGATCAGGAACGCCGCGGAGTCGAAGACCTGGTCCACGCTCAGGGCGCTGATCATGCCGGCGGAGTTGGCCTTGGTCGGGGTGCCGAAGGTGCCGTTGCGCAGCTCGTAGGCGCCGGAGAGGAAGAAATTGCGCCAGGTGGCGTTCTCCGAGCCGTAGCCGAGCTGTTCGAACGCGCTGGCCTGCAGCATCTTCGCCTTCTCATTGTCCGGGTCGGCGAAGATCAGGTAGTTGAGAACCTGGACGCACCAGCGGTAGTCGCCGTCGGAGTAGGCCTTGCGTGCCACCTTCAACGCCCCGCTCGCACCGCCCATGGCGTCCACGTGCCGCTTGCCGGAATCGACCGGCGGGTGCTCCCACAGGTGCGCCGGGTTGCCGTCGAACCAGCCCATGTAGCGCTGGTAGATGGCCTTCACATCGTGGCTGACCGATCCGTAGTAGCCGTGGTTGTACCACTTGCTCTCGATGGCCGGCGGCATCTGGATCATCTCGGCGATCTCGATGCCGGTGTAGCCCTGGTTCAGCATGCGCAGGGTCTGGTCGTGCAGGTAGGCGTAGGTATCCCGTTGCAGCGACAGCCATTCGGTGACCTTGTCCGCTTCCCACATGGGCCAGTGGTGCGAGGCGAAGGCGACGTCGTACTTGTCGGAGAACATGGTGATGGTCTCGGTCAGGTACTGCGACCACACGTGCGCGTCGCGAACCAGCGCGCCGCGCAGGGTGACCAGGTTGTGCAGGGTGTGGGTGGCGTTCTCCGCCATGCACATCGCACGGAAGTCGGGGAAGTAGAAGTTCATCTCCGACGGCGCCTCGGTGCCCGGGGTGATCTGGAAGACGACCTTGATCCCGTCGATGGTCTCTTCCTGGCCGGTGTGGGTGACGTCCCTGTTCGGCGGGATCAGGCTCACGGTGCCGACCGAGGTGGTCATGCCCAGGCCCGCGCCGACCTGGCCCTTCGCACCACGCGGCAGCGCCGCGCCGTACATGTAGGCCGAGCGGCGGGCCATGGCGGTACCGGCGAAGACGTTCTCCTCTACCGCGTGCTCCACGAAGCCCTGCGGCGCGATCACCGGAATCCGGCCCGAGGCAGCGTCTTCCAGGCTGATGACACCCAGCGCGCCGCCGAAGTGGTCGACGTGGGAGTGGGTGTAGATCATGCCGGTCACCGGCTTCTGACCGCGGTGTGCGAAGTACAGGTCCATGCCCGCCTTGGCGGTCTCGGTCGAGATCAGCGGGTCGATGACGATGATGCCGGTTCTGCCCTCGATGATCGTCATGTTCGACAGGTCGAGACCGCGGATCTGGTAGATGCCCGGAACCACTTCGTAGAGGCCCTGTTTCACCACCAGCTGCGACTGCCGCCACAGCGAGGGGTGCACAGAGTTGGGGCAGGTGCCCTGGATGAATCCGTAGGAATCGTTGTCCCACATCACCTTTCCAGTGGCGTCCTGCACCACGTCCGGCTCGAGCTTGGCGATGAAGCCCTTGTCGGTGTCGGTGAAGTCCTGCTTGTCGGCGAAGGGCAATGCGGATTGCGCCCGATGCTGCTGGTCGACGATGTGGCCGCTCGGATCGACCGGATCCTTGCTGGTCCGCTCGGCGGCGGAACCGTTGTCGCCGTTGCTGTCACACCCCGCGACCGCGGCTCCGACACCGGCGGCCACCAGTGCGGCCGCGCCCACCCCGAACACCCCCCGCCGCGACACCGTGAAGCCGCCCGGCTTGCGGTCGTCGCCGTTGTTCGTGAGGTCCGCGTCGGTCATCAGCGCTCTCCTGTCTCCATGCGGTCGGTGTGCCGGACAGCAGGAGTAGCCGATCATTCGCTGCCGTTCTGCCGTCGCCGCCACAGTACATCACTATTGCAGTGTTGCTGCAATATGATGGCCGTGTGACACCACCCATGACCCCGCGAGCCCTCCGCCGGACCTGCGTGCACGCGCTGCGGCCAGATGTGATCGGATTCTCGTCATGAGCGAGGGCAAAGGCGACGGCCCACGGCGGCGGCGCAACCCGGAACAGACCCGCAGGGCGATCATCGAGGGACTGCTGTCGGCGGTCCACGACGGTGAGTTCGACCCCACCACCCGCAGCATCGCCGAGCGCGCCGGGGTGTCGGAACGCAGTATCTTCGTGCACTTCCCGACCCGGACAGCGCTGATCACCGCGGCGGTGGATCAGCAGTCCGAGCAGGTCGAGGCGCTGCTGGCCGAGATCGACCCGGAACTGCCACTGGCCCAGCGCATCGAGGCGGTGGTGCGCCAGAGCGAGGCCATCTTCACGCTGCAGCGCGAGCCCCGGGTGCTCGGGCTCATCGAATCCCTGCGCACCCCGGCGGTGGACACCCGGATGCGGTTGACCGACAAGCGGATTCGGGACGCGCTGACCCGCGCCTTCGCACCGGAACTGGACTACGCCGAGGGCGAGCAGCTGCTCGATCTCGTCGACGCCACCGTGGGCTGGCCGTACCGCCACCATCTGATGGACCGGCGCGGTCTGTCCAAACGCGCCGCCTCCGAGGCGGTCGGCCGCGCGCTCACCGCCATGCTCACCCTCGAACGCTGAACCGGCCGAGCACCGTTGGCGACCGCCGCGCCGGCCACGGACCCCCGCCCCACCCGTCGCGGGTGACTCGGGGGTCCGGAATTCAGCAAACCTTCATGCGTTGCCGCTACGTTGCCGATGACGGCTGATTGCGGGCCGTCCGCTTCGGCGCAGGAGGACCGATGCCTACCGCGCGGACAGCCCACAAAGCAGTGGGGTCCGGCCGGTTTCGCGGCCGGACCCACTCGTGTCCGCTGCTACGGGGTCACGATGTCGAAGTCCGGGTCGGGCTGGTCGAAGAGGCCCACCAGTTTGGCGAAGGCCTGGACGTCACCGTCGATCCTGAGCCGTCCGGCCTGCACGGCCGCCTGCAGGTCCTCGCCCGCGAGCAGCACGCCGATCAGGGTGGGCCGGGTCAGGGTGAAGGTGACGTCGGGGGCCGGCAGCTTGTCACCGTCGCGGCGATCCCAGTGCAACAGCACGCCGTTGCGCAGCTGCAGCCGGACGGTGCGGTTCTCGTCGGTGAAAACCCAGTCGCTGGTGGCCTTTTCGTGCCAGGCCTTCGGACCGTCGAGCCGCAGCGCCATGCCGTCGAAAACCTGGTCCACGGTGAGCGCCGCCATCATGGACGGCGAGCTGGCCTTGGTCGGCGTACCGAACTTGCCGTTGCGGAGCTCGTAGGCGCCCGAGAGGAAGAAATTGCGCCACGGGCCGTTCTCCGCACCGAAGGCGAGCTGTTCGAAGGCGTCGGCCTGCAGCGCCTTGGCGGCCTGGTTGGACGGGTCGGCGAAGATCACGTAGTTGACCGCCTGCACGACCCACCGGTAGTCGCCCTCGTCGAAGGACTTGCGCGCCTTGCGCAGCACCTCGTCCGCGCCGCCCATGAACTCCACGTGCCGCTTGGCCCCCTCGACCGGCGGGTGCTCCCACAGGTGGGCCGGATTGCCGTCGAACCAGCCCATGTACCGCTGATAGATGGCCTTCACGTTGTGGCTGACCGACCCGTAGTAGCCGTGTGCGGCCCACGAATCGAGCAGCGCCGGAGGCATTTCCATCATCTCGGCGATCTCGCTGCCCACGTAGCCCTGGTTGAGCCGGCGCAGCGTCTGGTCGTGCAGGTAGGCGTACAGGTCGCGCTGCAACTCCAGGTACTCGACCAGCCGCTCGGTGCCCCAGGTGGGCCAGTGGTGCGAGGCGAAGACGACGTCGCTCTCGCGGCCGAACAGGTTGATCGACTCGGTGAGGTAGGTGGACCACACGTGCGGGTCACGCACCAGCGCACCGCGCAGCGTCAGCAGGTTGTGCAGCGTGTGGGTCGCGTTCTCCGCCATGCAGAGTGCGCGGAAGCCCGGGAAGTGGAAGTTCATCTCCGACGGCGCCTCGGTGCCGGGGGTGATCTGGAAGACGATGCGCACGCCGTCGATCGTCTGCTCCTGCCCGGTGTGGGTGATGTCGAGGGTCGGAGCGATCAGCGTGACACCGCCTGTCGAGGTGGTCTGCCCCAGCCCCGCACCGACCTGACCCTTCGGACCGCGCGGCAGCGCCGCGCCGTACATGTAGGCCGCGCGCCGGGCCATGGCGGTGCCCGCGTAGACGTTCTCGGCGACAGCGTGTTCGAGGAATCCGGCCGGCGCCACCACCGGCACCCGCCCGGACTCGGCGTCCTCCACGGTCATCACACCCATCGCACCGCCGAAATGATCGACGTGCGAATGGGTGTAGATCATGCCCGTCACCGGCTTCCGGCCGCGATGCGCGAAATACAGATCCATGCCCGCCTTCGCGGTCTCGGCCGAGATCAACGGGTCGATGACGATGACACCGGTGTCGCCCTCGATGATCGTCATATTCGACAGATCCAGGCCGCGGATCTGGTAGATGCCCGGAACCACCTCGTACAGGCCCTGTTTCACCACCAGGCCCGACTGCCGCCACAGCGACGGGTGCACCGAGTTGGGGCAGGAGCCCTGCAGGAAGCTGTAGGAGTCGTCGTCCCAGACCACGGTCCCCTTGTCGTCCTTGACGATTCCGGGCTCCAGCTTGGCGATGAACCCGCGGTCGGCGTCCTGCTGGTCGGCGGTGTTGTCGAACGGAAGCTCTTTCAGAGCACGCTGGTTCTGCTCGATGATGAACGTGCTCGGTTCGGTGACCGCACTCACTGTCCGCCTCCTGTAACTGCCGGGATCTCCGACGTCGATGGGATCGAAAAGGCTTGCCGCTTACCGGGATCGGTGAGACCGATGACGAGCGCCACCCCGCACACCACCAGCACCGCGACCGTCGCGACGACGATGACCCGCTGCCCGTGCGCCCAGTGCCCGTGGTGCAGCGAGTTGTTACGCAGGAAGCTGAGCCCCGCGACGAACATGAGTCCGACCGCCGCGAGGGCGGGCGCGATGGCCGCCGGATGCCAGCCGCTGGTCGCCGCATGATTGACGAACAGCACCCCGGTCCCCATCGCGGCGATCGCGGTGCGCCGCCAGGCCAGCGCGGTGCGCTCGGCGGGATAGGTGGGCGGCGCGGTCATGGCCACACCGTCGCGATCGCCGCGAAGACGGAGACGATCGCGATGCCGCCCGCCAGAATCGGGACGAGCATCGTGTTCCCCAGCGGCTCGCCGCGCACCATCCGGTCCTGCACATCGCGCCAGTGCGTGTACGCGCCGGCGGCCAGCACGACCGCGAGCACGATGCAGCTGAGCGAGAGCAGCCGCCGCACCCCGGCGTGATGGAACGGCTGTACCAGCGTGTGCACCGCGACACCGGCGGCCAGCAGGCCGAGCGCGGTGCGGATCCACGCGAGAAAGGTTCGTTCGTTCGCCAGGGTGAACCGGTAGTCGAGCTCCGGGTGTTCCGTGTCGCCGCTGTCCTGGGGTTGGTTCTCCACTGTCACCACCTGTCCGGTGTCGCGATCGCGGTCCGACTACAGCAAATGATCAGTAAGGGCGATCATTCCACGAATCGGCGACGGGGTTCGATACTCGACACACCACGGGCACGGCAACTGACGCATGCCCCCGCAGTCTGATCGGCGGGGCCGACCCGCAACTGCGGGCATTCGCCCGCAATTCACGGCCATCGCGCCGCGTGGTCCCGTACCATCCCGGTTTACCTGCTGAACAATGGATTTCCTGCCGGAGGCACGCCATGCAGTATCGGCCCACGGCACCGGAGTTGCTGACGGCGCTCGCGGATCTGCTGGAGACGACGCTCCTGCCCGCGCTCCCACCGGAGTTGCGGCATCAGGCCCGCGTCGGCAATTCCTGGATCATCAACAGCAAGAAAACCTTTAACACCGGCATGCACCGCGCCGACGCCGACCTGATCTTCGCCCGCACGTCCGGGAGCCCGGGAGGCGGCATCGGCAGCACAGCATTCCTCGTCCCGGTCGGCACGCCCGGCTTCCGAATCGCCGAGTTCCTGTAGACGTTCAATATGCCCACCGACCATGCCCACGTCGTCCTGAAGGACGTGCGGGTGCCGGCCGACGCGATATTCGGCAGGGAGGGCCGTGGGCTGGCGGTCGTCCAGCATTTCTTCAACGAGAATCGGCTCCGGCAGGCGGCGTCCAGTCTCGGAGCGGCGCAATACTGCATCGACCGGTCGATCGCCTACTCCAAGAGCGCAAGACCTTCGGGACGCCGCTGGCCGCCGAGCAGGCGATCCAGTTTCCGATGGTGGAGCTGAGCACCCAGTACGAAATGCTGCGGACCTCGATCCACAAGACCGCGTGGGCCATGGACCGCCACAGCCCGTTCACGCAGTCGGCCCAGGTGTCCATGTGCAACTACCGGTCGAACCGGCTGTGCTGTGCGGATCATGGAGCGCGCCTCCATCATCGGCCCGCACCCCAGCCGCTGAACCCTCGGGTCGACGGGCGACCGCACGGATAGCCTCGGCGGCCGGACGATAGCGACTTCGTGTCGACCGCTCTGCAGCATCACCTGTGCTCAGGTCGAACGAGGATCGCAGCGGTACGTCCCGACGACTCGCCGGGCATGTGATCGATAGCAGCCCTTCGCTTTTCGAGTCAACGTTCCCACCCGGCCCTGGGCATCGGGAGTCGTCCGAATGCCGCTGGAAGCTCTGCGGGGACAGCCGCGCCGATGGGGTGCCGGTGTGGCGAGGGAAGCGGCGGATAATCGGTTGATCCAATTCGGAATTCGATGGAACACTGACTTGGCTCCTGGAACATCGGGCTCGACTGAAAGCACTGCGAGGGAGGGCTCGGCATGTCTCGGTCGGTTCGAATTCCGGTGTGTGCGGCGAGCCGGGCCGCGAAAGCGGTAACGGCGCTGGAGGCGGAGTGATCCGTCCGTTCGTGTTCGTGCTCGACCCGACCCCGGGTCAGATCGAGGCGATGCAGTCGCACTGCGGTGCCGTCCGGGTCGCCTACAACTGGTGCCTCGCGCAGGTACGCGCGAACTGGGACCAGCGCAAGGCCGAGGAGTCCTACGGCATCCCCGAGCACGATCGCACGCCGTGGATCGAGACCTCCGCGTACAGCCTGCGCAAGGCATGGAACGCCGCGAAAGACCAGGTGGCACCATGGTGGCGGGAGAACAGCAAGGAGGCGTACGCCACCGTCTGCGCCAATCTCTCGGTCGCGCTGAAGAATCGCAAGGACGGCCGAGCCCGGATGCCCCGGTTCAAGTCCAAGCACCGCTCGCCGCTCTCGTGCCGCTTCACGACCGGCTCATTCGGGCTGGCGCGGGACCGGCGACACGTGCAGCTTCCGGTCATCGGTGTCATCCGCACCGCTGAGTCGACCCGCAAGCTCGCGCGGAAGATCGAGGCCGGGACCGCCCGCGTCCGGTCGGCGACCCTGTCGTTGCGGCGTGGACGGTGGCAGGTGTCGTTCTCCGTCGACCTGCCCGACCATGAGCCGACGCCCGCCACGGGTGGCCGCGTCGTGGGCGTGGACCTGGGCATCACCGAACTCGCCACCCTGTCCACCGGCGAGATGGTCCCGAACGGACGCCCCACCTCGAACGCGAACTGAAACGGCTGCGCCGCGCCCAGCGAAAGACGTCTCGCCGTCGCGGCCCGGACCGCAGGACGCGGCAGCAACCGTCGCAGCGCTGGCGCAAGGCCACCGCTGAGATAGACCGAATCCATGTGCGAGTGGCGAACCTCCGCCGCAACGACACCCACCAGCTCACCACCCGGCTCGTGCGCGAGGCCGACGCGATCGTGATCGAGGATCTGCACGTGGCCGGGATGCTCCGGAACAGGCGTCTGGCCCGGCACATCTCGAACGCGAACTGGGGCGAGATCCGCCGTCAGCTCACATACAAGGCTGAGTGGGCGGGCAAGACTTTGATCGTGGCGGACCGTTGGTTCGCCTCCAGCAAGGCCTGTTCGGGGTGCGGCGCAGCGAAAGCCAAGCTGGCCCTCTCCGAACGGACCTACTTCTGCACGGCATGCGGACTCGTCCTCGATCGGGACGTGAACGCCGCGAAGAACCTCGCCGCACTGGCGAGCACCGGCGAGTTGCGCCGGGAGCAGCCCGATGGAACCGGTGTCAGACGCGGTCGGCTCGCCGCCCGCGCAGTCGGATCGCCACGGGAAGAGTCCATCCGGACTCAACGCCGCCACCGTGAGGTGACGGCTACCGAGTCAGCGCTCATCAACGAGCACTGAGAGGTAACGGCTGTGACTCACTTCAGGAGCCGTTGCTCGTTCGCGACTGCGACTGCCGCGGCGCGATTGTCGACGCCCAGCTTGTCGTAGATTCGCCCCAGGTGCGTCTTCACGGTCGCCTCACTGACATGCAGCGCCCGGGCGATTTCCCGATTCCCGAGCCCCCGCGACAGCTGGCCGAGAATATCCAGTTCCCGGGCCGTCAACGCGGGCTGCGGGTTTCGCATGCGGTTGAGCACCCGGTCCGCGATGGGCGGGGACAGTGCCGTACGCCCTTGCGCGGCCGCGTGAATCGCCGCGAACAGCTCCTCGGGGCGTTCGGCCTTGAGCAGGTAGCCCGTCGCGCCGGCGGCGATGGCGCGGGTGATGTCGGCGTCGGTGTCGTAGGTGGTGAGCACCAGCACGTGCGGGGTCGCACCACCGCCCGCGGTGATGCGGCGGGTGGCCTCGATGCCGTCCATGTCGCCGCCGAGCTGGAGGTCCATGAGCACGACGTCCGGCCGGAGACGCTCGGCGAGGGCGACCACCTCCGGGCCGCTGCCCGCTTCGCCGACGACGTCGATGTCGGGTGTGCTGCCCAGCAGGGCGCGCAGGCCAGCGCGGACGACCACGTGGTCGTCGCAGATCACCAGGCGGACAGGGGTTTCGGCTTCGGTCACGACCGCTCCAGGGGGACTTCGGCGGAGACGACGGTGCCGTCTCCGGGCGCCGATTCGACAGTGAGGGTGCCGCCCAGCTGGCGCACGCGGGCACGCATGGCGGGCAGGCCGTGGCCGCGGTCGCCGGTGGTGGCGGTCTCGGCGGGGTCGAAACCCCGTCCGTCGTCGGCGATATCGAGGACGAGCCGGTCAGCGAGGTCGGTCAGGGTGATGGTGACCGCGGTCGCGGCCGCATGCTCGCGCGCATTCGCCAACGCCCCCTGCGCGATTCGCAGGACCGCCGCCTCCACGCCCGCGGGCAGTCCCACCGGCGCGCCCTCCACGTGGATGCGCACGCTGAGCGAGTCGCCGCTCTCCCGTTCGGCCATCGCCTCCAGCGCCGCGACCAGCGACCCGCCCGCGGCCAGATCCGTGGGCGCGAGGTCGTGCACGAAGCGCCGCGCCTCGGCGAGGTTGTATTCCGCGACGGCTGCCGCGCTGCGCACGTGCTCGCGGGCCTGGTCCGGTTCGCTGTCCCAGATCCGGTCGGCCGCCTGCAGCAGCATGCGCTGGCTCGAAAGTCCTTGGGCCAGCGTGTCGTGGATCTCCATGGCCAGACGCTGCCGTTCGGCGAGGGTGCCTTCGCGGCGTTCGGTGGCGGCGAGTTCCCGTCGGGTGGCGCGCAGGTCGTCGATGAGTGCGGCCTGCCGTTCGGTCTGGCGGATCAGGCCGACGAACAGCGCGGTGCTGAGGGCGGCGACGGCGGGCGGGGCCAGCAGCAGGTTGGGATCGGCCCAGCCCGCGAGTTTCAACTGAGCGAAGACGACCAGCGCGGTCAGCCCGGCGACCAGCGCGAGGGCGACACGCAGCGCGAGGATCCGCAGGCCGGTGTAGAGCAGCGGCACCGCGCACCAGGCGAAACTCGGTGCGAGGACGACCAATACCGCCCACGCGGTCACCAGCAGCGCGAACAGCAGCACACGACGGGAGGCGCGCAGTTCGCTCAGCACATAGAGCACGGCCAGCCCGAGCGAGAGTCCGATCACCCACGGCATGCGCGCACTGTCGGGGTGGCGCAGCACGAACCGCAGCATCGACGCGGCCAGCAGGACGTAGAAAGCGCTGTGCACGATGGTGCCCAGCAGCCGGGTGTCGTCACGGGGCTGCGCGCTCACCTGGTCCGGAGACGGCATGCGGGCACCTCCTCGGCGGCAGCGACGTGGGCAAACACCCAGTGGCATGGACAAACACCCTCATTCTGCCGTGCCCCACCCGCCTCCGGGGTCATCCGATCGGTTGATACGGGGATCAGCCGGACCGCGCGCGAATTCCTGGCCGCTGCGTCGATGTGCCCGGCCGGCCTGGGCAGCAAGCTGGAATGCGAACAGAGCGAACAGCTTTCACCCGAGAATCCGTGGAGGACATCATGACCACCCCGCAGCAGTCCAGCTCCAACCGCAAGCGCCTCGTCATCGGCGGCGCGGCCGCGGCGGTCGTGGCCGCCGGGGTGATCGGCGTGGTGTCGGTGAACGCGCAGGATCCGGACCCGGGCAGCAAGGCCCCGGTGGCGGCCGATGTCGCCAATGGCAACCTGCAGCAGAGCACCCATCTGACCATCGCCGCCGCCACCAGGGCCGCGCAGGCCGCGCTGGATGCCGCGGTGAAGGAGAACCAGCACGTGACGGTCGCCGTGGTGGATCGCGACGGCAATACCGTCGTCACGTTGCGCGGCGACGGCGCCGGGCCGCAGTCCTACTCGTCCGCGCAGCAGAAGGCGTTCACCGCGGTCTCCTGGAACGCGCCGACCTCGCAGCTGGCCAAGCGCCTCGACAGTGCGCCGCATCTGGCCGACATCCAGGGCACCCTGTTCCTCGCGGGCGGCGCCCCGGTGGCCGCCAAGGGTGGCGCGCCGATCGCGGGCATCGGGGTCGCGGGTGCGCCGAGCGGTGATCAGGACGAGAAGTTCGCGCAGGCGGGCGTGGCCGCGCTCGGTAACTGACCGCCGATCGCGGACCTGGAATCGGCCACCGGGGGGCCGGATCGGGCGCGCCGACACTCGGCACGATTCCGAACCGGTCGGGAGGGAGTACTAACCTTCTCCCGGTGACCGAGTCCGCTGACGGATTGCTGCCCGACCCGAGGGGGGTCGGGTCCGAGGAGATTCCAAGCGCGGAGAGGCGGAGCGACGCCGACCGGCTGCGTCTGTTCTCTTTCGCCACCGCCGAGAAACGGGCCGATTACCTGTGGGTGTTGCGGGCCTTCGACACCGCCCGCGCCGCCTACGTGGTGCTGTTGCACGCCTCCGACGTCGCCGACTCGCTCGATCGTTGCCCGGGTGCGCCCGCGCTGACCGCCACCGAGGTGGGTCCGCTACTGGAGCAGCTGCACCAGTGGGGTGTGCTGGAACGCAGTTACGACGGGACCCGGGCGGCGACGCTGGCCGAGTATCGGAACCGGCATTTCGTCTATCAGTTCTCACAGGCGGGTTATCAGGCATATCGGGCGGTTTCGGATGTGCTGGAGGCGCGGCTCGACGAGGCCGCGCTCTCGCGGCTGGTGCTGCCGGAGCTGCTGGCGGATCTGCACACCCTCGCCGAGGCCAACAAGAGCGCGGACGCGCCGCGCGTCTACCGGGTGCTGAACCGACTGGACCGGGCGCTGTCGGATCTGGCCGAGCGAGCGGCGCACTTCTATCTCACGCTCGGCGATCTGGTGCGGACCACCGAGGCCACCCCCGAAGCCTTCCTCGCACACAAGGACGCGCTGCTGGCGCACATGCGCGAATTCTCCATGGACCTGGCGCGTTTCGCACCGCGGCTGGCCGCTGCCATTCGCGAGGTGGAGCACACCGGGGTCGAGGATCTCGTCGAACGCGCGGCCCGCTGCGACGAGCGGGTGCTGCTGAATACCGCTGAGCGCCAAGCGGATTGGCGGGCACGCTGGCAGGGGCTGCGGAGCTGGTTCATCAGTGACGACGAGGGCGGGCTCACCGAATGCGAGCGGCTGCGCGAAGCGACCATGAGCGCCATCGCGGCCGTGCTCTCGCTGCTGCGACGAGTCACCGAGACCCGTAAGGGCGGAGTCAGCCGGGAATCGGCGCTGCGACACCTCGCCGGATGGTTCACCGCCGCCCCGACCGCCGAGGCCGCGCACGCGCTGTACGACGCCGTCTTCGGATTGGGCCGTCCCCGCCATCTGGCCATGCAGCACCCGGACGCCGACGTGATTCCGGCCATTCGATCCTGGTGGGACGCACCACCTTTGGAGATCGCCCGCACCCTCGCCGAGACCGGCCGGCCGCCGACACCGGGTGCGCCCGCCCGGCTGCAACGCAATGACGCGGGGATTCGCCGCCTCCGCCAGGTACAGCTCGATGCCCAGCGCACCCGCGCCGAGGCCGCACGCTCACTGGCCGCCGCCGACCTCTACGACCGGGAGCTGGACGAGGGCGAGACCGAGGTGCTGCTCAAGCTGCTCGACGCCGCGTCCACCGCGTGGGTGCCGGTGAGCGGGCGGGTACCGGGCACCTCCGGTTCCGACAACGGCGTGACACTCACCGTGTCCGAGCACGAGGGGTCCACGCTCGTCCGTACGTCCAAGGGCGTGCTGCACCTCAACAACCGGCGACTCGAGGTTCGCGAGACCGTTGCCCTGCGTGGTCGCAAATCCCCTGCCGCGCAGTCGAATCGGCCGGACCCGTCGGTCACGCCCGCAGGCGGGGCCGTCGGCGGCGGGGAGGCGGGCTGATGCACGCGCGAAGTATCGATTCGCTCGCGCTGGACAGTTATCAACGTGCGGCGCGGGTGATTCTGGCCAATCACCTGGTCACCCGCACGTATCCGGATCGCATTGCGCTGCCGCTGCTGCGGCGGTGGGCGACGGAGCTCCGCGAGGATCTGGCCGAGTTGTTCGGGTATCGGCTGGAGGTCACCGAGACCACGGCGCGGCTGTTCCCGGTGCTCGATCGCCTGGACGCCGGGCGGCCCGCGCGGACCACCGGTGACCGGCTGTTCGATCGCCGCCGTTACGCCTATCTCGCCTTGGCCCTGGCCGCGCTGGGCCGGGCCGGGGATCAGATCACGTTGTCGGAGTTGGCCGATCAGGTGGCCGCCTACACCGAGCGGGTGGAGGGCCTCGAGCTCGCGCCGGATCGGGCCGCGGATCGCGATGCGTTCGTGGATGCGGTCGGCTGGCTGGCGGCGCGCGGCGCGGTCACCCTCGCCGACGGCGACGCCGGGGGCTGGGCGAGCGACCCGGAGGCCGGTGAGGCGCTCTACGACATCGACCGGTCGGTGGTCTTCGCGCTGTTCCGGCCGCCGCGGGCGCTGCAGCATCTCCAGAGTGTCGCCGGACTGCTCGGCGAGGAGGCGGGCGGATCCGATACCCGTTCCCCCGCACTGGCGTTGGCGGCACGCGAGGTCCGGCGGGCCCTGGTCGAGCAGCCCGTGGTCTACGCCGACGAGCTCGACGAGCCGCAGCGCTCGCTGCTGGGGCAGGAGAAGCTGGTCGCCGAGGTCGAGTCGCTCACCGGGCTGCGGGCCGAGCGGCGCGCGGAAGGCGTTGCGCTGATCGACAGTTCGGGGCGGCTGTCGGATGTGCGGTTCCCGGGCACGGGCACGCTCGCGCAGGTGGCGCTGCTGCTGGCGGGTGAGATCGCGGATCTGGTGCTGGACATCGACAATCCGGTCGAACGCCGGCCGCGGCCGGACCGTCCGCTGCTGGATCTGGTGGAGCAGCTCGACACCGCCATTCCGTCGAATACCGTGTTCGCTCCGCTCGCGGATCCGATGGATGTCTTCGGGCCGCACGAGGATTCGGACGTGGAAGCAGCCGAGCCCGAGATCCCCGACCTCCCGTTCCTCGAGTCGTCCTGGATCCGCGACACCGTGCAGATGCTGACCGACCGGTACGGCAACACCTTCGCCGCCCAGTGGCAGGCCGATGTGCCGGGCCTGACCGCCGAAACGGTCTCGCTGTTGGAACGGCTGCGGCTGGTGGAGCTGGTCGACGGCGGCCTGCTCATCCTGCCCGCGCTGGCCCGGTACCGCGGCGCGATCGTCACCGTCCGCACCCGCGCGGAGACCGAATTGTTCATCTCCCCCACACAACTCGGCGCGAACGCCGTGCCTGCGGACAGCTCGACAGCGCCCGCGGACAGCTCGACAGAGAAGGGATCCGGGAACTGATGGCCGACCACATTCACGGTGGAGTGCGCTTCGTCCCCACCCGGGCGGGCATCATCAACCTGTGGGACTACCGCGACCAGGAGTTCTGCTTCGCCGACGGGCGGCTGGTGCTGCGCGGGCCCAACGGCTCGGGCAAGACCAAGGCCCTCGAGGTGCTGTTCCCGTTCGTGCTGGACGGGCGGATCGAGCCGCGGCGGCTCAATCCATTCGCGGGTGAAGAGCGCACCATGAAGTCGAACCTGCTGTACCGCAAGCAGGAATCGGCCTACTCGTACGTGTGGATGGAGTTCGCGCGCGGCGGCTGGACCGAGCCGGAGACGGTGACCATCGGCATCGGCATGCGCGCCACCCGCTCCAACGACAAGGTGACCCGCTGGTATTTCGTCGCCGACGGCCGGGTGGGCGTGGACTTCTCGCTGCTGGGCCCCGACGACCGGCCGCTGACCCGCAAGCAGCTGGCCGAGCAGATCGGCTCCGACGCCATCGTGGACCGGCCGGTCGAGTACCGGGCTGCCATCGACGCCCGCATGTTCGGGCTCGGACAGCAGCGCTACGACCAGCTCATCAATCTGATCCTGACACTGCGCCGCCCGCAGCTGGCCAAGAACCTCGACCCGCGCGGCCTCTCGCAGGCGCTCACCGATGGTCTGCGCCCGCTGGACGAGCAGCTGATCCTGGACGCCGCCCGCTCCTTCAGCGATATGGAGGAGGTCGGGCGTACCCTCGAGGGCCTGATCCAGGCCGATACCGCGACCCGCGATTTCGTCAACGTCTACCGCAAATACCTTGCCGTGCAGGCGAAGACGGACATCGACCAGGTGCGGGTGCGCCTGGACGCGGTCACCCACTCCAGCACCGCCCTGCACGCGGCCGCCGCCCTGCGCAAGCGCCGCGACACCGAGCGCGCGGCGGCCGAGACCCGCGCCGAGGACGCCGACCGCGCCTACGAGCAGGCCCTCGCCGACCGTGAAACCCTCCAGCGTTCCAGCGCCTACGAGGGCAAGCAGCAGCTCGACGATCTCGCCGGCGCCGTCCGCCGGCTGGAAACCTCCGCCGCCGTGCACAGCGACAAGGCCCTCAAGTCCCGTCAGACCGTGGACCAGCGGCTCGAGGAATCCGAACGCGCGCAGGCCGCCGTCACCAACGCCGCCTCCGCACTGTCCCGCGGCGAGGACGAACTCCGCGCTGCCGCAGAGGAAGCCGGCATCGGCTGGTCGGCCCTGCCCGAATCGGCCCGCGCCGAGCACCTCACCACCACCGTCCGCTCCCACGCCGAGGAGCGCGACGCGGACGTCCGCGCCGTCCGCCGCGCCCTCACCCTGGTCGACCAGGCCGTCACCGAACGCACCCGGGCCGAACGCGCCGCGCAGCGCGCGGTGGAGCTACGCGAATCCGCCGCCGCCGAACTGGCCGAGGCCGAAGCCGGAGTGGCCCTGGCCCGGTCGAACACCGCTGTGTCCCTGCGCGACTGGTGGGACACCCACCGCGACGTCTACGCGCCGATTCGCACCGGACTGTTCGAGGCGCTGGACGACGCGCTCGGGCAGGTCGGCACCGAGCACGCCCCGCGCCCGGAAAGCAGGGGCAGGAAAGGCGCCGAGTCCGGCGGCGACTCGGCCGACGCCTCCGACGACAGCTCCGCTCCGGCCACCCCGGCCGAAGTGCTCGCCGAACGCACCGAGCCGCTGACCGAGGAGATCCGGGCGCGGCGGCAGGAGGCGCGGGCGCGGGCGGCCCAGGCGACCGCACGGGCGGGCGAACTGCGCGCCGAGCGGGAGCGGGTCGCGGCCGAACGCGACGACGCGCCACCGGCTTTCGCCGCCCGCACCGATGCGCGACCCGATCGGGCCGGTGCGCCGCTGTGGCGATTGGTGCGTTTCGCCGACGGCGTCGGTGCGCACGAGGCAGCCGGCATCGAGGCTGCGCTACAGGCCGCCAACCTGCTCGACGCCTGGGTGTGCGCGGATGCCGCACTGCCGGACCATGCTTCGGACCAGTTCCTGACGCCGCTGCCGCAGCAGTTGCGGCCTACCGGCCGCACGCTCGCCGATGTGCTTGTCGCCGAGGATGATTCGGACACGCTGACCGTGCCGCGCCAGATCGTCTCCGGCATTCTGGCGTCCATCGCGCTGCACGAGGTCGCCGGGTCGGTCACGGCCGGCGGCGCGGATGGCAAGGGGCGCACTGTCACCGGGGCCGAGGCACAGCCTGTCGGCGCGGAGGGGCAGCTCACCATCGCCACCGACGGCCGGTTCCGGCAAGGGGTGCAGGTCGGCCGGCACGTCAAATCCGACGCCGAGTTCATCGGCACCACCGCCCGCGCCCGCCGGCGCGAGTTGCGGCTCGCTGAGCTGGCCGCTGCCATCGAAACGGCTGTGGGCGAGGCTGATACCGCCGAAGCCGACGAACAGGCCGCCACCGCGGAGCTGGGGCGGATTTCGGCGGCGGCCAAGGCGCTGCCGCGGACCACAGCGGTCACCGCCGCGCTGCGGAGCGTCGCCGAGGCGGCGGGCATGCTGCGCTCGCGCTCGGAGGCGGCGGGCCAGGCCGAGCGGGATCTGGATCAGGCCGTGGCGGAATACACCAACGCGGACAAGAAGGTTCGGGCCATCGCGGCCGATCATCGCGCGCCGCGCGATCCTGCCGAGTTGGATGCGCTGGCAGCCGCTGTCCGCCATTTCGAGAACGCCGGGACGGCGCTGCTGCGCTTGCGCGGTGATCATCAGCGTGAGCACGAGCGGGCCCGGGAGGCCGGGGACCGGCTCGAGGAATCCAAGGACCTGGCCGAGGCATTCGCGGAAGAGGCCGAGGCCGCACGCGCCGGGTACGAGGAGCAGCTGCGCAAACTGGAGACGTTGCGTGAGGCGCTCGGCGCCGGCGCCGCGGATATCGATCGCGAGCTGGACGCGGCCCGGGAGAAGATCGAGGCGGCGCGCGCGGAGCAGAAGGCCGCCCGCAAGGCCGCGGCCGAGGCCATCGAGGCGGTGGGCACCGCCGAGGGCGCGCACCGCGCCGCCCACGACACATTGGGCACCGCCCTCACCGAATTGCTCGCCGACGTCCGTCATCTGGCTCCGTACGCGCGCCCGGATCTGCTGAGCCTGCTGGGCGCCCCCGCCGACAGCCGCTGGCCCAGCAGCGATGCCGCGTGGTCGACGCCGGAGCAGCTGCTGTACCGGATCGAGAACGGCGACCCGGAGCAGGAGCCCACGGTGCTACCCGCCGAGGTGTCCGCCCTGTTCGAGAACCTCGCCGCCGCAACCGCTTCGGTGCGCGCGGGCGAGGCGGCCCGCAAGTCGACCCGCAGCGCGGTCACCACCGCCCTGCAGGAGTTCGACGCCGCGCTCACCGCCGCCCGCCAGGACTACCGCCTGCACTGGGATGCCGCCGACGGCCTCACCGTGGTGCAGGTGCACGACGACCACGGCCTGTCCGCGCTGGCCGATTTCGCCGAGCGCATCGGCGCGGCCCGCCGCGATCAGGAGCTGCTGCTCACCGACGCCGAGCGCCGCATCCTGGAGGACGCGCTGCTGACCGGGCTGGCCCAGCAGATCCACGAACGCACCTGCGACGCCCGCGATCTCATCTCCCGCATGGGCGCGGAGATGAAGCAACGCCGCATGTCCTCCGGCAACACCATCGGCGTGCACTGGGTGCTGGCCGACAATCTCGCCGAGCCGGCTCGCGCGGTCTGCAAGCTCCTGGACCGCGACTCCGCCGAGCTCACCCCCGAGGACCTGTCCACCATCCGCGCCTATTTCGCCGCGGAGATCCGCACCGCGCGCGCCGCCCACCCGGAGCGCTCGTTCCCCGAGATCCTCGCGGCCACCCTCGATTACCGCACCTGGCGCGTCTTCTCGTTCACCATCGTCACCGCCGACGGCACCGAGGACCGCCTCACCGTCGCCCGGCACAGCGCCCTCTCCGGCGGCGAACAGTCGGTGTCCCTGCACCTTCCGCTCTTCGCCGCCGCCCACGTCATGCTCGATTCGGCCGACCCCCAGGCGCCCCGCCTGCTGGCCCTGGACGAGGCCTTCGCCGGTGTCGACGACAACGGCCGCAGCGAACTGCTCGGCCTGTCCGTCCAATTCGATCTCGACCTCTTCATGACCGGCTACGACCTCTGGATCACCTACCCCCACGTCCCCGCCTGCGCCCACTACGATCTGGCCCACTCCGCCGCCGAGAACACCGTCAGCGCAACCCTGCTGGTCTGGGACTCCGATGATCTCCTGGCCGAACACGACGGCACCGACCTCACCACCGCCCTCGGCTCCCCCAACCGCCGCCGCCTCCCCCACGGCCTGGAGGGCGCGATTCCGATGGACGAGGAACTCGAGGCGATCAGCTGACCCCCGAGCCCCGCGCCGAATCTCCCACCGTCCGCCCGTCTTTCGATCCTTCGCCCACGCAGCTTCGCCCATGCGGGTTGCGGTTCCTGCGCGATGCCACCGGGTCCTATATGGTGGTGCCCGAACTTCGGTCGGCAACCCCTCTGGACAGCCGATCGGACGACGTCTTCGTACTGCCCTGACTCCCACTCAATTCCGCGTGTCGCAGCGCGGCGCGCCGTAAGGATTGGACCATCGGCAAATCAACAGTTTCGCGGTTGGGCGTGTATCGACTAGAAATGTTCTCCGTGCCTACCGGAATCACCTGTCAGCCATCGGGACTCCCTGGATGGGGGACCAATTGACGATCGAACATCCGCGCGAGGACGAGGTCACCCAGCTGGCGCAACGGGTCGAGAAGGCCCGGGGACGGCTGGCATACCAATACGATCCCGCTCTCACCGACGTGCTGTCGGAGACCGAGCTCGTCGCCGAGCGCGAGCTAGCCGAGCGCATCCGCGAGCAGGAGCGGTCGCAGCGCTGGAAACAGGCCGAGGCCGCGGCATCAGCGGCCGATCGGGCCCGACAGACCACCGTAGAGATTGAGAAGGCCGACATTCGCGACTTGCTGCTGGCGCGCAAGGCGATCGCCGCTCAGCGGCGGGAATCGAGCCCGCACGCCAAACTGGCGTCCCTGTACAAGCATCGGGCATGGAGTCAGCGCGCGCTGGCCGGCGTGGTCGCGGCCGGCATGCTCTGGTCCGCGGTCAACGTGCAGCACAACATCGCCCCGGGCGGGGCGAGCGATCCGCTGTACTGGTTCAGCTACCTGCTCGAAGGCATGATCAGCGTCTGCCTCGTGATCATCATGATCGGCACCAACAAGGTGGCCGAGTGGGGTGTGATCGACAGCCGCCGGCAGGTTCTGGTGGCCGAGATGGCGCTGCTGGGCCTGACCGTCATGCTCAACACCTACCCGTACCTGAAGAACGGCAGCTGGTACGAAGTGGCCGTGCACGCCATCGCACCGGTGATGATCGGTGTGGCGCTGCTGATCCACAATGCCGCGGCCGGTCGGTACGGTCTGGCCATCGTGCGTGCCACGGACCAGATCCGGGATCTGCCGGACCCGGGCGAACAAATCCGCCGCTCCATGCCCACCGTCGTCTCCTGGCCCGGCCGCCCTTCTCCCTCGGCGGTGCCGACTCCCACCCCGGCCCTTCCCGCGGCTCCCGCTGAGCCCGAGAAGACCGTCGATGCCGAAGCCCAGGTGGTCGAGCCCCGACCTGCCCGAGCCGAAAGCCAGTCGGACACCGCGAAACCCGCCGACAAGGAGCGCCGCTCCGCCACCGGCAAGAGCCGCAAGACCGAAGAAGAGGACGACCGTTCCCCGCTCGCCGATCTGGCCGATCCGGTCCCGCCGCTGAATGTCTATGACACCGGCCAGTTCCGGATCGCCGAGACCCTCGAGCAGGAACTCGCCGAACTGCAGGCCGCCCGCCGCCGCGCCCGCGCCGCGTCGCGCTCCCGCAACGGCAGCTCCCTCGACGACTGACACCCTTCGCGCCGAATCGGCCGCCGCTGCACCAGCTTCGGCCGATCCGCCCGCCAGCACCCCGGTGACCCGCAGCCAGCGGCACCGGGGTGGCGTCATTTTCCGGGTGGCGCAATCGGTCTCGCGGTGATCGTCGCGGCCGGGAGCGACCGGTCGGATCGCCGGGTCTGGTACCGAACCGACTCAGTGAGAGCCCGGGCGGGCGGTATCGGCGGGCACCACTACGGCAGAGCGTGGCTGGGCCGGGGTGCCTGCGTGCTGGAGGTAGCCGAGCCAGCCGGTGCCGACGAAGACGGCCAGCAGTACCGCGGTGGGCAGTTCGAAAATCAGCCAGCCGGTAGCGAATACGACTTCCCGGGCAGGGTGGGCGGGGCGCTGGGTGACGCGAACGGGTGGGCGCTGGTGCTGGAGTGTGCCGTGATTCGTACGGTACTGCCCGCCCTGCCTGCCCACCATGCCTCCGTTGCTAGAGAAGTGCCGAACCCAGGATGCCGAACCCGCGGCACGCGCACAACGGTGAACGAAGGGATATCGCGATATCCGATCGGGCCTGGGTAGGTCATCCAGGTGGGGCGGCGCGCACTCGCATCAGGCAGTATGCCGAACAGCACAGGAATTGTGGGCGTATTGACCGGACCTACCGGTGCGTCAACCGGTGTGTCGCTGGTCAACTCGCCGAGGGCTCCGCGCACAGGCCGGAGAAATCACGCCGGACGACATGATTGCGATCGACAAAACTGCCCAGCGCGTGATCGGGGTGCATGCCCAGGTACTGGCTGCGGGTGCGCGTGCTCCAGCGCCGCGCCGCCTCGGACCGGGTCTTGCAGAAGTTCACCATGTAGCCGCCCTCGTAGACCCGCACCAGGGTGTACCCGCCCGGATACTCCTTGACCGCGCCCACCTCGAGGAATTCCACGCCGATCCCGGAATCGGGGCGGCTCAGCCGATTCCGGTGCGTGTGGCCGCTGTGGTGCAGGAACACCCCGGGCGCGGTGGCGTAGAGGGCGTGCAGCGCGGCCGCGTTGAACCTGTCCAGCACGAAGCCGGGCCCGCCCGGATTGCTCACCGCCGCATGCCTGGTCACCGGGTGGTGACCGAAGATCAGTGTCGGCCGGTCGGGTTCGCCGCGCAGCAGTTCGCGCAGGTGGGCCAGCTGCGCCGGGTCGAGGGTGCCGCCGGCGCCGCGCGCCCGGGTGGTGTCGAGGCCGATGAGCCGCAGGCCGCCCACGAAGTATTCGACAAGCTGGTCCCGGGCATGGAACACCTGACCCCAGTGGTCGGTCTCCTCCGGTGGCCGGACATCGTGATTTCCCCTGCACACGAAGTAATCCCGGCCCAGATGACCCCACTCGTCCAGACTGTCGCGGACTCCGCGCGACTGCTCGGCCGTTCCCGAATCGGTCAGATCGCCCGCGACCACCAGATGGTCCGCCCCGCGATCCGGGAGGCGCAGATCCTCCAGCATGGCCTGCAGCATGAACTCCGGATACTCGTCGGTACTGTGCCGAAGACCTTCGAAGAATCCCGCGAACAGGCCACTGGCCGGTTCGCCGTAGTGCAGGTCGTTGGCCAGGGCGACGGTCCGCAGCAGCCGCCCCGGCGGTGGCGTCAAGGTGGTGAAAATGCCGGTGGATTCCGGTGTTCCGGACCGTCGCGTCACCAGCGTCCGGGCGGGCACCGCGCGCTGCCCGTCGGAGTACGCCTCGAATCGATAGGCGCGCCCCGGTTCCAGATCCCGGACCTCGGCATAGTGGTACGCCGTTCGCATGCCCTCGAAGACCAGGACACGGGGCACACCGCGCCCGTCGGCGGGAGCGATGCGCAGCTCGGTGTCGGCGGGCGCGGGCCGCAGCCGCCCCGCCCGGTTCCGCGTCCGCGTCGTCCAGGTGATGACGGCCGAATGATCGGTCACCGTCACGACTTCCAGATCCGAGGCCACCACGGCCTCGCGCTGCGCCCGCCGCGCCTGGGCGGCGAACACCGGGCGCGGCGTGCGCACGGCGACGGCCGCCGCCCCGCTCGCCGCATTGGCCAGCCACATGGTCCGAAGTCGCGGTTCCAGCATCACATCTCCGTCCGCCGTGGTCCCTCAGCCGCGACGGTACGGTCACCAGTTGAACCGCCAGGTGCCCGGACATGACCGATCAGCTTCCGGTTCCGGACATTCAGGTCATCTCCGGGCGGCCGGGCCTCAGAACGGCTTGGTCGGCAGGTACTTTCCGTCCAGCGTGATGACCGCACGCTCGCCGCCCTCCGGATCGGCGACCTTCTTGACGTCGAGCTTGAAGTTGATGGCGGAGATGATGCCGTCCCCGAACTGCTCGTGCACCAGGGCCTTCAGCGTGGTGCCGTAGACCTGCAGCATCTCGTAGAAGCGGTAGATGGTCGGATCGGTCGGCACGCCACCGGGAATCGAGCCGCGCAGCGGGATGGTCTGCAGCAGCCGGGCGGCCTCGTCGTCGAGCTCGAGCAGTTCGGCCACCGCGAGCGCGGACTTCTCCGGCAGCGGGTGCTGGCCCAGCACCGCGGCGGTGACGAAGGCGACCGACAGGCCGGCCGCGTCGGCGATCTGCTGCCAGGTCAGGTCCTTGGCGATCTTGGCGGCGACGGCGGCATCGGCCAGCGCCTCACGGGCGGTCGGATCGAACTGTGCGTGCACCATGGCGGTGCCTCCTTTCGGGAAACCGTTTCGCGGACGCGAAATCGGAGGTCGGATTTCGGAGAGAACGGGGAATCAGGCGGCGAGAGTGCTGAACTCGCCCCCGGCACCGAGCGCCTCGACGCGGCCGGTGCCGATGTCGTACACCCAGCCGTGCAGGGTGAGGGTCCGCCGGGACAGCGCCCGGGCCACCGCGGGATGGGTGGCGAGGTTGGCCAGCTGTGCCACCACATTGTGGCGAACCAGCGCGGATACCGCTGCGGCACCGGTGATGTCGGGGTCGACCAGAGCCCGGGCGGCGTCGGCGTGCCCCAGCCAGCCCGCGACCGCGGGCAGCGTCGACAGGTCCTGCCCCTCGGTCAGCGCGGTCATGGCGCCGCAGGCGGAGTGCCCGCACACCACGATGTCGGTGACACCGAGGACACCCACCGCGTACTCGATGCTCGCCACCACACCGTCCGCCGCGCCCGGGGTGTGCGGCGGCACCAGATTGCCGGCGGTGCGGATGACGAAGAGTTCCCCGGCCTCGGCAGAGGTGATCAGTTCCGGCACCACGCGGGCATCGGAGCACCCGATGAACAGCGCGCCCGGCCGGTGGTCACCGGCGAGGCGGGCGAACAGCCCGGCCTTGGCGGGGAAGACATCGCGCTGGAACCGCCCGAGACCGGCTGCGAGGTTCGGCATGGGAACTCCTCTCCGAGGGTCGACGACCCATGTGGGCCGACCTGCTCCACCTTGCCTGAGCTGTAGCTATAGTGTCCAAGTCTTGATATCGATCCTGTCGATTACTGCAATCTATAGCTGGCGCGCGACATCCGAACTGCGTCGTCACTGCCGTCCCCGCGAATTCCGGAGCGGAACACCCGAGCCCAACCCGAGCAGCCGATTCGCCTGCGACCCCATGGTCTGGGCCGCCGGGACGGGCCGATGGTGTCAGCAGCCTTTCACGGGTCCCTACCCATCCTCGGCCGATCGTCAGGGGAGCCGCCATGAATTCGCCGCCGGATGCGCCCGTCCTCGACCCGCCTTCCGGCCGGGTAACGGGACCGGCGCAGGGCCCGCCTTCACCCGGTGGGCCACCCCCTCACGCTGCACGGAGTGCTGTCAGGTGGCGCATGGACGATGCTCTGCCCGCTGTCCCGCACGCGAGGCGGCCCGGGGCATCAGGGCGCCAGCACGACAGCGTGGCACTCACCCACTTGATCGCCGATCATTAGCGCGTGTCGGGATCGTGCGCAATGATTCACCGGCACAACGCAATTGGTTGTCGCACAGTCGAAAACTGGTGGGAGGGCATCGGCCCCACCCCTCGGTGCCGGCGCGCCTATGCCCCGTCGGACGAGGGGGTCAGCGGTCGCTGGCGTCGGGAAGGCGGGCCGGGCAGGGGCCGTCGGGGGTGGTGGCGAGTTCGAAGTGCCACCATTCGTTGTCGTACATGCGGCACAGGCCCCAGCGGTTGCCGTTCGCCTCCAGCCAGGCCGCGCCCTCACGCGGCCCGACGTCGATGGCATGGCCTGTGACATGGGTGGATTCGCTGGGCGGCAGCACCCAGCGGCGCGCGGCGTCGGGGCTGCCGTAGGTGCGAATTCCGTCCTCCCACAGGGCTTCCTGCTCGGCGGGGGTGCGGTAGCCGGAGACGATCCACAGCGGTACGCCCTGACCCTGCGCTTCGGCGAGCGCGAATTTGTAGGCCAGCGCCAGCCACGGGTCCAGGCCATCGGTTTCGCTCGCGACCGGGGTGGCGATCGGGCCGCCGCGCACGGCGGGCGCCGGTGCGGCGTGCGCGAGAGGCAGTGCGCCGCAGAGCATTCCGGCCCCGGCGGCCAGCGCGAGGACCGCGTAGCGGCCGCCGCGACGCCGGGCGGAAGGCACCGGATCGGGGTGGTGCCGAGTGTCGATCCGGTAAGCCCTCCGCATTCGCATGCCTCCTGGCGTCAGACGCGTTCCTTGGACCGCTCGCGCACGCGCAGGGCGATCGGCTTCGAGGTCTCGGCGAAGAAGTCGTTGCCCTTGTCGTCGACGACGATGAAGGCGGGGAAGTCCTCGACCTCGATCTTCCACACGGCTTCCATGCCGAGCTCAGGGTATTCGAGGACCTCCACGGACTTGATGCAGTCCAGCGCGAGTCGCGCGGCGGGACCGCCGATCGACCCGAGGTAGAAGCCGCCGTGCTCCTTGCACGCCTTGGTGACCTGCGCGGAGCGGTTGCCCTTGGCCAGCATGACGTGCGAGCCGCCCGCCGCCTGGAACTGGTCGACGTAGGAGTCCATGCGACCGGCGGTGGTGGGTCCGAAGGAACCCGAGGCGTAGCCGTCGGGCGTCTTGGCGGGACCGGCGTAGTAGACGGCCATGTCGCGCATGTACTGCGGCATCGGCTCGCCCGCGTCGAGGCGCTCCTTGATCTTGGCGTGCGCGATGTCGCGCGCCACCACCAGCGGGCCGGTCAGCGAGAGCCGGGTCTTCACCGGGTACTTCGACAGCTCGTTACGGATCTCCGACATCGGCCGGTTCAGGTCGATCTCGACGACGTCGCCGCCGAGGATGGCGTCGGTCTGCTCCGGAAGGTACTGCGCCGGTTCACGTTCGAGCTGCTCGAGGAACACGCCCTCGGGGGTGATCTTGGCCAGCGCCTGGCGGTCGGCCGAGCAGGACACCGCGATGGCGACCGGGCAGGAGGCGCCGTGGCGCGGCAGGCGGATGACGCGCACGTCGTGGCAGAAGTACTTGCCGCCGAACTGCGCACCGATTCCGAAGGACTGGGTCAGCTTGAAGACCTGCTCCTCCAGCTCGAGGTCGCGGAAGCCGTGCGCGGCCATCGAACCCTCGGTCGGCATGTTGTCCAGGTAGTGCGCCGAGGCGTACTTGGCCGTCTTCAGGGCGAATTCGGCGGAGGTGCCGCCGATGACGACCGCCAGGTGGTACGGCGGGCAGGCCGCGGTGCCGAGCGAGCGGATCTTCTCGTCCAGGAACTCCAGCATGCGATCCGGGTTCAGGATCGCCTTGGTCTCCTGGTAGAGGAACGACTTGTTGGCCGAGCCACCGCCCTTGGCCATGTACAGGAACTTGTAGGACGGGTGGGCGGGATCGCCTGCGTTGGAGTACAACTCGACCTGCGCGGGCAGGTTGTTGCCGGTGTTCTTCTCGTCCCACATGGTGATCGGGGCGAGCTGCGAGTAGCGCAGGTTCAGCTTGGTGTACGCGTCGAACACACCGCGCGAAATCCATTCCGCGTCATCGGCTCCGGTGAGCACGCCCTCGGACTTCTTGCCCATCACGATGGCGGTGCCGGTGTCCTGGCACATGGGCAGGATGCCGCCCGCGGAGATATTGACGTTCTTGAGCAGATCCAGCGCCACGAACCGGTCGTTGCCGCTGGACTCCGGGTCGTCGATGATCTTGCGCAGCTGCGCCAGATGCGCCGGCCGCAGGTAGTGGCTGATGTCGTGCATCGCCTCCGCGGTGAGCATGCGCAGCACCTCGGGCTCCACCTGCAGGAAGGTCCGCCCACCCGCCTCGAACGTGCTCACGCCCTCGGTGGTGAGCAGCCGGTACGGCGTCTCGTCTTTACCGATGGGCAGCAGATCCGAGTACAGGAAATCAGGCGCGGTCACGAATCGGACTCCTCGAGCAGGGCTGGGGGCTGGTCAGCCGACGGTTCAAGCAGAGTGACTGTACCGACCCACGTGTACCCGCCGATGACCAGGCCCGGCCAGGTTCGCTCGTTTGCAAGTGCGTTCGATGCCGTGCACGACGCGGCGACGGGCGCCATGGGTCGTGGTCGAGGACACTGCAATCCGCGACAGGATGCCGCGAACAGGTACATGTTGCACCTTCAATCGAGCAGGTGTTACCTGTGCATGATGCGCTTGTCGGCGGCGGGGAGGATTTAGCATGACAACGGAACCCGGGAGTGGAACTGTGACCGAACCCCGCTGGCTCGACGATGTCGAGATGCGCGCCTGGCTGGGATTCGTGTTCACCCGCGACCTCATCGCCGCCGCGGTCGGGCGGGACTCCCTACGCGAATCCAATCTGACCTACGTGGAATACACCGTGCTGGCCCGGCTCGCCGACGCCCCGGACCATCGGCGCAGTTTCGCCGAACTCGCGGCCGTGCTGGAGTGGTCGCAGAGCCGGCTCTCGCATCAGATCACCCGGATGGAGAAGCGCGGCCTGGTCGCCCGCGAATCCATTCCCGACGACGCCCGCCGCACCGCCGCGGTCCTCACCGAAAAAGGCGCGCAGGTGCTCGATTCCGCCGCACCCTCGCATGTCGAGAGTGTGCGACGTCACATGGTGGATGTGCTCGATCGTGGCCAGCTCACGGCGCTGGCAGATATCTACGACACACTGCTGGCCCATCACCGTAGACCGGAAACCCGCGACGAGCACACCTGACCCCGAATTCCCAGCCCACCAGCGTTTGGTTTGGCACCCATCGGGTACTGGGTAAGACTAGGCTCGGCACCGGCTTCCGACGGCGGTCGGCACCGAGCACACGGCCGGTTATCGGTCGTAGAAGTGAGCACCCGACCTGGCCTTAGCGAAAGGGGCAGGAGTTTTCATGTCCGACGTGTCCATCGGTCTCTCGGCGGATTCGCTGCCCGCGGGTTCCGTCGACAACCTGCTTCCGCAGCTCGTCGAGCACCTGCGGCAGAACCGCACCGAACTGCGCGAGGAGTGGGCCCGTCGCATCACCGATGCCCAGCTGCTCACCGCCATGACGCCCGAGGAAATCTTCTCCGAGGCCACCTCCGTCTACGACAACTACGTCGAGGTGCTCGAGACCGGTAGCGTCGAGGCGCTGCAGGCCTACGCGCGCGACCTGTCCGAACGCATCATCCCCAGAGGAGTCGAGACCGACGAGGTCGTCGGCATCGTGCTCCTGCTGCGAGACGTGCTGGCGCGCAGCCTCTTCGAGAAGTACCAGTCCGACTTCGAGCTGCTGAAGCTGGTGCTCGACGCCTACGAACCGGCCGCGAACCGCATCGCCAACACCGTGGCCGTGTCCTTCGTGCAGGAGCGCGAGCGCGTCATCCGCCAGCAGCAGGAGGCGATTCGCGAGCTGTCGACGCCTGTTCTCCAGGTGCGTGAGCAGCTGCTGATCCTCCCCATCATCGGTGTGCTGGACTCGCAGCGCGCGCGTCAGCTCACCGAGCAGCTGCTGCGCGCCATTCGCGCCAACCGCGCCAAGGTCGTCGTCATCGATATCACCGGTGTGCCCGCGATCGACTCCACGGTCGCCAACCACCTGGTGCAGACGGTCGACGCGTCGGGCCTCATGGGCGCCAATGTCATCATTACCGGCCTGTCCTCGGAGATCGCGCTTACCCTGGTGACCATCGGCCTGGATCTGTCGAAGATGAATGCCGTCGGTGACCTCCAGGGTGGCATCGAGGAGGCAGAGCGGTTGCTCGGCTACGAGGTGTCGCGCGTCACCGATCGCGACGGACGGTAGTCAGGGCGGGTCAGATGCCGGTACCCATTCTGAAGCAGGGCACCTATCTCATTGCGTCGGTGCAGTCAGCGCTCACCGACGCGGATACCGAACGCCTGCAAGACGATCTGATGACCTACGTCAGCAGATACCGAGCCCAGGGCATCATCGTCGATGTCACCGCAATCGACGTAATGGACTCCTTTGCCGCCAGATCGCTGCGTACCATCGCCCACATGACCAAGCTGCGCGGGGCGGAGACGGTCATCGTGGGCCTACAGCCCGAAGTCGCTTTCGCCATGGTGCAATTGGGGCTCACGTTCGAGGACATGCACACCGCGCTGGACCTCGAGGAGGGCCTGTCCTGGCTCAACAAGAAGATCAAGAGCCGAGGCCAACGAGACGGTCGTGATCGTGGCCGCTGACGACGTGGTGATCGCGGTGAACGTGTCGAACGACATCGTGACCGCTCGGCAAGCGGGGCTGGAGTTGGCTGCCAAACTCGGCTTCTCGCTCTCCGATCGCACCATGATCGCGACCGCCATTTCCGAAGTGGCGCGCAATATCACGAGCTACGCGGGCACCGGGGAGATCCGGCTGGCCGTGCAGGATCGGGACGGCCGGCGCTCGATGGTGGTGCAGGCCAAGGACAGCGGGCCCGGCATTCCCGACATTCCGCGCGCGATGGAGGACGGCTTCTCCACCGGACGCGGTCTGGGGCTGGGTCTTCCGGGCGCCAAGCGACTGATGGACGGCATGGTCATCAATTCCAGGCCGGGACACGGCACCCTCGTCGAAATGTGGAAGTGGGTGCCCACCGGTGCGTGAGGACGGTTTCATCGGCGCGGTCGAATGGGCCGTCGCCGGTCGCGCACTGCCCGGGCAACGGGTTTCGGGCGACCGATCGGTCGTGCTCGACGCGGGCGGAGGCTCGGTGCTCTTCGCCGTACTGGATGGTCTCGGCCACGGTGCGGCGGCGGCCGACGCGTCCGATCGGGCGGCGCAGGTGCTGGCCGAGAACCGCGCCGAGCCACTGGATGTGCTGTTGCTGCTGTGCCATCGCGCCATGTCCGACACCCGCGGCGCGGCGGTCTCGCTGGCGCTGTTCGACTCTCGCGACCGGGTGCACTGGCTGGGCGTCGGCAATGTCGAATCCCGCATCGTCGCAGCGGCTCCCGGCAAACCGGCCGTCCGCGCCACGGCCCTGCTCTCGGGCGGCATCGTCGGCTACCTGCTGCCGCCGAACCTGCAGCCGCAGACCGTGGCCGTGCGCCCCGGCGACCTGCTGCTCATGTCCACCGACGGCATCACCAGCCACTTCTCCGACACCGTCGACCTGTCCAAGCCGACCGCGGAGATCACCGCCGAGATCCTGGCCCGCCACGCCAAGGACACCGACGACGCGCTCGTGCTCGCGGCCCGCCATCGCGGGCAATCCCATCCCTCCCAACCCATTCCGAGTGTGAAGCCATGAGCGAGAACCCGGCATGAGCGGTCGAGGCCTGGAGGCGGAAGCCTCCGTAACCACGCAGGGCCTGCGCTCATGTCCATGGAGCAGAGCGTGAGTACGGTACTGGCCGCGTTTCGCGAGGCGTACGCCGCCGCGCTCCGGCTGCACCTGCGCGCCCCCAATCAGAACACCCTGGCCGAGGGCTACGAGCTCGGGCGGCGGGCGCTGGTGGAGGGCGTGAGCATCCTCGACCTCACCGAGCACCACTTCCGGCTGCTCGAGCTCGAGGGCCTCGGGCCCGCGCCCGACGGCACCGACCGCACCGAAGCGGCGCTGGAGTTCCTGCTGCAGACCATGGCGGCGCTGGACGTCGCCACCCGCGGCTTCCTGGACGGGACCAGGCGCTACGAGCAACAGCGTTCGCGCGCCGACGATCTCGCGGGCCGCGACGCCTTCCGCACGGCGCTGGTGGAGTCGCTGCAGGACGGGTTCTTCGTCGTCGACGCCCAGGGCACGCTGGTCGAGGTCAACTCGGCGTTCGGCGCGCTCACCGGCTATGGGCCCGACGGGATTCCGTATCCGCTCCCCCACCCCTGGACCGTGCCCGAGGCGCCGCGCTACCCGGATCTGGGCACCGACGCGGCCCGCTTCGTGATGCCCATCCGCCACCGCGACGGGCGGCAGCTGTGGCTCGCGGTATCGACATCCTCACTGGTGAAACCCGAGAACGGGGAACGGATCTTCGTCGGCACACTGCGCGACGTCACCGCCGAGCACGACGCCCAGGCCCGCGACCAGGCGGTCTCGCGGCTGGCCACGGCGGTCGGCGCGGCCACCAGCGTGGTCGAGGTGCTCACCGTCGGCCTGGAGGAACTGCGGCGCGCTATCGGCGCGGAGGCCGCGGTGGTCTCGGTCTGGCCCAACCATCACACCGGCCCGGAACTGTATGTCTCCGAGGACAATCTGTATACCGGCGCGGGCCTGGCCCCGCACGACACCCAGCCCATCCGCCGACGTGGGGAGGCCGAGCCGGCCGAGGGCGGCGAATCCCGGCGCGTCCTGGATGCCCGGGCCCGCGCCCTGCTCGACCGCGCCCGATTGCAGCCCGGCCGCACCATGTTCGCCATCCCCGAGGGGGCGGCGAGTTCGGAGGGCATCGTGGCGCCGCTCGGCGAGAGCGGCGACTCGGCGCTGTGGCTGCGCTTCGCCGCGCCGCGGGTGATCACACCCGGTGACTGGGCCCTGTTCTCGCTGCTGGTCGGACATCTGAGCCTGGCCGTGCAGCGGGCGCGCAACTTCGACCAGGCCCGTTCCACCTCGCTCACCCTGCAGCGCGCCATGCTCGGCCCGATCGAACTGCCGCCGCGCTTCTCGGTGCACTACGAGCCCGCCCTGCCCCCGCTGGAGATCGGCGGCGACTGGTACGACGTGGTGCGGCTCGAGGACGGCACCATCGGCGTCGTGGTCGGCGACTGCGTCGGCCGTGGTCTCTCGGCGGCGGTGGTGATGGGCCAATTGCGCACGGCCGCACGGGCTCTGCTGCTGCGCGGCGCGGGCCCGGCCCAGCTGCTGGCCGAACTGGACACGGTGGCCTCCCGCATTCCGGGGGCCATGTGCACCACCGTGTGCGCCGCCATCCTGGACCCGGTGCGCGGGCTGGTGCGCTACTCCAATGCCGGGCACATGCCCCCGGTGCTGGCCGAGCCCGCCAAGCGCGGCCGGCTGCTGGAGGGCGGTCGCGCAGTCCCGTTGGCCACCTTCGATATTCCGCGCCGCCCGGAGGCCACGACGGCCATGGCTCCGGGCTCCACCCTGGTCCTGTTCACCGACGGCCTGGTCGAGCAACGCGGGGTCGACATCAATGACCGCTTCGTCGAACTCGCCGACGAATTGTCGGGCGTGGCCGGGCAATTGCCGCGCGAGGTGGCCGATTCGGTGCTGTCGCGGCTGCGGCCGGCCGCCGGCTACGACGATGACGTGGCCATGGTCGTCTACCGGCAGCCGCCCGGTCCGCTGCGCCTGGACGTGCCCGCCGGAGCCCGTGAGCTGTCCGGCATCCGGCGCGCGCTGCGTTCCTGGCTCACCGCCGCCGCGGTGCCGCACGACACGGCGGTCGATCTGGTCGCGGCCGCGAACGAGGCCTGTAGCAACAGCATCGAGCACGCGTATCTGGGCGGCGAACCCGGCCGGGTGCGGCTCAGCGCGGACTGCGGCGTGGACACCCTCACCATCGAGGTGTCCGATACCGGTGTGTGGCGGCCGCTGCCCGCGGATCCCGGTCACCGGGGCCGCGGTATCGCCATGATGCGTGCGCTCACCGATGAACTCGACATCGACAATTCCGGTCCGGGCACCCGCGTGCGGATGTCGGTGCGACTAATGGCCGTTTCATTTTCGGCGGCCGGGCGCATGTGAATCTGGGCCCGCCGGCACAAATTCGGCGGGCGGTTTCGGAGAACTCCGAAAGAGTGCGGTAGCTGCGGTTTTCGCTATAACGCCCGCTACCGAACCAGTACCGATGTGGTAGACGATGCAGCACGAACGGACGGATCATGGCAGATTTAACAAACGTGACCAATACTTCCGGAGACGGCTATCCCTTCGCCGAAACGATGACCACCTCGGTCACCCCGCACGCTGAGGCCACCGTGCTCACTGTGACCGGCGAAGTCGATCTGGCGACCGCCCCCGCTCTCGAGAGCGCGATCGACGCGGCCCTCGCGGGCCGGCCCGCCGCACTGGTGATCGACCTGTCCGCGGTCAGCTTCCTGGCCTCCGCGGGCATGGCGGTGCTGGTGGGCGTCCACAAGCGCGCCGGGGGCACCCGCCTCGTGGTGGTGGCCGACGGGCCCGCCACCAGCCGCCAGTTGAAGATGACCAGCCTGGACCAGGTGTTCTCGCTGCATTCCACCCTGGACGAAGCGCTCAGCGCGCTGCACTGAGGGTATTGCCCGCACACCGCCGCGGGCCGCCCGTGAACGACGAAGCCGAGTCCGGTTCATTCCGGACTCGGCTTCGCGGCGTTCACGGCTGGGTCAGAGGAGCTCGCGCAGCTGCTCGATCAGCTTCACGCGCTCGGCCGCGGTGCCGGCCATCGGGACCACGTTCAGCACGGTCACACCGGCCTCGCGGAAGGCCGCGATCCGCTCCTTCACGAATCCGGCCGAACCGATCAGGTTGATGTCGCGGACCAGATCGTCCGGAACCACCTTGGCGGCCTCTTCCTTGCGGCCCGCCAGGTACAGCTCCTGGATCCGGTCGGCCTCGGCGCCGTAGCCGTACTTGGTGGCCAGCGCGTGGTAGAAGTTCTTGCCCTTGGCGCCCATGCCGCCGATGTAGAGGGCCAGGTGCGGCTTGACCCCGTCGCGCCAGCTGTCGACATTGTCGCCGATGGCCAGCGCGGGGCCGGCGAACACCTCGAGGTCGCCCAGCGCCGGATCACGTTTGGCCAGACCGGCTTTCAGCGAGTCGCCCCACACCAGGTCGGCCTTCTCGGGCAGGAAGAAGATGGGCTGCCAGCCCTCGGCGATCTCGGCGGCCAGCTCCACGTTCTTCGGGCCCAGCGCGGCCAGCAGCACCGGAATGTTCTCGCGCACAGGGTGATTGATGAGCTTGAGCGGCTTGCCCAGGCCGGTGCCCTGCCCCTCGGGCAGCGGGATGTTGTAGTACTTGCCGCTGTGCTCGAGGCGTTCGCGCTTCCAGACCTTGCGGCAGATCTCGAGCACCTCGCGGGTGCGACCGATCGGCGCGTCGTAGTTCACGCCGTGGAAGCCCTCGATGACCTGCGGGCCCGAGGCGCCCAGGCCCAGGATGAAGCGGCCGTCGGAAACGTAGTCCAGGCCCGCCGCGGTCATGGCGGTCAGCGTGGGCGTGCGGGTGTAGAGCTGCAGGATGCCCGAGGCCAGCTGCACCCGGTCGGTCTTCGCGGCCAGGTATCCGAGCGCGCTCACCGCGTCGAACGAATACGCCTCGGGCACGAACACGATGTCGAGGCCCGCCCGTTCGAGGTCGGCGACCTCGGCGGCGGTCTCCTTGAAGCCGTCGGTGTAATTGATCGACAGTCCGATACGCATGTCCGGGACCTTACTCACCGGTCGGCACACCGACAGCGGGCGGGTTGCCGCACACGGCCCCGCGACCGGTACGGTAGGCGGCGAAATCACCTGAATTCGCCGTACTGCCAAGGGAGGCCACCCCTCATGACTCAGGACACCACCACCTTCGGTGATTCGACACTGCGGGGGTACCTGGGTGAACTGGCCGCCAAGGTGCCCGCCCCCGGCGGCGGCGCGGTCGCGGCGCTGCACGCGGCCCAGGGCGCGGCCCTGGTCGCCATGGTCGCGCGGTACACCACCCGGGCCAAGGATGCCGAGAATCGCCCGGTCATCGACCGCATCATCGCCGCCGCGGACGTGGCCCGCGAGCGCTCCCTGGCCCTGGCCGACGCCGACGCCGCCGCCTTCACCGCGGTCGGCGCGGCCTACAAGCTGCCCAAGGAGTCCGAGGCCGAGCAGGCCGCCCGCGGCGAGGCCATCACCGCCGCGCTGCTGCAGGCCGCCCGGGTGCCCGCCGCCGTGGTCGCCGAGGCCGACGAAATCGTCTCCCTGGCAACGGAACTGCTGCCCATCGGCAACCCCAACGTGGTGACCGACATCGGCGCGGCGGCCGACTGCGCCCGGTCCGCGGCGGCCAGCTCGCAGCTGAACATCGCCATCAATGTGACATCGCTGGACGGCACGGCCGCCGCCGAGTTCGCGCCGGTGCTGAAGCAGATCGAGGAGGTCATCGCCCGCGCCGATGCCCTGCACAACGATGTGGTCGCGGCCATCACCCGCTGACCGCGCAAATTAGCCTGCACTGTGCCCCGTTCCGTTATGGAACGGGGCACAGTCATTTTCCGGCTCTCTACCTGGTGATACGAACTTCGCATAACCCCCACGCCGGGACAATGGTTACGAACCGGGTACATTTCCAGATGGGACTGATGACCAAGTCATAGTCTGAGAAACCCTGCCCCACACCCTCTCGAAGGGATGGAAGAATGCGGAAACCGATTCGCTCCCTGTTCGTCGCAAGCTTCGTCGCCGCGGCGGCCGCGTTCGGAACCGGAGCCGCGGGTGCGGCCCTCGAAACGCCCAATCTCCCAGCCGTCCAAGCCATTACGCCGGCCTCAGGTCAGGTGGTGGGCATCGCCGCCCCCGTGACCGTCCAGTTCGCCGACGCGGTCACCGATCGCGCCGCCGCCGAACGCTCCGTCGACGTCCGCGCGCAGGACTCCCTCGCCGGCCACTTCACCTGGATCGACGACCGGCAACTGATGTGGCAACCCGAGAACTTCCTGCCATCCCGCTCGCCGATCACGGTCCTCGCTGGACGCGAGCAGACCAAGTTCCAGACCAATGGCGGCACCACCGCCGATGCGGACATGTCGGCACACACGTTCACGGTCTGGGTGGACGGCGTCGCCCACACCATGCCCGCATCGATGGGTAAGCCGGGGCGCGAAACGCCGGTCGGAACCTTCCCGGTGCTGTCCCGTGAGCGCTCGGTCACCTTCGACTCCCGGACCATCGGCATCCCGCTCAACGATCCGGAGGGCTACCTGCTCACCGGCGAGTTCGCCGAGCGCCTGACCTGGGGTGGCGTCTACGTCCACTCCGCACCCTGGTCCGTGGATTCCCAGGGCAACTCGAACGTCAGCCACGGCTGCATCAACCTCGCCCCCGCCGACGCGGAGTGGTACTTCGACAACGTCTCCGTCGGCGACCCCGTCACCACGCACTGGTGACCGGTACCGGTCAGGACAAGATCAGGGAGCTCCCGGCGTGGGGAATCGGACGATTCCCGCGCTGAGAGCTCCCTGATTCGCTGTTGTCAGCGAACGTTCTCGGCGGCCTGGACCACGTGGCGCATGAGGAGTGCGGTGGTGACGGGGCCGACGCCGCCGGGGACGGGGCTCAGGGCGGCGGCCTTGCCGGTGACCGAGGCCGCGTTCACGTCGCCGGTGATGTTGCCGTTCTCGTCCTCGTTCGTGCCGACATCGATGACGACCGCGCCCTCGCGAACGTGGTCGGCGGTGATGAGGCCCGCGCGTCCGACCGCGGCGACGACCACGTCGGCGGCCGAGGTCACCGCGGGCAGGTCGGTCGTGCGGGAGTGGGCGATGGTGACGGTCGCGTTCTCGGCGAGCAGCAGCTGAAGCAGGGGCTTGCCGACCACATTGGAGCGGCCGACGACCGCGACATGCCGACCGGCGAGCGGGATCTGGTGGAACTTGGCCAGTTCCACGACCGCCTCGGAGGTGGCGGGCGGGAAGCCGGGCAGGCCTGCGGCGAGCAGGCCCAGTGAAAGCGGGCTGACGCCGTCCACATCCTTCTCGGAGGCGATGGCGGAGCTGACGTCGTCGAGGCCGACACCCTTGGGCAGCGGGGTCTGCAGCATGATGGCGTCCACCGACGGGTCCTGCGACAGCTCGGTGAGCTTGGCGCGGATCTGCTCGGCGGTGGCGTCGACACCGAGATCGACGTTCTCGCAAGCGATTCCATTGCGCTCGGCGGCACGGTTGAGGGACTTCACGTACCAGGCGCTGGCCGGGTCGTCGTTCGGGATCACGAGGGCCAGGCGGGGGGCGGCGCCCTGCTCGGTGAGGGCGGCGGCGCGCTGCTTGGTGTCGGCGTTGATGGCGGCGGCGAGTTCCTTGCCGATGAGCGAAGTCGTATCCACGGGTGCACAGCTTATCCCGAGTCCCGGCCGCGCCCTCCCCGCGCACGCCGGTGGCCGGGCGTGCGATGCGATCCGGGGACGACACGTGACGCGGCACGCTTCGCGCGCGTTCCCGCTGTGGATTCCGGCAAAACGGCGAAATCAGTTCGGCAAATACCCGACAACCAGGGTGGACAGTCGTATCGTGTCTCCATTCGATAAGAGCCAATAGCCAGCTAATTCCATGGATAGCCAGCAAACAGCAATGCGTGACACCCCCGAAAGGTCGACAGCAGTGCAGATCGCCAGGCGTTTTCCCATCCTGCTCGCGGCGGCGGCCGCCGTCCTCACCATCCTCGGCAGCGGCGCCGCGCACGCGAACCCCGCAGCGCTGTACAACTCCGCGCAGGACAATTTCACCGCCGGCAATGAGGCGGCCGGGCTGGCCGACCTGCGCCAATTGCTCAGTGAATCACCCGATGACGCGGAGGCGCTGGCGCTGCAGGCGATCTGGTCGGACTACACCGGGGACATCGTCACCCGCGAGGTGGCGCTGAACCGCCTCAACGGCATCGACGGACAGCTCGCGGACGGCACCCGGACGCTGTTCCAGGCCATCGGCGCCGCGGTGGGCACGCTGCCCAATCCGATTCCGGCGATCGCGGGACCGCAGACCGGCATCGCGGTGCTCGGCTACGGCCTGCTCCCCGACGGGTCCATGCGGCCCGAGCTGGTGAACCGGATGCAGGCGGCCTGGCTGCAGGCGATCGCCTCGCCCCTGTCGCCGATCCTGGTGACCGGCGGCAATCCGCAGAACGGGATCACCGAGGCGGCGGCCATGCAGGGCTGGCTGATCGGGCACGGCATTCCCGCCGGCCGCATCGTGGCCGACCACCGCGCCGGGTCGACCGTGCAGAACGCGCTGTTCGGCGCGCAGCTGCTGAGGGACGCGGGCGCGACCAGCGCCATTGTGGTGACCTCCCCCAACCACATTCGCCGCGCGGTGGCCGACTTCATCGTCGCCGGGATGCCGGTCATCGGCGCGACCACCTCCCTCGAGCAGCTCGTCTCGCAGCTGCCGCCGCCCGCGCGCAGCAGCCAGCGCGGCATCTACCTCGACACCGCACGCACCTTGCGGCTCCCCGCCGAACGCTGATCCCCACGCCCGGACCCTGCTCGAACGGGGCGGCCGTCCAGGCGTGCACAATGACGTGGTGACTCCTTCCGCCACCGAAACGCTGGTCGCGCGGCTCCGCGCGGCCGGGTGCGTGTTCGCTGAGGACGAGGCCGCGCTGCTGCTCGATGCGGCCACCGACGCCGACCACCTGGAATCGCTTGTCACGCAGCGCATCGCCGGGTTCCCGCTGGAACATCTGCTGGGGTGGGCGGAGTTCCGCGGCCTCAGGGTTGCCGTCGGGCCGGGCGTTTTCGTCCCACGACAACGCACGAGCTTTCTGGTCGAACAGGCTATCGTCCTGGGCCGCAGCATGACCCGGCTACCCGTGTCGGCTGGTATCGCACACGACAGCATGGCCACTACTGCCACTGACGCTGCCGCCAGGACCGCCATCGCTGCTGCCCGTACTGCTGCCGGTGAGTATCAGCCCATCCGGCCACGAACCCTCACGGACCCGGCCGAGACCACCGTCGCTCACGCGGATTCGACACTGATCGCGCTCGATATGTGTTGCGGCTGCGGGGCTCTGGGATTGGCATTCGCGAAAGAGATGGCGGAGGAAGGTATTCGGGTCGAGTTGACTGCGGCCGACGTCGAATCTGCGGCGGTGGCTTGTGCGCGGGAGAATCTCGGCGTAGTGGGGGCGCGGGTCGTGGAGGGCGATCTGTTCGACGCTGTGCCCGCGGATCTGCGAGGGCGCGTGCATATTCTGCTGGCGAATACGCCTTATGTGCCGTCGGAGGACATTGCGTGGATGCCGCCCGAGGCGCGCGATCACGAGCCTCGCCGTGCGCTCGACGGCGGCGCGGACGGTTTGGACGTGCTGAGGCGGATTGCCGCCGTGGCGGGCGAATGGCTCTGTGCCGGTGGGCATCTATTCGTGGAGGAGAGCGAGGAGCAGGCTCCGGTCGCCGTCGGGATCATGCGGGAGTACGGGCTGTCGGCTCGGATCGTGGAATGTGAGGACATGGGGGCGACCGTGGTGATCGGTACGCGCGCATGAGTATTCGCGGTGTGCTGTTCGATGTCGATGACACACTCATCGACTATTCCGCGACGGTGCGGATCGGATTCCTGCGGCATCTCGCGGCGGAACAGCTCCTGGACCGCTTAGAGTCACCGGAGGCGGCGTTGGCGCTGTGGCGGGCGATCGAGGAGGAAGAGTATCTGCGGTTCCTGGCCGGTGAACACACCTTCAAGGGGCAGCAGCGGGTGCGGACCGAGCGATTTCTCGCGCACCTGGGCATGACGGCCGACGATCCGGTCGCATGGTTCGCCCGCTATGCGGTACACCGGGATTCCGCGTGGTCGGCGTTCCCGGATGCCGCGCCGGTACTGGAGCGGTTCGCCGGGCGGAGGGCGCTCGGCGTGGTGTCGAACGCCTCCCAGCCGTACCAGACCGGGAAGCTGCGCACGGTCGGGCTGCTGCACCACTTCGGGGACGCCATCCTGTGCTCGGACGAATTCGGCGCGGCCAAGCCCGATCCGGCGATCTTCCGCGCGGGATGCGAGATGCTGGGGCTGCCGCCGGAGCAGGTGGCGTACGTCGGCGATAGGTACGACTGGGACGCACTGGGCGCCAGAAATGCCGGGCTGCGGGCCTATTGGCTGGTCCGCAGCGGGCCGGGGGTCGCCCCGGACGACGGGATCACGGTCATTCGCTCACTGGCGGAACTGGATTCGCCGACCGGGTGAATCTCTCAGCCCGCCTCGAGCGATTTCCGGATCTCGGCCTGGATCTCGAGCTGCGCCCGGGCCGCGGTCAGGCCCGCGTTCACGTCGGCGGCGGTGCGCTGGGTGGCGGCCGAAACATACTGTGCCACCGCCGCTTCGATGGATTCCACCGCCGTGGTCGCGGTCGCCAGCTGGTCGCCGCGGGTGGCGGCGGGCAGGGCGGCCATGGCGACCAGGCGGTCGTCCCAGGCCAGGGCGGCCTGCTCGAGTTCGGCGCGCAGCACGATGGTGGTGGCGTCGTCGAGGGCATCGGCGGTGTGCAGGGCCGTCATGGCGTCGCGCAGGCGGCGGTGCAGGCGCGGCTCCGGGTCGTGCGAGCCCGCCCAGGAGGCGGGGGCGCGGGTGGGGGCGCCGGGGACGACCTGGTTGGCGGCCGCGATCGCGGTCTTCTGGCGGGAGGACACCAGCATCACGCCACCTACGGCGGCCCCGATCGCAATCAGCACGATCAGCACGACAATCAACATGGTCGGCTCACTTTCGTCGGTCGGTCAGCGATGAGTGGTGGGGTGCGGTGGCGCGACGGTCGAGTGGCTCGGTCCGGTCGGATGCGCCGGGGTGTGATGGCCGTGCACCTTGCTGTACACCAGGATCACCGTGAGGATGATCGCGAGCACCGCCAGGATCGCGGCGATGATCTTCACCTTGCTCCACGGGCGGTCGCCGGACACCTGGCCGGTGAGGCCGTTGATGTACACCTGGTAGGTCTTGTCCATGTAGACGACCGTCAGCAGCCAGATCGGCAGCAGCAGATGCTTGTACGCCAGCCAGTTCCAGTTCGTGTTGAGCTGGTGGATGCGCTGATGGTCACCGCCGATGTCGCCGCGCACGGTGGATTCGATCGCCGACTCCATCCGCTGCTGCGCTTCCGGGAACGATTGCTCCGCATCATTGTCGTAGGTGCGGCACAGGTGGCCGGCCACGAATTCCGGTGAATAGGCGCGCGCCTGCTCCACCGGCCACGGTTCCAGCGACCGAATCCGGTTGCGGTTCATATTGTCATTGGCCAGCACCGGCAGATCCGCGAATTCATTGGCGACCTCACCGGCCACCGGATACCACCGGGTCCGGGTCTCGTAGATCGGATCCCCGTCCGAATCCGTCCCGACCCGCACCTGATAGTCGTCGCCGCGCTCGCCCTGATACCAGCTCTGGGTATCGGCGTCGTAGGTGAAATACGCGGTATACAGGCTGGAGAACGCCCCGATCCGCCGATATTTCCGGAAGTTCGACGGCGCGAACCACCGCCCCGACACCCACTTCTCGACCAGCTCCCGAGCCTGCTTCTCCCCCACCAGGAACGGCACCACACCATCCACCGGCAGCCGGGCCGGCGCATTGTGCACATCGTCGCGCTGAATGGGCGTGGCGCAGTACGGGCACCGAGTAGCGGTGAGACTCCCATTGAACCCGGTTGTCCCACCACAGTTCTGGCACTTCACCTCCCACTCCCCCGTCACCTGCGGCCCCGCCGCATGCGCCTGCAATTCCCGCAACGCCGCGATCGCAGGCCCCAACTCCCGAGCCTGAACCGCCACATCCGGCGCCGTCACCGGAGACCGATTCCCGCAACTGGGACACAGCAGATCCTGCCCCACCGGATCGAACACCAACTGGGCCCCACACGAAGAACACGGATACGTCCGAGTCGACTCCGTCTGATGCAACATCGCCCGATCCGGCACCCCCGCCTCCGGCTGCGCTACAGGACTTTCCGCCCCGACCGCCCTGCCGTCCCCGACCCCCGGAACAATCACAGGCGCCACGATCACAGGCTGCGGCATCGCACCCATCGGCGCCTGCCCGGGATTCCCCGGTCCGAACCCACCCGGCAACGGCGGCGGCCCCGCCGTCACCCCGGCACCCGGAAGCGGCGGCGGCGCAACGGTTCCCGGCCCGGCAGCAGCGACCGGCGGCGGGCCGAAGTTCTGCGGCGGGGAGGCCTGCGGCATGGGCGGGACTCCGCCGGGCCCACCTGGAGCGGCCGGCGTCCCCCATTGTTGCTGTCCGGCTCCGGCACCTGGCAGCGGAGGCGGGACCGCCCCGCGTTGCGGCATGGGCGGGACACCGCGTTCACCGGGCCCGGAGGTCGGCAGCGGAGGCGGACCGGCCGGAGCCTGCCCGAAATTCTGCGGCGGCACAGGCGATCCCGCGCCGGGTGCGAACTGCGGTGCACCACCGGGAGCATTCGGCCCTGGTGGGGGCGGCGTCATCCCGTGCATCGGTGGGAGACCACTCTGGCTCGAATCATGACCCGGGAGCGGGGGCGTCCAGGGTTGAGGGTCGGCCGTGTGCGGGGTGGCCGGGTCGCTGCCCGGGAGCGGCGGCGGGCCGGAGGGGTGCGGGGGCTGGTTGTCGTTCATCTGGGCTCACTCGGTGCGGCGGACTCGAGGGTCGCGCATTGCGGTGGAAGGGCTTTCGGGACGCACCGAGTTGTCGGGCGTTGGTTCCGGCGGCGCGGGTACGTCGGCGGACCCGTCGGTGGTCCAAGGTGCCGACGGGTGCGGCCGGGCCGGGTCGGCCGGGCTGGGCGGGGAGGCTGCTACTGCGGGGGCAGGGGCGGCGGGGTGCCCGGGAGCGGGGGCGGGGTGGCGAAGAGGGGCTGGAGGGCGGGGACGGAGCTGGCGGGTTGCCAGCCGGGCATGCCCTCGGTCCAGACGTTGGTGTCGCGGGTCAGCTGGCCGGACGAGACGTACTGGCGTAGTTGGTCGATGGGGAAGGGGCCCGCGGCCTGGCCGGCGTTGTCGAAGTGGAACTGCTGCTGGCCGGGGAGCGGCGGCGGGGCCGCCTGCTGGGGCGCGGCGGGCTGCGCGTAGCCACCCTGCTGGGGCTGGGCGTAACCGGGTTGCTGGGGCTGGGCGATGCTGCCCTGCATGGCGCCGGCCATCTGGCCGCCGAGGACCACGCCCATACCGGCCTGCATGGCGGCTCCCATTCCGCCGCCGGGGTTCTGGGCGGCGGCGAGCATGGCGTCGGCGGCCTGCATCTGCTGGTAGCGGTTGAGGTCGACATTGTTCATGAAGCCGCCGGCTTCGACGCCGCGCGCCACACCGCGGGTCATGGCCTGCTGGATCTCCTCCGGCAGGGAGATCGTCATGGTGACGCCCTCGACCCCGACACCGAAGCCGGACAGGCGCTGACCGACGAATTCGCGCAGCTTGTCGGACAATTCGATCTGGCGGCCCTGCAGATCGATCGCGCCCAGGCCGCTGGCCAGCACCATGTCGGAGAAGGCCAGGGCGACATTGGCCCGCAGCTGCTCGCTGAGCACGTCGGCGTCCACCTCGGCATTGGTGCCGATCATCTGGCGCAGGAACACCTCGATATCGGTGACGCGCACGTTCGCGGTGCCGTTGGCGCGGATCTGCACCATGCGGAAGTCGGGGTCGCGCACGGTGACCGGTTGCGGTGTGCCCCAGCGCATATCGGTGACGGCGCGGGTGTTCACGTAGTACACCTCGGACCGGAACGGCGAGTTGAACCCGTGCCGCCAGGCCTGCAGGGTAGACATGATCGGCATGTTCTCGGTGGTCAGCTGGTAGTGGCCTGGACCGAACTTGTCGGCCAGCTGCCCGCGGTAGACGAAGACCGCCTGCTGCCCCTCCCGGACGATCAGCTCCGCGCCGTTCTTGATCTCGTTCTCGTAGCGGGGAAACCGCCACGCCAGCGTGGTGCGAGTGTCATCCAACCATTCGATGACGTCGACGAATTCGCCGCGGATCATGTCGAACAGGCCCATTGAGTTCTCTTTCCTCCCTCGGGCGCTGCGCCCGACCCCGGCCGAGTATGGCACAGGGTCGCCGGCGCGCGCGGTCACCGTCGTGTGGCTATCGAGCCAACCACAGGCAGTGTTAATCATTCATGAACGACCATGGCCCGCGCGAGCTTTCCCGCGCGGGCCATATCAATCCGCTACCAAATCTCCGTCGCGCCCAGAGCTCATCGTCGCCATCCCGCCACCGCACCAAACGATCCCGCCTGAGGACTGGATCAGGCCCGGCCCGGATCAGGCGGGAGAGTCGAGTTCCCCGGCCACCACACCGGCGGTGAAGGCGTCCCACTCGCTGGGGGCGAACACCAGCGCTGGGCCGGTCGGGTTCTTGGAGTCACGAATCCCGACCATGCCCGAATCGAGGAACGCAACCTCCACACATTGGGAACCGGTTTCGCTGCGGCTGCTCTTGAACCAGCGCGCTCCGGACAGGTCACCGTTCACGATCGAACTCCCTTGCTATCTGGCGGACCAGGTCTCGCGTTCGCACTTCATCCAGCGTTTCGGCCCGAATGGCCTCGGCCAACTCACTGTATCGCTGGACGTCCTCGAGCCTCTCCACGTACAGATCGCTGGTCAGCCGACCCTCGACGTAGACGACCGGTGGCTCGACCCGGTTGTTCCTGGCGTTGGTGCCGAAGTCCAACAGCACGAACGGGCCGTGCTGGAAACCCCAGGTGTACCCGGCCGCATACGGTTGGACCCGCAAGGTCACGTTCGATCTGGTGCTCAGGTCGGCGAGATGCTTGAGCTGTGCGGCCATCACCCGCTTGCCCCCGACGACCCGACGCAGCGCCGCTTCGTTCAGCAACACTTCGACCGCCAGCGGATTGGCCTTGCGGGTCACGATCACCTGGCGCTTCAACCGAATATCGATGCGCCGCTGGATGTCTTCATCGTTCTCGAAGCCCGGGAAGGCGCGGAACACCGCACGCGCATAGTCAGAAGTTTGCAGCAGTCCGGGTATCTGTTCCTGGTAGGTGACCAGACGGCGGGCGGAACGCTCCATGCCGACATACATGTTGAACGCATCACTGAAAAGCCCGCCGAGGGAGAAGATCCCATCCTCGTCCTTGGCAGTCGCCGCGCGGAACGCCAGACCGACCGCCTGCTCCGTCTCGTCGGCATCCACCTCGTAGAGCATGCACAGCTCCCGCACGTCCTGCCGTCGCGGCTTGACCGTGCGACCGGCCTCGAGTCGTTGTAATGCGTTGAAGCTGAGCTGAACCTGGACCGCAGCCTGTTCGAGGGTCAGCCCGGTCGCCTGACGCCGTTCCCGCAGAAACCTACCCAGTTGCCGCCGCAACAGGGTCGGCGACACATCCTCTGCCATCGATGCTCCCCCTGAAAAGTGAATACATGCGCCAACAGAATCTGAATGCTGCATCGCGGTGGATCCGCATCCCGCCTTGGGATTTCAGACTACCTAATCTGAATATTCAGATTCCGCGTTTTCAGAAACGTCCTCGGTGGTGTGCTTGGGTTCCAACGACGGCACACAGGTAGGTGACAATGTCCAGCAACAACCCGTGGTCTGTGCAGGCGATCATCGACCGCATCGAACGAGAGAAGCGACAAGCCGCCGTCTCCGAACCTCCATCGAACGAGAGCGCTACGGTCGGGTATTCGGTGCGCGGGCTGTGGTCGTGCTACTCCGATCCCGGCGAACTGACTGCCGCACAAGCACATATCGCGATGCAGCTGCATCTCCAATGCGGAGTCGACACCTGCGCGGTGCGTCGGCGGGCACGCACCGCCCTGGTCGCATCCGGGCGCATGGTGCTCGACCCCCGTGAGGCGCGAACACCGCCGACCGCGCACAGATCCCTGTTCACCCTGCTACGGGCCGCCGTATTCGGCTACAGCACACTGCTTTTCGGTGGTCGCCATGCCCTGCGATGATCCGGACCTGATCGAGATCCAGGTCATCCAGGACGTCCTCGACACCATCGAAACCCGTCTGCGCGACCGCGAACGCCACGGTTGGCGCTTGACCGTCCCCCGCTCCCGGGTCTACGCAACCCTGCTGCACGCGGTCATCGTCAGCGCCCGCGAATCCCACCGCCTCCCAGCCACACTCGACCGCGCCGCCATTCTCGACACCATCCTCGACGGCGCCGAACCCGCGAGCCACGATGCCGCCGTCCGACCGATCGACGACATCATCGCCCGCCACACCGTGCCCGTGAACTGAAGCTCCGGACACACCGACGAGCGACTTCGGCAATCTCAATGACGGCAGACCGCGGCGAGGCACTAATCAAGATGGCGCAATCGGACTTACCGCCGGGCGAGTTGATACATGCGTTCGCCAGTTCCAACAAACCACCAGCCCGACAGAGGGTCCGGCGGCGAATGACCGTCCAGGAGTTCGATGAATGCGTCGGCAACCTCGAGAGACCGCGCCGACCGCACCCGCCATCGGCATCTACCGCCGCGTTCTACCGGGTTGTGCTCGAGTTCTTCAAGGTCATGTTCCGGATGGCGAAAGATATGCGCTCCATCCGTAATAGCGATGGCAGTCTGCGACAAGGGATCTCGTCACTCGATCTCGCATGCCTTTACCTGCAAGGTAATTGCCGCCTCACCGGTCACCGCCGAGGATCGTCGGTATGATTCGAATCGGCGTACTACTGCCCAGCCGCGAGACTGCCATGACGAGTGCTCACGATGCCGCGGGCCTGGTGAAGCTGGCGGTAGCTGCCGAAGACGCAGGATTCGACTCCGTATGGATCGGAGACTCGCCATTGGCGCGGACCCGCGTCGACCCGCTGCCGCTGCTTGCCGCCGTCGCAGCGACCACGTCCCGTGTGCAGTTCGGTACGGCCGCGTGGACCGCGACCCTGCGCCACCCCCTGCTCGGTGCGCACACTGCCGCGACCGTGGATCAGCTCAGCGAAGACAGGCTCGTACTCGGTGTCGGCGCTGGATTCCCGCTGCCCGAGACCCGAGACGAATTCTCGGCCCTCGGGATCTCGTTCGACGAGCGGGTAGCGAGATTGGATGAGACGGTGGCGATTTGGCGCGCAAGCTGGTCCGGTGTCAGCCGTTTCGACGGCCGTTACTGGAAGTTCGACGACCTGTCGGGTGCGTTGCCTGCGGCAAGCGCTGCGGGGCCGCCGGTGTGGTTGGCCGGAAGCGACACCCCTCGCGTGTTGCGGCGAGTGGCCCGGACCTACGACGGCTGGCTGCCGTTCTTGCCCAGTGCGGACGCGTACGCCCGAGCGTGGGCTGCCATCCGTGATCTGACGGACCGTCCGATCACGCCCGGTATGTACGCGACGATCAACCTCGATCCGGACTCAGCGAAGGCGCGCGCTGAGCTCGACGGGTATGTGCGCCGTTACTATCGGCGCTCACTCGACGAAATGGCAACGGTCCAAGCCTATTTCGGTGGTTCACCCGAGGAATGCGTCGACTGGCTGGGCCGCTACCTCGAGGCGGGCGCCGAGCATCTGGTCCTGCGCATCGGCTCGCTCGATACCCGGCGTCAACTCGAGGCGCTGGCAGAGGCGCTGCCCGCACTGCGGGCGATCTCGGTTACACGTTCGTCGGGTTGGCGGACCCGAAGCCCTCGTTGAATCCGGTTTCGATGCGGTGGTAGCCGTATTCTCCGAGGACATGGTCGCGGATGTCCTCGGGCAAGTGAGTACGTCGGGGTTCTTCGGCATCCACAGTGCGGCAACAGCAACCAGGGCTTCAGCGCTCACGGACTTGTGCTCCATCCGGTTATCTCTGCCTGTCGCCACGGAGCCGTTGCCTGAACCAAGTCGAAGCAGCTGTGCGGGCACCTCACTGCGAGGGAGGACGGTCCCAGCTGTAGGAGTCCGGCATGTTGTGCCTGCCGCCGGAATTCTGGTTCTGGATCACCGCATTGGCGGTATACGACGAGCCATCGGTGAACACTACGACGCATTTCAGATGCGCGGTCTCTTCTCGCATCGTGTCGTGGACATGCGGTTCGCACGACACCGACTGCACCGGCCGGTGGTCTTTGGCTGTGATGTTCTCCTTCATGGCGTTCTGCAGGGCGACGTAGGCATCGTTGTCCGGCCCACACCCGGCCACGAGCGCCAGCGAGGCGAGGATCACGACCAGCCCGGCCCGCCGAGGGAAACTCATAGCACCCATCTCACCACCGCTGTCCGCGGACAGCACGGTTTCGATCGCATCGACGGGTCGGCCCGCGAACGACCTCATCAGCGCGGGCACCCTCGAAGGACTCGAATCCGCCCGCGCCAGAGGACGACTCGGCGGCCGGCCAGGTCGGTCTCCGGGACCTCGTCCACGACGCGGGGCGTGCTGCGATCGGCGTGGCGTTTTATCCGGCTAGCTCGAGCCGGGCCACCGCGTTGTCGGTGAGCCGGCATACCTCATCGTCGCTCATCGCAAGTGCCGAGTACCCGACGCTGAGGTCGAGGCCACCGAGCCGCTCGTTGGCGATCACGAACAGTGACGGGCCGAACATGTCGAGCGAGACGGCCCTGGTGACGTCCTCGAGCGTGTAGGCGCCGTAGCCGGCCTGCAGGCCAGAATCGCCGATCGTGGTCACAGCAAGTCCGTCGAGGCGCCGGTTGTTCCGGAGCCCCGGGCCGGCTTCGTGCCGATACACTTCCCATCCCGGAAACTTCATCATCGAGGCGGACTCGTGGTCCTTGGCCAGCGCGGCGATCAGCTTGAACGAGGCGTCACGGGCGGTTGCCCAGAAGTCGTCGGTTATCGGGTGCTCGGTACGCAGAATGTCGACGTAGCAACCGAAGGTCTCGTGCGCCCGCGCAAGTTTACTGAGGCGACGAAGGTCGACCGTGGTCAACACGGTCATGGCATCGAGCCTGTACCGCTCGCGCATGGCAAGCAGGAAGGCTGCCGTTACCGCACCGTGAGGCGTCGTTCTGTTGGCTTTGATGGCATCCATGAGCGTTGCCGTTACGCCGGGCTCGAGGTGACGTGCCAGTACTCGCGTTTCTTTCTTCCGGTCGGGTACCGCCTGCTTGGGTAGCCGAATGGCCGGCGTATAGGTGGTCTTCTTGCCACCGCCGGACCTGTTGAGCAGGCTGTCCTCGATCGACGGGGGCAGCGTGGTGTCGAGCGGGGGTTTCAGTTGCGCCGCGGCTGGATCGGCGAGGAATTCGAGAAGCTGGCGAGCGAGCATGTTGGCGGACAGGGCGTCGAGCGTCGCGTGATCGGCGCAAATGATTATGTGGTTGAGGTCGGCGGCGGGCGACTGCCGCACCAGCGTGACCCGCAGGCGCGGATGGTTGCCCTTCGGGATCGGTGTGCGGATCTCAGAGGCGAAAACCGTGCGCCAAGCGTCCGGGTCGGCGTCGTCGAGCACCTCCAACGGGATCTCCGTTGTGCCCTCGGTGTCGAACCAGGGCCGGCGATAGGCGAAGAACGGCATGTGTCGCCAGACGAGCTTGCCGTAGCGGATATGAGCGCGAAGGATAGGGTGCTGGGACTGTAGCCAGGCGAGCGCGCGCGTCACCAGCGTCGGATCGAGGCGGCCGCGCACATGCAGCACCTGCATGGTGATCAGCCCGCCATGGACATGCAAATGGCTGAGCAGTTGTTCCTTTTCGCCCAGCGGGCGCATTTCGCCCAAGCTTTCCTCCCACGTTTTCGAATACCATTCCAGGTCGCGATGAAATTGGCTAGTATGCCGACTACATAAGGGACTCAAGTGATGAACGATATCGAACGACCGATAGTCGAGTATATCTCCGCCATGGTGGCCGAAACCGGCGATGCGCCGGTCGATCGCGAGACCCCCTTGCTCGAGGCAGGCCTGCTGGACTCGATCAGTTTGGTAAAACTTGTGTATTTCCTCGAGGAGCGATTCAAGATCAGCATCCCGGACACGGAGATACGGCCGGAGCTGTTCGAATCGCCTGCGAACATAGCGGCCTATGTTTCGCAGCGAGCGGCTCAGCCCGCCTAGAGCTCGCGCAGCCGCGCGCGGAGCACCTTGCCGGCCGCGCTCCGCGGCAGTGCGTCGATGAACGCGATCTCGTCCGGGACCTTCTGAACCGACAGCCTTTCGCGGGCGTAGCGGATCAACTCAGCGGCCGACACCTCCGCCCCTTTGACGACGAACGCGATCAGCCGATTGCCGTTGCGCGAGTCCGGGAGACCCGCCACTGCGGCTTCGGCGACAGCAGGCAAGGACATGAGCGTCTCCTCCACTTCGATGGGGTCGATCTTGTAGCCGGATACCTCGATCAGCAGCTTGCTGCGGCCACGGATGAAGATGCGACCTTCTTCATCGAGCGAGGCAAGATCGCCGGTCCTGAACCAGCCCTCATCGAACGCCTCAGCATTGGCCACGGCATCGCCGAGATAGCCCCGCATGAGCGAGGATGATCTGATTTCCATTTCGCCGACGGATGGGCCGAATTCGGTGTCGAACGGGACGATGCGGACCCTGGCGTCGCCCGCGGGCTTGCCCACCGATGCCCAGCTCGCGTCGAGGTCGGCGGAGTTGTTGTGCGAGAACATGCTCGCTTCGGTCGAGCCGTAATCCTGACGAAGTGGGGTACCCAGGCGCTCGCGCACCGCTTCGAAGATCGGCCGTTTCAGTGCGACGCCGCCCGAGAAGGCCAGGCGCATCCTGAGGTCGAAACTGCCGGTCTGACCGGTGACGATTTCGTACATCGCCGGAACGGCACCCATGACGGTGACGCGCTCGCGAACCATGGTGTCGAGCAGCTTCTTGCGCGAAAGCGCCAGCGGCAGGGGATCGCTCCAATAGAGCGTCGTTGCACCGCCGGCGACGGCTTGCGTAGCGCCCAGTAAGAAGCCCAGCGAGAAGTTGCCCGGCAGAATGTCCAAGACGATATCGTCGGGCTGAATTTCCCAGGCTGTGCTGGCTCGTTCACCATCAGCGACGAGCTCGGCGTGGGTGTGCGGCACCACCTTGGGCAACCCGGTCGAGCCGGACGAGAAGAGGTAGAGCGCCGTTGTATCGCCTCCCAGTTTCGGCAGCTGGGCGGTTGCGCTTCCTTCGGGAAGGGCGCTCGTCAAGAGCAGGGGAATGCCGGGGGCTGCATCTGCGATCAGCGTCTCGGCAACAGCGGCAAGACCGGGAGTTGAGATGACTGCGCTGGGTCCGGTCTTTTGTGCGAGTGCGGCAAGTTCGGATCGCGTGGCCGTCTCGCCGAGAGGCATCGCGATGGCGCCGATGGCGAAGAGCGCGTGGGCGGTCACGAAAAGATCGGGCGAGTTCGGAATCAGCAGGGCAACGGGATCGCCGCGCCCGATGCCACGGTCGATGAAGCCGGCGGCGCGCCGGCCGATCCGCTCGACCAATGCGGCGTAGGGCGTAAATGCCTCGCCCTGCCGCAATCCGCTGGTGCTCGGTGCCCGCGCTGTCAGCGCTAGCAGATTGTCGTAGATCATCTCTACTCCGCGGGGTTCCGCCCCCCTGCCCGTAAGGATAGAAGTGGGATGCGGCATCTACAAGCCGTCAGCGATCACGCCAGCAAGTCAGGTGGAAAACGCCGGTATCGAACATCAAAGCTTCTGTCAGTTTCAGACCGAGCCTTTATCGTGGTCGCCATTGAAAAGGCCGGATGGCCCCCACCAAAAGGGCCAGCGAGACAAGGAGGCTCAGTTCAAGTCCAGGCGATGGCAGCTCAATCCTGGCCTATCGCAATCGATTTCCGTGTCCACGACGAGTTCTTCTCCGATGACGACACCGTGCTATCGATCGTCGAAGGCCAAGGGTCCGCGTGTGCTCGAGCTCGGCGCCGGGAAGCAAACGAAGCAAACAGGCACTCAATTCGGCATGGCAGACCCTGCGGTCAGGCGACCAGCGGCATGGAAATGCGCTGCGGCTGTGCAGTAGTCGGGCTGAAATGACCCGGGTGTTTCGGCTATCGGGGTAGTTCGGGCACGTCGAAATCCAGTGCGGTTGCGAGGTTTATCGTTCTGCGGGGAGTGATACATTGCCGGGTCAGGCTTTGCAGATCAAGCCTGTCGTGGCGGGCTTGGAACAGGAACAGTGCGGCGGGATGCTGTCGTAGCTGATCGGTGTCGAGTCCGTCGGCGGTGTGGTGGGCGGCGGCGACAAGAGCAGGGAACGCCGACTGGAGCTCGGCTGCCCATTCCTCGACCGCTGTCAGCCAGGCGTGGCTGGCGGCATCGGGTGTCGAGGAGAATCGTGCGATTGCCTCGCTCAGTTCCGGCCCGAAGCGTCGGTGGCGCTGATATCCCCGTCCGCTATCTGCCAGGGCCGGCAGCGGCGCATAGGCCAGCGGCTCGAGATGACCTCAGGCCTTGGTCTTCCGACGAACACTCAGGCCACTCAAAACGCCCGGCTCGCGGCAGAAGAGCACGCTGCCATGCGCGCATGAACGGCCAACCCAACCGTTCTAAACGCGCACTACAGCTGAGGAATTGACGCGAAACGGGCTGTTGCGAAATGGTGTGGGTGCGTGGTGGCGGGGTGCTCGGTGTATTGCGTGCCTGTTTTGAGGAGGGGCGGGCCCGTAGGGGGGGGGGGGTGGGGGGGGGGGGGTGTGTTTGGTTGCGTTGGGTCTGGGGGGGGAGGATTTCCTCCCCCCCCCCCCCTCCCCCTCCTCAACAGGTGGCGGGGGTGAGGCGTCCGGTGTTGATGGCTTTGATCAGGTTGTGAACCAAGGCGTGGAAGCTGAATTCGGCGGTTGCGCGGGCCAGTCCGCGGCTGGTGAAGCGACGGAATCCGAGGTTGTGCTTGGCGTGTCCGAACGGGGTTTCGGCGATATGGCTGCGTTGCTTGTAGAGGGCGTGGCCTTCGGGGGTGCGCAGCCGATGGGCCATCGCTTGGAGCGGGGTCGCCTCGGGTGGGGGCGGTCCCTGGGCAGGGGTTTGGGTGGCGGCTTTGTCGACAGCGCGGGATTTGCCGATTGCGATGAGCCGGTCCGGGCCCGGGGCGGTGAGATTGTGGCGGCTGAGGTAGCCGGTATCAGCCAGCAAAATCCCGATACCACCTGAATTGTCTTGCGGTGCAAAGGGTTGCGCTCGATCTGGTTGATGCGTGCCCAGCAGCGTGGCGGCGGCAACCGCAGCGGTCATGGTGGTGGCGAACGCGGTCGCGTCGTTGGGATTGTTACCGACTGTGGTCGCGATGATCAGGCCGTCGGTGCTGGTGACAGCCTGACAGTTGAAGCCTTGCAACCAGCCTCCGCCTCGCAACGGCATCATCCGCGAGGCCGGATCGGTGATATTGCGCTTGCGTTCACCACCACGCCGACGGGATCCGCCGCCCGACGCGGGCGCGGCCGTGACGGGTTCAGTTTCTGATTGCTGGTGCGCGGCAACGGTTTCAGTGACGGCCCGTTCCCAGGCGAGGCGCACCCGCTTCACCATCGAGTATTGCTCCACCGGCGCCGGTGCGCGGCCTTTGCGGCGCAGATCGTAAGCGTCGATCTTGGCTTGCTGCGCCGCGCGCGCCTGCGCCAGATTCCGGGCCAGCATCTCGACGCGGATCTCTG
>NZ_JBHZCS010000026.1:0-15069 GCF_042755705.1 Nocardia sp. NPDC059154
CGCTGGCCGCGTCCCTGCTCTGCTTCGCGGTGGTCATGATCGCGGTGGTCGCCGGTGTGCTCTTCATCGCACGCGGCTTCCTGGCCTCCCGACTCGGAATTCACCTGCTCGGCGCGTGACGCCGCCTCATCGAAAGGCACGCTCGTGAGCACCCCCGAACAAACGAACCAGGCGGCCGCCGAGCCGGCCCGCACCCCGCCGCCGCGCCAGAACGTGCTGCAGAAGGTGCTGGACTGGCTGAAAGCCGGATACCCGCAGGGCATTCCGCAGTCCGACTATGTGGCGCTGCTCGCGGTCCTGCACCGGCGGCTCACCGACTACGAGGTGCACCTGGTGGTGGAGGAGCTGATCCGCGAGCGGGTGGCCGCCTCCGATATCGAGCGCGCCGACATCGAGGCGGCGATCGCCCGAGTTGCCAAGGAGCAGCCCGGCGAGGACGATATCGCTCGGGTGGCCTCCAGGCTCGCAGCCGGTGGATGGCCGCCGGCGACACCGACGTCCGACTGACCGCACGAGACCCTGCAGCATCGACATCCGGCCGCCGACCCCAGCGCGCGCCGCCACCCCACGGAATGACACGATCGCGAACGTGAGCAATACCCTCCGAATCCTCCCCATGCCCACCGGCGCAGCGGTGGGCGATGTATTGCCGCATCTGCGAGAAGCCTTGGAGGGCAACGGCCCGGCCTGGCTTCCGGTTCCCACCACCGACCGCCGCGAGACCCAGCGCCTGAGCGGCAGCCTGCGCCCCGGCGAGGAGATCGACGACGACGTGGCCCTGGTCGTCACCACCTCCGGCACCACCGGAAATCCCAAGGGCGCCATGCTCACCGCGGCCAATCTGCGGGCCAGCGGCGACGCCACCCACGAGCGCCTGGGCGGCCCCGGACAGTGGCTGCTGGCCCTGCCGACCCACCACATCGCGGGCATCCAGGTGCTGCTGCGCAGCATCCTGGCCGGGACCGAGCCCACCGTGCTGGACGTCTCCGGCGGCTTCCTGCCCGAGGCCCTGGTCGGCGCGATCGCGAGCATGCGCGGACCGCGCCGCTACACCTCGCTGGTCCCCACCCAGCTGATCAAGGCCCTCGACGAGCCGGCCGCCACCGCGGCGCTGGCCGACCTGGACGGCGTGCTGGTCGGCGGCGCGGCCACCCCGAAGCCGGTGCTGGACCGGGCCCGCGCGGCGGGCATCAAGGTGTTCCGCACCTACGGCATGAGCGAGACCTGCGGCGGCTGTGTGTACGAGGGAGTACCGCTGACGGGCACCCGGGTACGCATCGAGGACGGGCGGGTGCTGCTCGGCGGCGAGACCATCGCCAAGGGCTACCGCAATATCCCCGACCACCCCGCCTTCGCCGAACCCGGCTGGTTCCGGACCGAGGACGCCGGCCACCTCGACAATGGCGTGCTGACCATCACCGGCCGCCTCGACGAGGCCATCATGACCGGTGGCCTGCTGGTCATCCCCCAGGTCGTCGAGGCCGTCCTCATCACCCACCCGGCCGTCTCCGAGTGCGTGGTGCTGGGCCTGCCCGACGACCGCCTCGGCCAGCGCGTGGCCACCGCCATCGTTCCCGCCCCGGGCGCCACCGCGCCGAGCCTCGACGAACTGCGCGACCACGTGATCGCCGAACTCGACGCCATCGCCGCCCCGCGCGAACTGGCCGTGCTGGACGAACTTCCGCTGCGGGGCCCGGGCAAACCCGACCGCGCCAAACTGCGACAGCTGCTGCTGGCGGATTCCACGCACTGAACGCAGCGGCCCGGTCCGCGTGCACCACGCCGACGGCCGCTTGCGCCGAAGTGATGGCCGCTTGCGCCGAGGTGCTCACCTCTTGCGCGGGGCACGCAATCGCCGTGCAAGGGGGGTGCAAGGCAAGCCCCGCAGGGTGTAGCCATGACTTCTTACACACCTGCTGAGACTCTCGCCATCGAGGCGGACGGCTTGGTCAAGGTCTTCGGGGAGCAGCGGGCCGTCGACGGCGTGAGTCTCGCGGTGCCTCGGGGGGCCGTCTACGGCGTGCTGGGACCCAACGGGGCCGGCAAGACCACGACCATCCGCATGCTCGCGACCCTGCTCCGCCCGGACGGCGGCAGCGCCCGCATCTTCGGCCGCGACGTGGTCGCCGAGCCCACGGCGGTGCGGTCGCTGATCGGCGTCACCGGCCAGTACGCGTCCGTCGACGAAAAGCTCACGGCCACCGAGAATCTGGTGATCTTCTCGCGGCTGCTGGGCCTGTCGAAGACCGAGTCGCGGCGCAAGTCGGCCGAGCTGCTCGAGGAATTCGGCCTGACCGAGGCCGCCGACAAGGCGCTGGAGAACTTCTCCGGTGGCATGCGGCGCCGCCTGGACCTGGCCGCCAGCCTGATCGCACGGCCGCCGCTGCTGTTCCTGGACGAGCCGACCACCGGCCTGGACCCGCGCACCCGCGCCCAGATGTGGGACACCATCCGGCGGCTGGTGAGCGAGGGCTCGACCGTGCTGCTCACCACCCAGTACCTGGACGAGGCCGACCAGCTGGCCGACCGGATCGCGGTCATCGACCACGGCAAGGTCATCGCCGACGGCACTTCCGACGAACTCAAATCCTCGGTCGGGCTGTCCGCGCTGCAGCTGACGCTGACCGACCGCGACCGCATCGAAGCGGCACGGATCGTGGTCGGTGAGGTCCTCTCCCGCGCGGCGGGCCGGATCGTCGAGGCCACCATCAGCCCGGAGGCCGGCCGTATCACCGCGCCCCTGCCCGACCCCAGCATCACCACCGACATCCTGATCCGGTTGCGCGAGAACGACATCCGGATCGACGAGATCAATGTCGCCAAGCCGAGCCTGGACGAAGTGTTCTTCACACTCACCGGGCACGCCGCCGAGAACGACACCGACGACACCGACGACACCGAACGGAGCGCGGCATGACCACGACTCTCTCCGCCCCCGCTCGACGGCACGCGGCCACGGTCGCACCGATTCCCGAAGTGAGCAACCATATTCCGTTCCGGCAGACCGTGGCGAACTCGTTCACCATGGCGTACCGCGGACTGCTGAAGATCAAGCACAATCCCGAACAGCTCTTCGACGTCACCGTCCAGCCCATCCTGTTCACGGCGCTCTTCGCCGGGATCTTCGGCGGGGCCATGGCGGGCAGCGTGAGCGCCTACCTGCCGACGCTGATCCCCGGCCTGCTGGTGCAGACCGTGGTGCTGACCTCGGTGGTCACCGGCACCCAGCTGCGCGAGGACATGGACAAAGGCGTCTTCGACCGCTTCAAATCCCTTCCCATCGCCCGCATTTCGGCACTGTCGGGGGCGCTGCTCGCGGACATGGTCCGCTACGGCCTGGCCACGGTGCTGACAGTGGTCATGGGCATGATCCTCGGCTACCGCCCGCACGGCGGGTTCGTGGCCGTGGTGGTCGCCGGGCTGCTGGTGGTGTTCTGCTCTTTCGCGATCAGCTGGATCTGGGCGCTGATCGGCATCACCGGTAAGAGCGCGCCCGCGGTGCAGGGCATCTCGATGATGATCATGTTCCCGCTGACCTTCATGTCCGGTGCGTTCGCCCAGGTGTCCACCATGCCGGGCTGGCTGCAGGGCCTCAACAAGGCCAACCCGATCTACTACATGGTCAATGCGGCCCGAGAACTGATGAACAGCAATGTCTACAGCTCGAACGTGGCGTACTCGATCATCGGCTCCATCGTCGTGATCGCGATCTTCGCCCCGCTCGCGGTGAAGGCGTACATGCGCCGCGCCTGACGCGGCCGCTCGCCCCGCGGTTGGGACGCCCGTGCACCGGTCACCGGTGGGCGGGCGTTTCGCGTTGGGTGCCGATCGCCCTCAGGTGAATCATGATCCGCTCGGCGGCCGTGCGACGCCCCAGTCCCGCAACCGAATTCAGCGCGGCGCTGATCCGCTCCTCCCCCACCGCGGCGCGGTGCAGGTCCAGGTGCCGCTGCCACTGCATCGACGGGTAGTCCTGGCGGCCGAACACCTTCGGCGTCAGGAGGATCAGGTCCAGACCGCGCTCGACGTGCTGCCCGGTGGCCAGCAGATAGCTGCCGATCGCGCAGCTCATCGAGCCGATCTGCGGTAGATCCCAGAACTGGCCGCCGATCACGCGGACCGCGACATCGGCGAGTTCCACCGCGGTCCGGTGCACCTGCTCGACGCGACCGGACAGCACGTGGGCATCGATGACGGCGGATACGAAGATCAGAGTCGCCGGTCCCGGCATTCCGACATTGTGCGGCCAGTCCATCAACGCGGGCACCTGCCGGAAGCGACGCAGCCCGGTGTCGATATCCCCTTCGGCGAGTTCGATTTCCGCCAGTGCGGCCGCGACGGCGGCGATCCGATGGTTGGGCTTGGTCACCGGTGCGTCGAGGGGCAGGTCGCCGACCACCCCGAGGGCCGGTTCGAGGGCCTGGCGGGCCGCCGCGGGCTGCCCGGTGCCCGCCAGCGAGATGGCCAGCAGGCCGCGGACCTCCATGGCTTCGTCCCAGGCCCGCAGTTCCTCGAGCAGTGCAACGGCCCGCCGGTAATACCCGACCGCCTCGGTGTAGCGCGCCGACTGGCCGTGCATGCTGCCGAGGTGCTGCGTGGTCATGGCGGTGCCCCAGGTGTCCCGGTCACCGCTGATGCCCATGGCGATCTCGGCGTCCTTGATCGAGCGGTACGCCATGCCGTTGTTCTCGCACAGGTTCGCCCGCAGCAGCAGGGCAGCGAGCCGGATCTGTTCATCCGGCGACCGCACGCCCGCGCTCAATCTCCGGGCCAGCTGGGTGGTGGTGCGGGACCGGGTGATCAGTTCGCCGAGATACCGCGCGACCGGGCTCATCGGCGCGCCCGACGCCAGAATGCGCCGGATCGTGGTCCGCACCCGCCCCACCGCGCGCAGGTCGGAGGCGCCGAACATGAGGTGCATGGCGAGCATCAACTGGCCATGGATGTAGAGGTCGGTCTCCGCCGCGACCGTCGGAAAGGTCGTGGGCGGCAACGCGATGACGCGCGGCGACCAGCTGATCAGTTCGGCGTGCGCGCCGCGCAACACCCAGATTCCGGCCAGGGTCGGGAACACCGTGTGCACGGTGTCGGGATCGCGCCGCTCCAGCGCGTAGCGCAGCACGGCGATCAGGTTGTCCATGTCCGCGCCCAGGGCCAGGACCGCCGACACCTGTTCGGTGGTGTCGTACCGCTGTGCGGTGCCGACCGCGAATTCCCTGGCCCACTTCGACATTCGGTCCATGACCAGGCCGGCTTCGCCGGTGGAGGCCAGCTGCTCCTCACCGAACTCGCGGACGGTCTCCAGCATCCGATAGCGGGTGCCGCCCGCCTCGTCCTCGAGCACCGTCAGCAACGACTGGCTCACCAGACCGTCGACGGCCATGGCGGGATCATCGATCTCCGGCCCGGCCAGCAGACATTCGGCGGCGGCCAGCGTGAATCCGGCGGGAAATCGGCACAGTCGGCGCAGCGCCACCCGCTGTGGCTCGTCGAGCAGGTTCCAGCTCCACTCGATCACCGCGTGCAACGTGCGATGCCGCTGCGGAGAACTGCGATCTCCGCTGCGCAGCAGGGCGAATCGACGGTCGAGGCGGGATACGATCTCCTCGACGCTCATGGTGCGCACCCGCGCCGCCGCCAGTTCGATGGCCAGCGGCAGTCCGTCGAGGTTGCGGCAGAGCCGGGCCACCACCTCCGGATCCAGCCGCACCGACGGGCGCACCGCGCGGGCCCGCGCCTCGAACAGGTCGGTGGCCGGTGACCCGGCGGCGTCGATGGTCAACGGCGGCAACGGATACACCGCCTCGGCCGTGATCTCCAGCGGTGCGCGGCTGGTGGTGAGCACGGTCAGCTGATCGCTCACCCCGACCAGATCGGCGACCACCTCGGCCACCGGTTCGATGAGGTGTTCGCAGTTGTCGAGGATCAGCAGTACCGGGCGCGCCCCGAGAGCCTCCCGCAGTTTCTGCCGGATATCGCGGCCCCGCACCTGCCGCAGCACGTTCGTCTCCCACACGACATCGGCCACTCCGAGGGTGGTCGCGATGGCGACCTCGATCTCGTCGCGGGTTTCGGCCGCACCATCGGATTCCGAACGCAGCGAGGCCAATTCCACCAGCATCACCGCGGTCTCGTGCGCTATCCGCGCACCCAGTTCGTTGGCGATCCGGGTCTTCCCGGTCCCACCCGGTCCGAGCACGGTGACCACCCGCGAGGACCGCAGGATCTCCTCCAGCGCTGCCAGATCGGCCTCCCGGCCCAGCAGCGGATTCGGCGCGGCACGCAGTCCGATCGCGTTCTCGCCCGCCAGTTCTCGCGCCTCGGCCGCCCGGGTGGATCCCGCAGCACGGCCCGCTGTGCGCGCGTGACCGGACGAACGGCCATCGATCGACGCCACCTGTCCGATCGCCGCGGAACCGTCACTGCCGAAGCCGATCCCACCGGCCACGCCGGGCACCACGGACAGTCTGTGCCCGGCGGCACCGGCGGGCCCATCCGGCCGGACGCCGCTGTCGGCCGAGGGCGCGAAGGCGGCGGGCCGGACCACCCCGGATTCGGGCGCTGTCGCCGAATATCCTTGCGCGCCAGCAGCACTGCCGATCGATGCCACCGGTTCACCGCGCAGGATCGCGGTATTCAGAGCGACCAGCGCCGGGCCCGGGTCGGCGCCGAGCTGATCGACCAGCCGGGTACGCAGGGTGGCGAAGACATCGAGGGCCTCGGTGGTGCGGCCCGCCGCGGCGAGCAGGCGCATGAGGGTGCCGTGGGCGGGCTCGTCCAGCGGGTCGGCGACCACGGCCTGCTGGGCCAGTTCGATGGCGGCGGGCAGGTCACCGACCGCTTCGCGGGCGGTCAGCTCCAGCGCGTCCAGCGCGCGGCGGCGGGTGGCCGCCAGGGTGGCGAGTTCCTCGGCGACGGGACCGGGCGGCAGGTCGGCGGCGGGTTCGCCGCGCCAGAGCGCGCGGGCCGCGGCCACCAGGTCCAGGCAGGCGAGGCCGTCGCCGGCGAGATGGGCTTGGCGGGCTTGCCTTTCCAGCTGCTGGGCCAGCGACAGATCGACCTGCTCGGGTGCCAAGACCAGACGATATCCGGCAGGACCGATTTCGAGCGCGCCCTCCGGCAGCGCCGAGCGCAGTCGCGAGACCTGGGTGTGCAGCGCGTTCATGGGCGCGCGCGGCGGGTCCTCGCCCCAGACCTCGTCGATGAGCACCTGCGCGCTGCGACTGCGGCCGAGGTGCACGGCCAGTGCCGCCACCAGCAGCCGGGCCCGCGCGCCGGGTACGGCGGTCAGCGCACCGTCGCGGCGTAGTGCGATCTCGCCCAGCAGGGCCACCAGGGTCGAGTCGCCCACGTTCACCACCCGCGCGCTTCCCGTGCTGCTCGAACTGCCGTTGTGCGAATTCATTCCTTGCCAATCGTAGGTGAGCGGGCGGGTGGTCGCCGGATGCGCACGGCCGGTGCCGGGCCGTCACACGGGACCCGTGCTTACCCGACGCGCCGGGCCCGGCTCAACCGGTTTATCGACGGCGAGGCCCATTCGGGGTCGGCAGCGCTTACCCTCATGCCATGGCCGAATTCGACATTCGCCGGGAAACGGTCATCAAGGCCGATCCCGCACAGGTCCAGGCACTTGTGGATGACTTCCACCAGTGGCGCAAGTGGTCGCCGTGGGAGGACACCGATCCCGCCATGGAGCGCGTCTACAGCGGTGCCGATCGCGGCATCGGCGCCCGCTACTTCTGGAGCGGCAACCGCAAGGCCGGCCGCGGTGATATGGAGATCACCTCCGCCACCTCCGACGCCATCGGCATCAGGCTGCACTTCGAGAAGCCGTTCAAGGCGACCAACCAGGTCACCTTCGAATTCCGCCCGCAGGGCGACACCACCGCGGTGACCTGGCGCATGACCGGCACGCAGAACGGCCCGATGGCCATCGTCGGCAAGCTGTTCCCGATGGATCGCCTGGTCGGCAAGGACTTCGAGAAGGGGCTGGCCCAGCTCAAGGCCGCGGCCGAAAGCTGACCGGCGCCGGCGCCGGCATCCGCGGACACTCGGGCGGGCGCGGCCGCCGACTCTCGCACTAGGCTGCCAAGCATGGCTACAGCAGCACAGTGGATCGAGGGCGCTCGGCCGCGCACCCTCCCGAATGCCATCGCCCCGGTTCTGGCGGGCACGGGGGCGGCCGCCTCGATCGACGGGTTCGTGTGGTGGAAAGCGATACTGTGCCTGCTGCTTTCGGTGGCACTGATCATCGGCGTCAACTACGCCAACGACTACTCCGACGGCATTCGCGGCACCGATGACGAGCGGGTCGGCCCGCTGCGGCTGGTCGGTTCCAAGCTGGCGGCTCCGGCCGCGGTGCGCAATGCCGCCATCGCCTGCCTCGCGGTCGGCGCGGTCATCGGCCTGGTGCTGGTGATCACCAGCGCCTGGTGGCTGCTGCTGGTGGGCGCGGCCTGCCTGGCGGGGGCGTGGTTCTACACCGGCGGCCGGAACCCGTACGGCTACAGCGGTTTCGGTGAGATCGCGGTGTTCGTGTTCTTCGGCCTGGTGGCGGTGCTGGGCACCGAATTCGTGCAGGCCGGGCGGGTGGACTGGGCGGGCCTGGTGTGCGCGGTGTCCGTCGGCGCGTTCTCCAGCGCGGTGCTGGTCACCAACAACCTGCGCGACATTCCCACCGATACCGAATCGGGCAAGCTCACCCTGGCGGTGCGGCTGGGCGACGCGCACACCCGCACCCTGCACATGGCGCTGATCCTGATCCCGTTCCTCGCACTCGCACTGCTGGTCTGGCGCAGCCCGTGGACCCTGGCCGCGCTGGTCGCGCTGCCGCTGGCGGTCCGCGCCAACGAGCCGGTGCGGACCGGCAAGAACGGTCCGGGATTGATTCCCGCCCTTGCCGGTACCGGTCAGGCGATGCTGGTCTGGTCGGCCGTGGTGGCCGTGGCGCTGGCCGTCGTCTGATCGACGGCCGGCCGGTCTCAGTCCTCGTCCGGGACCAGGACGCCGAGTACCCAGTTCACCAGCGAGATGATGATGCCGCCGAGCACGGCGGCCCAGACGCCATCCACGCGCAGGCCGTAATCCGTGGTGCCGGTGATCTTCGCGGTCAGCCACAGCATGAGCGCGTTGATCACCAGCAGGAACAGGCCCAGCGAGACCACGATGAAGGGGAACGAGAGCACCTTCACGATCGGTTTCACCAGCGTGTTCACCAGGGCGAACACCACCGTGATGGCCGCGATCACCAGGATCTTGCTCTGGGTGGTGTCCTCGGGGGTCTTGATCTCGATGCCGTTCACCCAGGCGGCGGCCAGCCAGATGGCCACCCCGTTGATCAGCAGACGTATCAGTAGCGTCATGCCCCGATCGTAGGGCGAGATCAACTCGCGGGCCGGACATCCGGGTAGGGCGGTCGCTACGCGGGCCGGATCAGGCCGCGCGGTCGAGATAGCCGGACACCGCGTCACGCAGGACGCGCATCGCCTCGTCGTCGCCGAGCAGGCGGCGGGTGACGGCATTGGGCGCGCGCAGCACGGCCAGCATCATGTGCCCGGCCTCGATGCGATTGTCCTTGCGCGACAACGCCTCACGCAGGGACAGCTCGATGACCTTCTTGGAGTCCTTGGTGAAGGGAATGTGGCCGCGCGGGCCGCCTTCCGCGCCCCAGTACTTGCCCCAGCGCGATTGCTCGGCGGGCACGGCCGCCTGATCGAGGGCGTTCTCGCCGAAGGTGGCCTCCAGGCTCTCGCGCACGGCGTCGAGATCGATGCCGATGGAACGCAGGGCGGCCGCGTCCTCCGCACCGAGCGGCTCGCCGGTCCGCTTGCGGGCCACCGCGTCTCGCACGCCGTCGGCGGTGAGACCGTGTGCCGCAAGGATTTCCCGCAGACCATGGTCTTGGCTGACGAGCAGACCCAGCAGCATGTGCTCGACCTCGATGGTCGACGAGCACAGGTCGCGAGCCTCCTCCTGGGCCATGACGACCGCGTATCTGGCTGCCTTGTCGAATCGTTCGAACATCAGCGGATACCGCCCTTCCGGTTGTACTTCTGGTGGACCGCCTGCCGGCTGACCTCGAGCGCGTCCGCGATGGCCTGCCAGGACCAGCCCTGCTTGCGGGCATTGCCGACCTGAATGGCCTCGAGCCGCTCGAGCAACCGACGCAGTGCCAGCACCGCGCGGAGCCCGACCTGGGGGTCGGGGCTGCCGGCGGCGGCCGCCAGAGTCGTTGCTTCACTCATGAGTGTCAATTTACGTTGACACTCGCCGCGCGTCAACGAAAATTGACACCAATCGGAAAGGTGTTCGCCGTCAGCTGACATCACGTGACGGCCGGGAACGGGGATCCCGAGAACGGAACCAGTTCGGTCCCACGGAATGAACGGCGCGCAGTCGCGCAACAGGCCGAAAGCCGCAGGCTCCCAGGCGTAGACGACCCCGCCCCGCACTTCTGATTTGTTGTTGCTTCAAACTATTGGAGCAGAACGGAAGGCCGCACCGCCCACACCCAGGGACCGTGCGGGTATCCGTCGGCAACCGCGCGTGTACCTGACGGCCATACATCGTCGCGGCCAATGCCGCACACCAGGAGTACTTTCCGGAACCCGCCCCCGGGATGAACTACCTGGAATGGCTGATCTTCAATCCGATCTCGCGCACCGTCATGGTGAACTGGGATACCGAAGTGCGAATGGCAGCCGGTCGGTTTCGTATGCAGCTGGCCCGCAGCGATGATGACGAGCGCGGCCGCCAAATCCTCGAGAAGTGCCTCACCGATACGGACTTCGCACTGCTGTGGCGCTCCGACACGATCGCCGTCGAGCGCACCGATCTCACCAAGCTGGTGCGCGAGCCGCGCACGCTGGCCATCACCGAGTTGCGCATCAATATGTGGCGCACCCAATCGAGCCTGCAATCGTGGCTCCTGGTGCTCGGCACCACGGTCGATCGACCGACCGCGGTGACCCGTCCGGTGGTCCGGCAACGCCCCGAAACGTCAAGGCCTATTAACGCCTCTGGAGGCCCTGCTACCCCGTCGAGACGCGCGAAAAACGCTGCGCCCGCTAACGATCCGAACCCAACCAAACCACTTCGGCAAATAGGTAGCAATCTTTCCGATGGGTGATCAACCGATATCAGCCGACCCGTCGTGCCGTGCGAAAACTATCCCGACCAAGTACCGGTGGCGATGAATTCGGTCAGCACCGCGGTGGGCTCGGTCAAGCTCAGCCCCTGGTCGGCAACCCATTCGTCATTGAAATAGGTTCCGGCATAACGGTCTCCGCCATCACAGAGCAACGTCACCACACTGCCGGTACGGTTCTCGGCGATCATGTCGGCAATCAGGGCAAAGGCCCCCCACAGATTGGTGCCCGTGGACCCGCCCACGCGCCGGCCCAGCACCGCGCTCGCGTGCCTGGCGGTCGCCACCGAGGCCGCGTCGGGCACCTCGATCATGCAGTCCACCACGCTCGGCACGAACGACGGCTCCACCCGCGGCCGCCCGATGCCCTCGATCCGGGACGGCATTCCGGTCTGATAGTCCAGGTCGTCGACCTCGTAGCCGCCATAAAAGGCCGAGTTCTCCGGATCCACCACGGCCAGCCGGGTCGCGTGCCGCTTGTAGCGCAGGTAGCGGCCGATGGTCGCGCTGGTACCGCCGGTCCCCGCGCCCACCACGACCCACTCCGGCACCGGGTGCGCCTCCAGGGTCATCTGCTGGAAGATGGATTCGGCGATGTTGTTGTTACCTCGCCAGTCGGTGGCCCGCTCGGCATTGGTGAACTGGTCCATATAGTGGCCGCCGGTCTCGTCCGCCAGACGCGCTGCCTCCGTATAGATGTCGGGCGCGCGTTCGACCAGGTGACAGCGACCGCCCTGGGCCTCGATGAGCGCCAGCTTCTCCGGCGAGGTCCTGGCCGGGACCACGGCCACGAAGTCCAGGCCCAGCATCCTGGCGAAATACGCCTCGCTGATGGCCGTCGACCCCGACGAGGCCTCCACCACGGTGGTGCCCTCGGTCACCCAGCCGTTGCAGATGGCGTACAGGAACAGCGATCTCGCCAGGCGGTGTTTGAGACTCCCGGTCGGATGGGTGGATTCGTCCTTCAGATAGAGCTGGACGCCCCACTCCGGCGGCAGGGGATAGCGCAGCAGATGGGTGTCCGCGCTGCGCTGGGTGACGGCGTCGATGAGCCGGACCGCATTGTCGACCCAGTCCCTGGGTGCGCTGCGATCGCAGCGTTTCACTGCTCGTCCTTGCCCTGCAGTCTCGACATCAGCTGGTCACGGTCTCGACGGCGCTTGGCGTCCACCGCCGCGATGTCCTTGTTGACCTGGGTACGCAGCCTCTTGAACAGCAACAGCGACAGCGGCATCGCGATGAGCAGCCCGAACAGCAGGGCCACGATGAGGGGGATGGCCACTTTCACCACGGCGGCGACGCCCATGATGATCGCGGTGATGACGGCGACCAGCCCGAGCCGGGCCACCGTGTAGATAGCCAAACTGCGTGCCAGGCGGCGGCCCGCACCTTCGGGCCGGGTTGCATCACTCACGCAGAACAGCGTAGGTGACGGCGGTTCGGGCGCCGCCGCGGCCCTCGCCCGGCCGGAAAATTAATCCGACCAGCCCGTATGTCGCTGGTAGTTCGCTGCATTAGAGCCAAAAGTGACCGTAAACACATAACGGATATCCGTTTTGTCTATTACTTCCCCTTTACCAAAGCGAGACCGTTCGAACACCCAGGGGGTCCAGTGCAACGATGTCGCTACTGATGAGGGATCTGTCGAAACGGAAAGGTTTGCGAATGACTGCGTTCACCGCGGCGAGCCGCGCATTGGGTTCCGTCAACGGCCAGGACACTCTGCTCACCCCAGGCCAGGTCGCTGCCCTGTTCCACGTCGATCCGAAGACCGTGACCCGCTGGGCTCACGCAGGTCGGCTCGGCTCCCTTCGGACTCCGGGCGGCCACCGCCGGTTCCGCGAATCAGAAGTTCTGCAACTCCTGCGGTCCCTCACCACCGAGGCCACCCGCGTGTAACACCTATTTCCCGCTTCAGGTGCCGCGGGTACGCACTCGGATTACCCTCGTTGTCAGGAGGTGAGCGACGTGACGTACCTGTTGGCACTCATCGCGGTCGTGGCCATTGCGATGCTGTGCTGGAAGGCTTTCGGACCCCAGCGATCGGCCGGCACCGGCCCAGCACCCACCCGGCGCAACCGCGTTATCGGTCCCGAAGATGATCCGGATTTCCTCGCCAAGCTCTCCCGGGAGCATCGTGACGGCGAATCCACCTGAATGACCGAAGCTCGCCAACCAGATAGCCATATAGACAGATGTGACCGTCCCCCGCGGATCCGCACCAGCGGACCCACGGGGGACGTGTCGTTTCACGCGAAGGCCGCCTCGGGGATGGTGGCCATGAGCTCCTCCCATGCGGGATACATCTCGACCTTGCGCAGATGCAGCGCCTTGATCTTGTCGGACAGCTCCGGGTCCGGATCATCCGAAATATCTGGGCCGATCACCAGTTTCGCGAAATGCGGCGCGATCTCCGGATCCCCGGCCAGGTGCACCGGGTCGTGCAGATACCGCTCCAACGCGGCCAGATCCTCGATACCCACACAGTAGGCATGGGTGAGGCCCTCGGCCGGATCCCCCAGGCTCTGCCCGACCGTCGCGAAACTCACCGACTCCACCGACGCGGTGCGACGCATGGCCGCGAGCACCTCACACAGGCCTGGGCGTAGCCGCGTCGCGCGAACGCTGGAAGCGCGCTCGCGCCAGGGCAATCGGGCCGTCGCCGCGGCCGAACTCCAGGCCGTCGCCGACGCGGCCGTGGATACGTTCCTGCGCGCCTACCGCCCCTGAGCGCCCGGCGCGAAGCGGTGGCGGACGAGATCCGTTGCGGCGCGCGCCATTCGATCGAAGGGCTCGATCTCGCCCGCGGCGCGGCAGAGCACGTGCGCGCCCTGCAGCAGGGTGAGCAGGGTGGTCGCCAGGTCCGCGGCGGTGGCCGGGTCCGCGCCTGCGGCGGTCAGGCGCTCGGCGAGAGTGGTTGTCCAGGAATCGAATGCGGTGGCCGCCACGGTGCGCAGGTCGCCGCTGTCGGGGTCCACGGTGACGGCGGCGACGGCGCAGCCCGCGCCGTCGGCCGAGGCGGCCACTACCGGGCGGACCAGAGCGAGGAAGGACTCGACGAGAGTCACCGGATCGGGGGCCGGTAGCGCGGCCAGACGCTCGCGCACCTGATCGCCGTTGCGGGCGGCGGCCGTCGCCACCAATTCGGCCTTGCCGCCGGGGAAGTGGTGGTAGATCGCGCCGCGCGCGGCGCCGCTGGCGTCCAGGACCGCGGTGAAGGACATGCCCGCGACACCCTTCTTCTGCAGCGCGTCGATGGCCGCATCGATCATCCGATCCCGCGTGGTCGCCGCCATTCTTCCTCCCACCATTGACTAGTACGGTCATCCTAGTACACACTCGACTCGCTAGTACGTACGTACTAGCCCTTCGAGAACGGAGAGCCCAGTGCCCATCACCGTGACCGCACCGCGCGGCATCCTCACCGCCCGCGGCGAACGCGAGATCCTGCCCGCCCTCACCGCGGCCCTGGCCGAGGTCAGCGGCGGCGCCGGCAATGACTTCTTCACCGGAATCATCGGCGGCAGCGTGCACCTGCTGCCGCCGGAGGACATCTATGCGGGCGGCGAGAACCGGCCGATCGTCATGGTCGAACTCAAGCTGCCCAATATCGGCCTGCCCGACCCGACCGCCCGCGCGGCCTTCATCACCGCGGCCACCGACATCGTCGCGGGGCTCACCACCGCAGGCCATCGGCGCGAGGACATCTGGGTCAATATCCTCAATGCCCTCGACGGCGCCTGGGGTATCGGCGGCCGCGCCTACACCGGCGAGGCGCTGATCGCGGCGGTCACCGCGGCCGCCAACTGACGACGGTCCGGGTGGGGGGGGAGCACACGCCCCCCCCAAACCTCCCTAACCCCACCCCCCCCCCTTGCCCACCGCATCCCCCTCCCCCCTTCTCCCCCGGTTTTTTGTTGCCC
>NZ_JBHZCS010000026.1:15079-79161 GCF_042755705.1 Nocardia sp. NPDC059154
TGGGGAGGTGGGGATCGGGGCGGCAACCGCGGCCACAAATTGACGAGGGTCGGGGGGGGCAAGCAACACCCCCCCACCCGGACCGTCCGGAACCCGATCCCCGTCAGTGACCGACGGCGTCCTCTTCCGCCTTGCGCCTGAGGTTTTCGGCGACCTCCGCCTGCCACGCCTCATTGGCCTTGGTGGTGTCGACCTCGAACTCGAAGCGCTGCACCGACTTCGGGTCGATGTCGGCGACGTCCACGTAGAACTGCTCGTACCAGCGACGCAGCTGGTAGACCGGCCCGTCCTCCTCGGTCAGCAGCGGATTCTCGATCTTGGACTTGTGCTTCCAGATCTCGACGTCCTGCAGGAAGCCCTCACCGATGCCGACGGTCATCTTCTTCGCGATCCGATCGGCAGAGGCATCGTCGACGCCCTGCGGCTTGCGCACCGACATGCCGTACTGCAGCACGAATGCGTCCTGCGAGATCGGGTAGTGGCAGTTGATCAGCACGGTCTCGAGCTCGAACCCGCTGTAGCTGTTGACCAGCGGATTGACCATGTAGGACGGCCCGAAGTACGAGGCCACCGACTTCAGCGTCGAGTTGCCGCCGTACTGCGTGGCCATGCCCTTGTCCGGGCGCGCCGTGGAGTCCAGGAACTGGGTGGCGACGTGGCCCTCGAAGACGTTCTTGAAGAACGTCGGATACGCGTAGTGGATGTAGAAGAAGTGGGCCATGTCCACGACGTTGTCGATGATCTCGCGACAGTTGGAGCCCTCGATCACCATGGACTCCCAGGTCCACTCGGTCCAGCCGTCGGCAAGCCCCTCGGTGCCCCTACCCTCGGCATCGGTGTACGGGCCCTCGATGTAGGGGATCGTCACCTCGTCCGGCGGCGGGTTGCCCTCGTGGTCGTGCCACACGAAGAGCTGGCCGTTGCGCTCCAAGGTGATCCACGACCGTGTCCGCGCCAGCGGCGGCACCCGCCGCGCGTACGGAATCCCGGTGCACTTCCCATTGCCGCCCCAGCGCCAATCGTGGAACGGGCAGGCGATGGAATCACCTTTGATCTCACCCATACTGAGGTCGCCGCCCAGGTGCCGGCAGTAGGAGTCGAGCGCGTGCAGCTCACCCTTACTGTCGGCGAAGACCACCAGCTTGGTCCCGAAGGCGGAGATCTGATGCGGCTTCCCGTCCCGGAACGACTTCGCGAGCCCGAGGCAATGCCATCCGCGTGCGTACCGCGTGGGCACCTCGCCCACGTCGATCTCCCGCACCTTCCGAACCCGACCCTGCGGCGCCACTGCCATGACGAGCCCCTTCACTACTAAACACTAAAACTAGAACGTGTTCTAATCACGGTCGCTTAATACCGTACAGCCCCCGAGCACCGATCGGAAGTTCCCGGGAAAAGAAGAAGGCCCCGGCACTGAAACGTGCCGGGACCTTCCGAAACCCATTGGGCCAGTTCAGGAAGCCTGTCGGGTCAGTTCAGACCCGCGTACGAGTGCAGACCGCTGACCACGATATTGATGATGAAGAGGTTGAAGAGCATGGCCACGAAACCGGCGATGTTGATCCAGGCGGCCTTGGTGTCGCGCCAGCCGGAGGTGGCACGGGCGTGCAGGTAGGCGGCGTAGAGGACCCAGGCGATGAAGGAGCAGGTCTCCTTGGGGTCCCAGCCCCAGAAGCGGCCCCAGGCGGCCTCGGCCCAGATCGCGCCGAGGATGACGCCGGCGCCGAAGATCGGGAAGCCGATGATGGTGGTGCGGTAGGCGAGCCGGTCCAGCAGCTGGGCGTCGGGGAGGCGGCGGGCCAGCTGGCCGAAGATGGTGTCGGACTCCGCGCCCGCGGGCTGCCAGAGGCGGAACAGGAACAGCAGACTCGCGACGCCGGAGACCAGGAAGACGCCCGAGCCGATCGACACCACGGTGACGTGCACCGGCAGCCAGTAGGACTTGAGGGCCGGGACCACGGGGGCCGCGTCCACGTGCAGCTTGGTGCCCGCCAGGAACAGCAGGATCAGCACCGGCACCAGCAGGAACGACCACATGCCGCGATAGCGCTGGTCGCGCAGCAGGATCAGGCCGAGCAGCACAGCCGCGCCGGTGGCCATCGAGATGAACTCGAACATATTGCCCAGCGGGAAGCGGTGGGTCGCGAAGCCGCGCAGCACGATCGAGACCAGGTGCACGCCGAAGCCCACGAACAGCACCGCGAAGGCCATATTGCCCAGGCGCTCCGAGAAGGGGCGCTCGACCCCGCGCGGCTGCACCTTGCCGGGCACATTGGCGGGCGGCTCGTCGACGATGCCGGAACCGCCTCCGGCCGTGACCAGCTGGCGGGCGGCGGCCGTCGGCACCGTGCGGGTGAGGGCGAACTGCCAGACCAGCATGATCCAGACCAGCGCGTAGATCACGATGGCCGACTTGAACGCGAGATCGCTGTAGGAGGCGATGTTCTCGTCGATCGGCATTACTTCTCTCCCGTCAGCAGCCGCTCACGCAGGCGGTCGAACTCGCCGCCCCACCCGGCCTGGTCGGTGCGGGCCAATCCGCCCATTTCTACTACGGTACGTCGTACCCCGTCGGTTTCGGTATCCGGGTACACCCGCAACCAGATGCGACGGCGCTTCACCAGCAGCGACACCAGCAGGCCCGCCATCATGGTAAGCGCCGACACCAGCACCCATTGCTGCGCCGGATCGTGCGAAACCTGCAGGTTCACAAACTCTTCCGCGCCGTCGAAGGTGACCTTGGTGCCGTCGGTCAGGGTCGCGGACTCACCCGGCTTCAGGTTCACCCGCTGTTCCTTCACCAGGCGGCCCTGCTTGATCATCTCCGGGTCCAGCGCGAACAGCGATTGCGCGCGGCCGGTGTCCAGGCCGGTATCACCCTGGTAGATGTCGATCGCCACCGCGGGATCCTTCATGGCCGGATACATGGAGGTCAGCAGCTGACCGTGCATGAGCGCGGTCGGCGCGAACAGGCCCTGGATCGCCACCTGATGCTTGCGGCGCTCCTCCTCGTTCGGATACATGCCGCCCGGCGGATCGATGCGCAGCACACCCGAGGACAGGAAGGTGGTGGCGTCGTCCGGCTTCCACTGGATGGCCTCGGTGCGGGTCTGGCCGTTCGGGAAGGTCACCGTGAACTTGGGCGCGAAACCGTGGCCCTGCAGGTAGACCCGGTCGCCGGCGACGCGCAGCGGATGGTTCACCTGGATGGCGGTGTCCCGCCAGGTGTCGGAGTTCAGATCCTTACCGGTCTGGTACTGGATGTTCGAGGTGAACATGGACGCCTGGCCGTTCTGCAGGTAGTCGGCCCGGAAGTCCTTGACCCGCACACACATCGGCGCCAGGCCGGTGCCGTCGTTCACATTGCCCGCACGGAACGAGTCGAACACCGCGGGCGAGGTGGTGCAGAAACCCGGGCCGTCATTGGCGAGTACGACCACATTGCCCTCGTAGCCGAACAGCTTGCCGACCGCGATCGCCGCCAGCAGACCGACCAGCGCCAGGTGGAAGACCAGGTTTCCGAGCTCGCGGGTGTAACCCTTCTCCGCCGAAAGAGTCAGTTCCCCTGCGCGATCGCCCGGCTGCACGACCGTGCGCCAGCCGCGCATCTGACCGCGAGCCCGCTCGATCACCTGCTCCGGGGTGGCCGCGTCGGTCCCCGACCAGTGATGCGGCAGGCGAGACAGGTTGCGCGGCGCCTTGACCGGCGGCGTCCGCAGCGCACGGTAGTGGTCCACACAGCGCGGCAGGATGCAGCCCACCAGCGAAATGAACAGCAGCACATACACGGCCGTGAACCAGAAGCTGGAGAACACGTCGAACAGCTGCAGCCGGTCCATCCACGGGCCCAGGGTCGGCCGATTGCGGATGTAGTCGTCGACCTTGCCCGCGTTCAGACTGCGCTGCGGCAGCAGCGCACCCGGGATGGCGGCCAGGGCCAGCAGGAACAGCAGCATCAGCGCGGTGCGCATGCTGGTCAGTCCGCGCCAGGTATTGCGCAGGACGCCGAGTACGCGCCGCAGTGGCGACTGACGCGGCGGACGGACGGGGGCGCTGGGGGTTTCGATGGTGGCAGTCATGTCAGATCGGCAGGGTCACATTCGAGACGAAGGCGTCGCGGACCCAGGAGACGAACTGGTCCCACGCCCCGGTCACCAGGGCGATACCGACGGCCACCAACAGCAGACCGCCCATCACCTGAATGGTGCGGGAATTACGGCGCAACCAGCCGACGCCGCGCAGCGCGGTCGCCGAGCCGAAGGCCAGGATCACGAAGGGCAGGCCCAGGCCCAGGCAGTAGGCCACGATGAGGGCCACGCCGCGGACCGCGGTGGTGCCCTCGGTGCCCGCCGACACCGCCATCACGCCCGACAGCGTCGGACCCAGGCACGGTGTCCAGCCGAGCGCGAAGACCGCGCCCAGCAGCGGAGCCCCGATGAGGCCGCTGAGCCGGCGCGGCTCCATGCGGGTGTCGCGCTGCAGCGCCGGAATGAGACCGATGAACGCCAGGCCCATCACGATGGTCACCACGCCGCCGATGCGCTGCAGCAGATCACGATTGACGTTCAGCACCTGGATCGCGCCGAACACGGTCGCCGAGGCCAGTACGAACACCACGGTGAAGCCCGCCACGAACAGGCCCGCCGCGCCCGCCACCCGCAGGCGCGCGGAATTGCGGCTCGCCACGGCGGTTCTGGTGGTCTTGGCCGATTCCACCGTCACCGGCGGGGCCTCCGCGCCCACCACACCGGCCAGGTACGACAGGTAGCCGGGCACCAGCGGCACCACGCACGGCGAGGCGAACGACACCAGACCGGCCAGCATGCACGCGCCCAGCGCCAGCAGCAGTGGTCCGGTGGCGGCGGTCTGCTGGAACGAATCCCCCACGCTCGCCAGGTAGGTCACGTGGTTCACGCCTGCTCCTGCGCGAGCTTGTCCACCACCGGCTGCAGGTCCTCGGTCAGCAGGGCGCGCAGGAACACCGCCGCCACCCGATGCTGCTTGTCCAGCACGATGGTGGTGGGAATGACGCTGGTGGGGAACTTGCCGCCGAGCGCGAGCAGGCTGCGCATGGACGGGTCGTAGATGGAGGGGTAACCGACCTTGTTGTCGGTCACGAAGTCCTGGGCCTTGTCCTTCTGGTTGTCGCGGACATTGATGCCGAGGAACGCGACACCCTTGTCCTTGCTCGCCTCGTAGACCTGTTCCAGCGCGGGCGCTTCCGCGCGGCACGGGCCACACCACTGGCCCCAGATATTGACGACCACCACCTTGCCGGGGAAATCGTCCACCGACGTGGTCTTGCCGTCGTGCAGCAGATCCGGGCCGGACAGCTTGCCGATGGTGCCGCGCGAGGACGGCGGATCATAGAAGATCTCGGTCTTGCCGCCCGGCGAGACGAAGTCGAAGGTGCCGCCCTGGGCCACCGCGTCCTTGCCCGCCGTCGAACACCCGGCGAGCACGGCCACCACACTCACACCGGCCAGCAACGCCGCGACCCGGCGCAGCGGGCGGCGGGCGGGCCGGGACGCGATGGCGCGGCTCATGCCCCGGTCACCTTGGGATCCGAGGCGCCCGCCGGCTCCGAGTAGACGATGTCGATCAAGGTATCGCCCTGGTAGACAAGCGAAGTCAGCGAGGCGAGCGAGCACTGGCGGTGCCGCGGGTCATGCCACAGCCGCTGCCCCTGCAGGAAGCGGCGCAGCGTCCAGACCGGCAGCTGATGCGAGACCAGCACGGCCTCCCGGCCGGCGGCCTCCACCCGCGCCTTGTTCACCGCGGCCAGCATGCGGTGCGCGATCTGCAGGTACGGCTCACCCCAGGACGGCGTGAACGGGTCGCGCAGCTTCCACCAGTGCCGGGGCTTGCGCAGCGCACCGTCCCCCGCCGAGACCCGCAGCCCCTCGAAGGTATTGCCGGCCTCGATCAGATTGTCGTCGGTCCGGATCACCAGACCGTGGCCCGCCGCAATGGGATCCGCGGTCTCCTGCGCCCGCTGCAGCGGCGACGCCACCACCAGCGCGATGTCATGATCCGCCAGCGACCGCGCCACGGCCTGCGCCTGCGCCCGTCCCGTCACCGACAGCTGGAACCCGGGCAAACGGCCGTACAGGATGCCCTTGGGATTGTGGACCTCGCCGTGCCGCATGACGTGCACGATCGTCTCGAGATCGGCCGCCACGTCACCCGGCAGGATCAACCCGCCCGTGGTGCCGGAGGCCGCGTCGGCACCGGCGGCAGCCGCATCCGAATCGCCCGCGGCCGCGAATACCGTGCCCGATTCACCCGCATCGGGATCGATCTCGACCACGATCTCGGACGAGAACGACGCAACCGGAGCAGCGGATTCACCCGCATCGGAGTCATCCGGATCCGTTTCGGACCCGGCGGTTGCGCCGGAATTGTCGGATTCCATTGGGGCGGAATCGGGTTCGGCCGGGGAGACGGCGATGTGTTCGCCGGTTTCGGCCAGTTCCTCTTCGGCCTGACGGATCGAGTCCAGGAGGCGGGTGGCCTCGGCGGCGGAGAGGGGAACCTCGTGCTGGGTGGGTGCGGGTAGGCCGGAGTCGGGGTGGGCGGAGCTCACGCGGCGGATCCTTCGGGGGTGGCGGCCGCCGCGGCGCGCGCGGCGGCGGGGAGGGCGGCGGCGATGCGGTCGAACGCGTCCTCGTCGAGGGCGGCCGAGACGAACCAGGCTTCGAAGGCGCTCGGCGGCGCGTACACACCGGCATCCAGCAGCGCGTGGAAGAAGGCTGGGAAACGCCAGGTTTCGCTCGCCTTGGCGGCGGCGTAGTCGGTGACCGGGTTCTCGGCGAAGAACACGCTCACCATATTGCCCGCGAATTGCACCCGGTGCGGGACGCTCTCGGCGGTCAGCGCCTCGGTCATGAGCGCGCCCAGCCGCTCGGCGTTCTTGTTCAGCGTCGCGTACACCTGCTCGTCCGCGGCGCGCAGCGTGGCCAGACCCGCGGCCACCGCGACCGGGTTACCCGAGAGGGTGCCCGCCTGATAGACCGGACCCAGCGGCGCCAGGTGATTCATGATGTCGGCGCGCCCGCCGAACGCCGCGGCCGGCAGGCCGCCGCTCATCACCTTGCCGAAGGTGTAGAGGTCACCGGCCACGCCGTCGATGCCGAACCAGCCCGAGTGGCTCACCCGGAACCCGGTCATGACCTCGTCCATGATGAGCAGCGCGCCGTGCTCGGCGGTGAGCCGGCGCAGCCCCTCGTTGAATCCGGCGACCGGCGCGACCGCGCCCATATTGCCCGCCGCGGCCTCGGTGATGACGCACGCGATCTCACCCGGGTAGGCGGCGAACGCGGCGGCCACCGCGTCGAGATCGTTGTAGGGCAGCACGAGGGTGTCGGCCGCCTGCGCACCGGTGACGCCCGGCGAGGTCGGCAGGCCCAGCGTGGCGACGCCCGATCCGGCGTCGGCCAGCAGCGCGTCCACGTGCCCGTGGTAGCAGCCGCTGAACTTGATGATCTTGCCGCGGCCGGTGAAACCGCGCGCCAGCCGGACCGCGCTCATGGTGGCCTCGGTGCCGGAGTTCACCAGCCGCACCCGATCCACCGGAGCGACCCGGCCCGCGATGGCCTCGGCGAGCTCGATTTCCGCCTCGGTCGGCGCGCCGAAGGACAGCCCGCCGGTGGCCGCCCGCTGCACCGCCTCGACCACCGCCGGGTGCGCGTGCCCGAGAATCATCGGGCCCCACGAGCACACCAGGTCGACGTAGTCGTTGCCGTCGGCGTCGGTCAGCGTGCAACCGCGCGCGGAGGCGATGAACCGCGGCGTGCCGCCCACGGAGTTGAACGCACGCACGGGCGAATTCACGCCACCCGGGATGACCGCCGCGGCGCGTTCGAAAAGTTGGGCTGAGACCGGGACCGACACCTGGCTCGCACGCGGAGAAGAACTCACGGCACCCAGTCTCTCAGCCGCCCCTGCCCCCGTCGACGACAGGGTGTAGTCGAGTGGCCCTTCCCACAGCCAACCCGCCATCCTCGCACCCCGATACGAACACCGCATCCCGAAGGCGGCCCGGCCGCCCACCCCGGCACCCGAGCCCTCGCTGCCGATACCGCCTCCGCCGAACTCCCCGCAGCATCGGCCGAACCATCGGGTGGCCTGACCGCGACGATGGTGAACGGCCTGGTGCCGGGTCCGCGGGGTGCGGCGCGACCGTCAACCGCTACCTGGCACGCAATTGCCTATGGCGGTTCAACCGCGAGCTGCCCGGGCATTACATACCCGCGGGTCCTCTCCCAGCCCGCAGCCGCGGGACTCCGAATTGCAGTGCGCGGACTCCGATGTGGGCTCACTGGGACGGTGAGGCAACACGCCGGAGTCCAGTTTCGTACAACGTTATTCGCTACACGTTTGCTAGTGCGTAATGTCTCGACGCAGGAGACGGCTTGGGAGAGAGGGCGGGACGTATGCGGGTCGTTCGAATCGGGGTTGGGATCGTCGCGGTGACGGCCGGGCTCGCCGCCGGGGCCGGCGTCGCGGCAGCGGCGGAGCCGGTGGTGCAGGTCGATCAGGGGCGGCTGGGGGTGACGCTGTCCCACAGTGAGACCGCCGCGCTGGCCGATGGTCCCGTGCCCGCGGTGATCAGCATGGTCGTGCCGCTGAACCGGATGGGGGCGGGCCTGCGGCCCGACACCAGCATCTACAAGGACGACAAGGGTGGCGTGCACGCCTCGCTCCGGCAGGTGATCGCGGAGGCCGCCGATCATCCAGACGGCAACGTCGCGATCTTCCTCGATCTGCCGGGCAGCCGGAGCGGACGTGTGCTGGATATTTACCAGAACTGGGACTGAGGCTTTCGCATCAGCGGGAGCCCAGCCCTCGCGTAAGCGGGGCTGACACCTTTTTCCGCAGCGGAGACGGCGGCGCGGTCTGCGGTCGCGCCGCCGCGACCCGTTACGGGAGCGGAATCCCCAGGCAGAACGCCGCCCATCCGGTGGACAGCAGGCAACTCAGCTGGGGCGGTAGTAGGTCTTGCCAGGACAGCGCGACCGGGTGTGACCGGTAATCCGGGACGGCATCGACCGGAGCGGCGGCGGCCGGAGCCACCGCCACGACGCCGACGACCCCCGTGGCCAGCACCGCGGTGGCGATGCGTTTCACGAGATCTGTGCGCTTCATGCCCATGATTCTCCGCGACCGCCCGGACGCCTCCAAGGCGAATCCGGACTTCGCACCCCCCCGCGTGGCGTGTCGCGAAAAGCTCAGCGCGCGAACCGAACCGCACGCGCCACCACGTCGATCAGCGCCAGCCCCGACATGATGGCCAGCACCGCGCACCCCGCCAGCCAGGGCCCGATGTACCGCGTCGCGGTGAACGCGGGCACCTCACCCTGAGGCTTGAAGACAGTGGTCCGAATCCCGTTGTGCCAGCACCACACCGCCGCCACCACCAGCACCGGCACCAGCACGAATTCGGCGAATACGGTCAGCCATCGCATCACAGCGCTTCCTTCCGCTCGTCATCCGACCCGCGCTCGTCATCGGTTCCGGGCTCGTCATCGGTTCCGGGCTCGTCATCGGTACCGCGCGCCCGCTCCAACGCGGCTGTCAACTCGGCGCGCAGCGTGACGTGATCCCGCGCCCACGCCTGCACCAGCCGCCCGTCGGTCAGCTTCAGCCCGATTCCCTTGCGCCGCCGCGGTACTCCGGTCAGCTCGCCCAGCGCCCGCGCCGACTGCCAGTCCTCATACTCCCAGGACTCGTCGTCTTCCTCCGGCAGCACCTCGGCGATGTCGCGCAGCGGCACCACCTCCGTGCCCTCGCGCAGTTGCTCCGGCGTCAGCTCGACACTGATGTGCCGCTTGCCCGCCACCACCTGCAACCACACGAATCCGGCCAGCAGCACCGCGCAGAAGACCAGCCCGAACCAGTGGATGGCGCCACCCCGGATCAGCTCGATGACCAGGATGATCGCGCACAGCGCGGGTCCGTAGGCGATGGTCCGCCAGCGCGCACCGGGCTCGGAGAACAGCACGGCCCCGGGGGTGTTGATGGCCTCACTCATAGGTCGAGCGTAAAGATCGTGGATTCGCTCAGCGGGCCAGGCCCGGAATCAACAGCACGGCGAGGGTGAGCAGCCCGAACAGAAACAGCAGACTCAGCACCAGCACATCGCGCCGCAGGCTGTGCGGCTGCTGGATCACCACTCGCATCGTTGCCTCCGCCTTCCCGGAGCCGAACGCGCCATAACACAACGTATGACGACAGGCACCCGGTTCCCGAATTCTCTGTGACTGCCCTCACCATACCCGCTAGTACGCTTGTCACAAACTCAGGCGTTCCTACTGCGGTCCGGGACGGAAGAATGCCTCGGATTCGCTTCGATAGCACAGGAATACGGCCCCGCCCGCCAGCACCGCCGCCACGATTCCAGCCCCGCCGGCGACCAGCGCGGCCGCACCCTCCTTGACCCCGATGCCGAACAGCGTGCCCGCCGCGCCGAGCACCAGGAAGACGCCGAACCCGGTGAGAAGCGCTCGCGCCCAGGCCTTTCCGCGTCCCAGCTGGTACACCACCGCCACTCCGGCGCCGGTCAGCACCAGCCAGACCACGCCGACCAGGATGAACACGATCGCCATCCAGGCCTGCACCTGTGCCAGCGTCACGGTCGGCTGCTGCTCCTTGACCTGGTCGAACATCTGCTGCGCCAGATCCTGCCGCTGCCCGAACTGCGTCACCAGCGAGGCGATCAACTGCACCAGGCCGACAGCTAATGTGAGATACCAGAGTTGGCAGGCGGTGCGCACGTCTTCCGGGGCCGGGCGCGAAATACCCGGCGGGACCATCGGATTCACGATCGGAGCTACTCGGCCACGCTCACGACAGCCAGTGCGCGGCCTCGGTGGCCCAGTAGGTCAGCACCATGTCCGCGCCCGCGCGCCGAATGCTGAGCAGCGACTCCAGCACCGCGCCCTTGCGATCGATCCAGCCGTGCTGGGCGGCCGCGGTGATCATGGCGTACTCACCGGAGATCTGATAGGCCGCCACCGGCACCGTGGAGCGGTCCGCGACCTCGCGCAGAATGTCCAGATACGACATGGCGGGCTTCACCATGACGATGTCCGCGCCCTCGAGCAGATCCAGCTCCAGCTCACGAATTGCCTCGCGGCGGTTCGCCGCATCCTGCTGATAGGTGCGCCGATCCCCCTGCAGCGAGGAGCCGACGGCCTCCCGGAAGGGACCGTAGAAGGCCGAGGCGTACTTGGCCGCGTAGGCGAGGATGCCGGTGTCGGAGTACCCGGCGTCGTCCAGGCCCGCACGGATCGCGGCCACCTGGCCATCCATCATGCCGCTGGTGCCGAGCAGGTCCGCGCCGGTTTCGGCCTGCGCCAACGCCATTTCGACGTAGCGGGTCAGCGTGGCGTCGTTGTCGACCGCGCCGCTGTCGTCGAGCACACCGCAGTGGCCGTGGTCGGTGAACTCGTCGAGGCAGGTGTCGGCCATGACCACGGTCGATCCGCCGACCTCGTGCACCAGCGCGCGCAGGCCGCGGTTCAGGATCCCGTCCGGATCGCTGGCGGCACTCCCCTGCGCGTCCTTGTCCTCCGGCTTGGGCACGCCGAACAGCATGAGCCCGCCCACGCCGGCGGCCACCGCCTCCACGGCCGCCTTCCGCAGCGAGTCCATCGAGTGCTGGAAAACGCCTGGCATGGAGGAGATCTCGTGCGGTTCGCCGATCCCGTCGGCGACGAACATGGGCAGAATCAGATGCCGCGGCTCCAGGCTGGTCTCGGCGACGAGCCGACGCATGGCGGGAGTACGGCGCAACCGCCGAGGGCGGTCCATTCCGGTCATGTTCGCATGATATGCCCGCCCTTCGACCCGGGTGCGCGCGCCTCCGCGGCCGGGCCGCGCCGCACCGTCACGGCCATCGGGTCGCATCGCCAAAGTCATTGTGAGCAGCCGATTTTGTCGGTGGGGACGAGTAGAATCGAAGATGTGTTCGAAGGAGTCGCGCCGCCGATACGGGGTGCGGATCCGGATCGCGACGGGAGGAATGGTCGTGCTCGCAGCTGTTACCAGCATGTCCGACAAGGTGAACCGGGCCGGCGAAGTGCCGAAGAAGGGGGACGTGATCGATCACGCGTGGCGGCCGCTGTCCAAACAGCCGCTGCCCGCAGGGCGGCCGCGGTCGTGGTACATCTCGCACAATCGCAGGTTGAAGGCTATGCGGCTGGCCATCGCGCTACTGGACTCCGGCTCCTTCAGCCCGGATCAGGCCACCAATGAAAACATCCGCCACACAGCGGAAGTCATCGGCGTGCACCGGCCCTCGGACGCCACCTGCCGCATGGTCCGCCGCCTGATGGCAGCGCAACGCTGACAACGGTGGAGGCTCTCCGAGGCCGCGCAAGAGACTTCGGAGAACCTCCGCCGCGCACGGCGGCCGCTAGGAGACCAGGCAGCCGGTGCCGGTGGTGCCCGGGGTACCCGAGCCGGTGGTCAGGCACTTCAGCAGGAATTGCAGCGTGTTCACGGCTGCGCTACCGGAGCTGGTGGCATCGATCGGTGCGACCGCGGTGGTCTGAACCGCGGCCGGGGCCTGCTCCAGCGGTACGGGCGCCGCCGACGCCGCGGCCGGGGACAGCACCGCGAGGGCGATCCCGGACATCGCGATCAGGCCGACTGCCGTGCGCTTCATAGACGTTCACCTTTCGAAGATCGAATGCTGAACGCAGCGTATGCATTTCGGTTCGAAATGGAACGCCAGCACTTTCATGGGCATCCACCCAGCGAACGCGAAATGCCACGGGCCCCGCATCATTGGATGCGGGGCCCGGTTCCGGCCGGCGAACACGGCGATACCGCCGGGCCCGGCCGCGAGCGCTAGCGGCTGCGGCGGCTCTTCTTGCGGGGCGGGGGCAGCAGGCCCTCGGCGCGCAGATGGGCGGCGTGCTCGGCGAGTGCCTCGACGAGCGGGCCGACCTGAGCGATTTCGGGCTGCACGTCCACGCGCAGGCCGAATTCGATTGCGGTCTCGGCCGTCTTGGGGCCGATGCAGGCCACGATGGTGCGGGCGTGCGGCTTGCCGGCGATTCCGACCAGGTTCCGGACGGTGGAGGACGAGGTGAACAGCACCGCGTCGAAACCGCCGGTCTTGATCATCTCGCGGGTCTCCGCGGGCGGCGGCGACGCACGCACGGTGCGGTAGGCGGTGACGTCGTCGATCTCCCAGCCGCGGTCGCGCAGGCCCTCGGCGAGGGTCTCGGTGGCGATGTCCGCGCGCGGCAGCAGCACCCGGTTGACCGGGTCGAAAACGTCGTCGTAGGGCGGGAAGTCGGCCAGCAGGCCCTCGGAGGACTGCTCACCGCTGGGCACCAGCTCCGGGTTGATGCCGAAGGAGCGCACCTTCTCCGCGGTGGCCTCACCGACGCAGGCGATCTTCACGCCGCTGAAAGCGCGGGCGTCCAGGCCGAATTCGCCGAACTTCTCCCACACCGCGCGCACCGCGTTGGTGGAGGTGAACACCACCCACTGGTAGCGGCCGTCGACCAGACCCTTGACCGCGCGCTCCATCTGCGCCGGACTGCGCGGCGGCTCGACCGCGATGGTCGGCACCTCCATCGGGATGGCACCGTGCATGACGAGCTTCTCGCTCATCTCACCGGCCTGCTCCTTGGTGCGCGGCACCAGCACGGTCCAGCCGTACAGGGCCCGCGACTCCCACCAGGAGGTCTTGGCGCGCTTCTCCACCTCCTTGCCGACCGTGACCACCAGCGGGCCGACCAGTTCGGAGGCGGCATTGTTCAGCGTCGCCAGCGTGGCGTCGATGGTGCGCTGCTGCCGGGTGGTGCCGCGCACGGTCACCGCGACCGGGGTCTGCGGCGCCATGCCGTGCTCGACCAGCGCCGACGCGGTCTCGGCCAGATGCCCGGAGGTGGCGTGCAGCACCAGCGGACCCGGCGCGGCCGCCACGGCCGCCCAGTCCACCTCGCCGCGCACATCCACCTCGGTGTGGCTGGAACCGATTTCGATGCCCGCGTAGGCGGGGACGGTGGTGCCGGCCGAAAGCCCCGGCAGCACCTCGAAGTTCAGGTGCGAACGGGTGACGGCGTTGATCTCGTGGATGACCGAATCGGTGGTCATCGGGTCGCCGGAGACCAGGCGCACCACGTCGGAACCATTGCGTGCCTCGGCGATCAGCGTCTTGGCCACCTCGGCGGCGTCACCGAGCGCGGGACGCACGTCGACGGGACGGGTCCCGTCGGGGTTCTCCTCGACCGCGGTGCCGATCAGGGCGAGCACGCCCTTGTCGACATCGGGATCGGTGAACGCCAGCGTCGCCCGGCCGAGCACCTCGCGGGCCCGCACGGTGAGCAGCGCCGGGTCACCAGGCCCGGACCCCACGAAAAGGATCCGACCGGGATTCTTCTTCGTCACTCGGCTCATCGTTGGTTCTCCATTGGGCTGGGATTGCTGTCGTCGGTGAGCTCAGCGGGCTCCTCTGTGACGCTGAGCAGGTCGCGCGCCCCCAGCTCCAAGAGCTCGCGCGCCAGTGCCCGACCCAGGTCCGCGGCATCCGCGACCGAGCCGACCACTGAAGCCCGGATCACATCCGAGCCGTCGATCGCCGCCGCGCAGGCGCGCAGCGACAACTCCTCCACCACCCGGCCGTCGTCGTCGAGCGATTCGACGACCTCCGCCAGCGCACCGATCGGTGCGGTACAGCCGGCCTCCAGTTCGGCCAGCAATGCCCGCTCCGCGGTGATCGCGGCACGGGTGCCGAGATCGTCGAGAGCCGACAGGATGGTCACGAGTTCGGTATCGGCGCTGCGGCATTCGACCGCCAGCGCGCCCTGCGCCGGGGCCGGCAGCATCTGCACCGGTTCGAGCGATTCGGTGACGGCGTCGAGGCGGTCGATGCGGGCCAGCCCGGCCCGCGCCACCACGACGGCATCCAATTCACCGGAAGTAACTTTGGAGATGCGGGTGTCGAGATTGCCGCGCAACGGCACGATCTCGATGCCCAGGCCCAGCGCCTTCAACTGCGCGGACCGGCGCGGCGCGGAGGTGCCGACCTTCGCGCCCGCGGGCAGCTCACCGAGCACCAGGCCGTCACGCGCCACCAGCGCGTCGCGCGGATCCTGGCGGGCCGGGATGGCCGCGATGTCGAAGCGCGGATCCTGCGCGGTCGGCAGGTCCTTGTAGGAGTGCACCGCGATGTCGACCGTGCCCGCGGCCAATTCCTCGCGCAGCGCGGCGGTGAAGACACCCACCCCGATCTTCTGCACCGGATCGGTGGCGTTCTGGTCACCGGCGGTCTTCACGATGACCAGCTCGGCCTGCTGGCCGTTGGCGATCAGGGCGTCGCGCACATGCCCGGCCTGGGTGAGGGCCAGCAGACTGCCGCGGGTACCGATGCGCCAGGGCGCCTCGACGGTTCCGCGGCCAACAATCCGCTCCGTGGAGGGGACGGTTGTTTCGTTCTCGTGCACCATTGCTCCGGTCATGCGGTGTGCCCCTGTTCGTCGCCCGGGTGAGCGGCGGTGAAATCGTCGGCCAGTTCGCCCTGCAGGGCGGAAATCTCCATCGGCGCGGCAACCGCTTGTGCCGCACCGGGTTTCAGTTCGAAAAGCTCGCGCAGCGCCTCGGCGTAGCTGTCGCCGCCGGGCGTGGACGCCAGCTGTTTGACCCGCACCGTCGGCGCGTGCAGCAGCTTGTCGACCACCCGTCGCACGGTACGGGCCACCTCGTCGCGTTCGGTGGATTCGAGTCCCGGTAGTCGGGAATCCAGCCGGAGCAGCTCGGCCTCGACCACGTCGGCGGCCATCTGGCGCAGCGCGGCCACGGTCGGGGTGACCTCGGCCATGCGCTGTCCGGCAAGGTATTTCGCGAGTTCGTCGGCGACGATGGTGCGCGCGGCGGCGGTGTCGTCGGCGGCCGCGCCGGCCGACGGATCGCGCTGCAGCGTCTCCATGTCGATGACGGTCACGCCCGGCAGCCCGGCCACCGCGTGGTCCACATCGCGGGGCAGGCCCAGATCGCAGATCACCAACTCCTCCGAGCCGGTCTTGGCGGCCAGCGCGCGATGCACGTCCGCCAGCGTCACCACGGCGCCGACCGCGCCGGTACAGGTGACGACCACATCGGCGGCGGCCATCGCCTCGGTCAGCCGGTCCATCTCGATGGCCTCGGCCGGCACGCCGTGCATGGTGGTGGCCGTATTGGCCAGGCGCTGCGCCTTTTCCAGCGTCCGGTTCACCACCAGGATCTTCGCCGCCCCGCCGCGTGCCAGCTGCGCCACCGCGAGCCCGCCCATGGCGCCCGCACCCAGCACCAGCGCGGTGCGGCCCGCCAGCGGACCCAGCACCATGCGCGCGCGATCCAGCGCGACCGACACCACCGACGCGCCCGCGCGGTCGATCCCGGTCTCGGAGTGCACCCGCTTGCCCACCCGCAGCGCGTGCTGGGCCAGCTCGTGCAGGGTGCGCCCGGCGGCCTGCTGCGCGTCGGAGGCGGCGTAGGCGGCCCGGATCTGGCTCAGCACCTGCTGCTCGCCGACCACCATGGAGTCCAGGCCCGAGGCCACCGCGAACAGGTGCTCGGCCGCGGCCTCCGCGTAGCGCACATACGCGTGCTTGGTGAGCTCCGGCAGCGGCAGACCCGAATGCTTGGTGAGCAATTCGCCGATCTCGCCCAGCGCCGGGTGGAAGGCGTCGACGACCGCGTAGACCTCGATGCGGTTGCAGGTGGAGACGATCATCGCCTCGGAGACGTGGCTGGAGGCCAGCATCTTGTCGGTCAGCTTGGGCCGGTCGGTCTCCGTGATGGCGATCTTCTCGAGCACCGACACCGGTGCGCTGCGATGCGAGATCCCGACGAGAAGAACACTCATGGCTGGACCACCGCTCCCTTGCTGGTTGTCATCGGTACCCGGGGCATCAGGCTCCCGGCGGCCGCGCTCATCGCTTCCTCTGCGGCCGATTCCGCGCTGCGGGCCCGCTCGAACGACAGCAATTGCATCTCCACCGCGAGATCGACGCGCCGCACCTCGACGGTGGCGGGGGCCTCGAGCGCCAGGGCGGAGAAGCTCAGAATGCACTGCATGCCGGCCTCGACCAGCAGATCGCAGACGCCCTGCGCGGCCGCGTCCGGCACCGCGATGACGGCGATGGTGGGCTCCAGAGTGTCCACGGCATCGGCCATTTCGGTGACATCGCGAACGACCAGTCCGCACACCGTCGTGCCGATCACCGCCGGATCGTTGTCGAACAGCCCGACCATGGCGAACCCGCGGCGGCGGAAACCGCCGTAGCCGACCAGCGCCCGGCCCAGATGACCGGCTCCGACCAGCACCACCCGGTGCCCCTCGGACAGGCCGAGCACATCCTCGATGCGGTCGCGCAGCTTGATCACGTCATAGCCCACGCCGCGAACGCCATTGGGCCCCAGGAAGGAAAGATCCTTGCGCAACTTCGCCGAACCGACACCCGCCGCGACAGCCAGTTCCTCACTCGATACGATGGCTACACCGTCGTCGGCGAGTACGGCGAGCACGCGGAGATAGGTGGCCAGCCGGGCCACCGTGGCCTGCGGGATGTCCTTCTGCAGAGCCTTGGAGACGCCAGTCGGCGGCGTCTCGTGCTGCTCTGTCACGTCGCTTGCGCTCCTCGTCCGGCCGGGGGTGAGTGTCCGGGTTCTCTTGTCGACCCGACGCCGGGAGACCGTCGCGGTCCTTGCAGGCGAGGTCGAGTCAGGTTCAGGGGGTCGCTTCCGCTGCCCGAGAAGGCGGGTCGCGTGCCACCACCGTAACCGCTTGTGAAGCCCTGCACAAAGTCGGTGAATTCAGTCACTTTGCGGCGGGCTCCGGCCCCGGCTTCATTCAACCCTCATCAGCGCGAACCCGCCACGCAACACACCGGTGGGAAGGGGTGAAGGAGGCCCGCCGTCACGAACCCCCGAAAAGCCCCTATTGCGCCTTATTTCGCGAGGTCGGCACGCAGTCGCGGCTCGTCCACGTCGAAATAGCTGTGCTCGCGCCCATCCAGTAGCACGACCGGCAACCGGTCGCCGTATTCGGCGCGCAGGCCCGGATCTGTGGCGGCGGCCTCGTCCACGTCCACGGTCGCGACCTCGATGCCGAACTCGGCGCAGATCGGCCGCAATTGTTCCAGTGCCGTGTGGCACAGGCCGCAGCCGCTGCGGGTCAACAGAGTCACAGCATGTGTCGAATCGCTCATAGCCACCATCTAACAACTCTCCGATATGTCGTTCACCGTCTACGTTGCGGCCACCCCCGGGCGTTACTGTGGACTTGTTCGCGCTAACAGGCGGAGGTACTGGTGCCGGAACGTTCGAAAGAGCAGGGGACGGGCTTCATCGCGGGCCGCTTCGGTGAATTCCCGGCGCGCTGGGGTCAGGGCCTGCAGGACCTGCAGGATCAGTTCACCCGCATCACCCGCAGTCCGTTCGGTCCCAGCGAGGAAGAGGTCCGGGCCAACCTGGCCGGCGAGGCCAGCGCCGACGCCGCCATCGCCCTGCACGACGCCGAACTCGCGCTGCGGGACGACGGCATGCCGCCCCTCGCGGTCCCCCGTGACCTCACCGCCGCCGCCTTCTTCGATGTCGACAACACCATGGTGCAGGGCGCGTCCATCGTGCACTTCGCCCGCGGGCTGGCCGCGCGCAAGTACTTCAAGACCTCCGACCTGGTCGATATGGCCTGGAAACAGGTCAAATTCCGGGTCACCGGCAAGGAGAGCCACCAGGATATGGCCTCCGGCAAGGAGAAGGCGCTCTCCTTCATCGCCGGCCGCCCCACCGCCGAACTCGCCGCGCTCGGCGAGGAGATCTACGACGAGATCATCGCCGACAAGATCTGGCCGGGCACCCGGGCGCTGGCCCAGATGCATCTCGACGCGGGCCAGCAGGTGTGGCTGGTCACCGCCACGCCGGTGGAGCTGGCGCAGGTCATCGCCAAGCGGCTGGGCCTGACCGGCGCGCTGGGCACGGTCGCCGAGAGCGAGGACGGCGTGTTCACCGGCCGCCTGGTCGGCGACATCCTGCACGGGCTGGGCAAGGCGCACGCGGTGCGCACCCTGGCCATTCGCGAGGGCCTGAACCTCAAGCGCTGCACCGCCTACAGCGACAGCCACAACGACGTGCCGATGCTCTCGCTGGTCGGCACCGCCGTGGCCATCAACCCGGACGCGGACCTGCGCGAGGTCGCCAAGAACCGCGGCTGGGAGATCCGCGATTTCCGCACCGGCCGCAAGGCCGCGAAAGTCGGTGTGCCCACCGCCCTCGCACTCGGCGCGGCGGGCGGCGCGGCCGCGGCCGTGCTCTCGCGTAAGCGGGAAGCCAAAGCGAGCTAGCTCTCGAGCAGTTTCGCCAGCACATAAAACGACCGGCCCGCTCCATTTCGGAGCGGGCCGGTCGCAAATATGTGCGAAAGAACTAGCCGGTGAACGGATTCCGGCGTTTGATCAGATTCTTGTACAGCGTCCCCTGAATGGTTTCGCGGACCTGATCGGTGACTTCGAACATCGTCATCGGATCATCCGCATCCGCCGGTTCGTATCCGGCGGTCGAAATCGGCTCGCCGAATTCGATGTACCACTTCGACGGGAAGGGAATGGCACCGAGCGGACCCAGATGCGGAAACAGCGGCGTCACCGGGAAATACGGGATACCGAGCAGGCGGGCCAGCGGCTTCAGATCGGCCAGTTTCGGATAGATCTCCTCCGAACCCACAATGGAGCACGGAATGATCGGTACGCCGGTGCGCACCGCCGCCGACACGAAACCGCCACGGCCGAAACGCTGCAGCTTGTACCGGTCCGAATACGGCTTGCCGATGCCCTTGTAGCCCTCGGGGAACACGCCCGCGACTTCGCCCGCGCGCAACAGCCTTTCGGCGTCCGCCGGGCAGGCCAGGGTGTGCCCGGCCTTGCGGGCCAGCCCGCCGACGATCGGCGTCTCGAAGATCAGATCGGCGGCCAGGATGCGCAGCGCCCGCTGCTTGGGGTGCCGGTCGTGCACGGCCAGCTGCAGCATCAGCCCGTCCAGCGGCACCGTGCCCGCGTGATTGGCCACGATGAGCGCGCCGCCCACCTCCGGAATGTTCTCGACGCCCGACACCTCGACCCGGAACCACAGGTCCGACAGCGGGCGCAGCATCGGGAGGATCACCGATTCGAGAAGGTGCTCGTCCAAACCGAATTCGTCGACCTGATAATCGCCGGTCAGGCGGCGGCGCGCGAAGTCGGCGGTGTAGCGGACCCCGTCCGCAACGGTCCCCCGGATCAGGTCGCCCAGCGACTTGGGCTGGCGCGCTTCGGCTTCGGCGAGCCGGTCGGTCAGCGAGGTCACCGGGGTGAGCGCCGGTTCCCCCACCGGCCACGCCCGGGACGGCCGGCTGTGCCGCGTCTCGAAATCCACGTCGTGAAGTCGAATCACCTTCGCTACATCACTCATTGGTGTGCTCCCGTCCCGGCCCCGAGCAGGCCGAGAAGTTTGTTTTCTGCGGCGTCGATCCACGCAGGATCGATCACGGGCCGCAACGCTGCGCCCCCTATGAAGTCGTCGAACGCCTGCACCGTGGTCCAGCGCGGCTGGAAGCCCAGTTCGGTGCGCATCCGGGTGGTGTCCAGACCACACCCGAAATGGAAGTAGTCGATCTGCTCCGCGGTGAACTCCCGCATGACCGGGCCCATCACGGTCCGCCCGACGGTGCGGAAAACCGCGTACGGGACCGGCAATTCGACCCGCCCGGCCCGGCGGATCGCCTGCGACAGCGCCATCGCGCCGTCACCTGCCACATTGTAGGTCCCGCCCGGAGCCGTCATGGCCCCGTGGACAAGGGCGGCGATGCCGTCCTCCTCGTGCAGCAGCTGCATGCGCGGATCACGCCCGAGGATGGTCGGGGTGATCGGCGAACGGAAATACTGCACACCGCGTTTGGCCAGCTGCGGCCCCACGATCGGCGGAAAGCGCAGAATCGCCGCCGAGATATCCGGCCGCCGCCGGGCCAGCCCGCGGACGAAGCCCTCCACCTCGATCATGTCCCGGGCGAACCAGCCGCGCGGCGGCGTACGCGCGCTCATTTCCTCGGTGAATTTCACCGGGTCCTTGGCGCTGCACCCGTAGACGGCGGAGGAGGACCGCACCACCACCCGCCGCACGCTGGAAGCCTTGCGGCACACCGCGAACAACTGCATGGCGCCGAGGACGTTCATGTCCTTCATGGCGGCCCGGCCGCCACCCGAGGGCGGGCGCGACAGTGCCGCGGGATGCACCACCGTATCCACCTGATTTCCGTCGATAACCTTGCGGATCAACGGATTACGAATATCGGCGCGCACGAATTCGGCGCGGCCCATACGGCGCAGCAGCTCCCGGCTGGGCTGTTTCGCGTCCACGGCGATGATGCGTTCGACGGCCGGGTCGGCCGCCAGCCGGGCCACCACATTGCCGCCGAAGAACCGGCTCGCACCGGTCACCATCACCACCCTGGGCGCCTGCCCATCCCGAGTCCCTGCCACTCCGGATCCCACTCGCAGCCCCCATGTCTTGAAATATCGCCGCTGTGTTATTCCCGCGCTCCCAGAGTAACCGGCGAGTAGGGACCATCCGAAGGGTATTAACCAGGATCTAACGATGACTTCAATCACCTGTGAAAAACGAAAGCCCGTCACCTGAGGTGACGGGCTTCCAGCTACGACACAGCGGCTTACTTGCCGAGTTTGCGCCGCTGAACACGCGTGCGGCGAAGCAGCTTGCGGTGCTTCTTCTTCGACATGCGCTTGCGGCGCTTCTTGATCACAGAACCCATAGGGTTGTTCCTCGCGTTCTCTCGGGTCATCCCCGCTTCCGCGGGGTGCACACTGTCTGACCCTGCACAGTCCCTACCCGATACGGGCCGAATGGACCCGGCGGCACCACCGGCACGTACAGGATGCCGGTCCATGCTACCGGGCCACTCTCCGGCGAACGAAACGGGTGGCCGATCGGTTATCCGGGTGTACTACCCCGCGTCGAAGTAGGACGTCTCCAGATAGTCGTGCACCGCCTTGGCGTGTACCCGGAAGGAACGCCCCACCCGCACCGCGGGCAGCTCTCCCGAATGCACCAACCGGTACACCGTCATTTTGGATACCCGCATCAGATTCGCGACCTCGGCGACGGTGAGGAACTGAGTTCCTCCGCCGATGACGGATCCTGCATTGATTGGGCTGTTTCCGGACCTCGCTTGGCTGTTTCCAGACATCATTGCGCCACTGACCTCCGGCACGTCCGCGCCGCCGGCTTCCCCACCGGCGGAACAGACACGCACGTGCTCCTTGAAGCTTAGCGGGACCAGTGGGATTGCTGCGACGGGTGTGAGAAATCAGCCTTTGCTGTGGCGAGTCGGCCTTCGGCAGCAAACTAGCAACCGAGCAGTATTTGAATGCGGGGAGCGCACTCGCCGCACCATCAACGTTAGTCCGCGATCACGCCGAGTTCGGCGGAACGGCGTTTTGCGGCGTCCAATGCATCGTGGAAAGCCGAGCGCACCGCACCCCGCTCCAGCGCCCGCAGGCCCGCCGCGGTGGTGCCCGCGGGCGAGGTGACGGCCGCGCGCAATTCCGGAGCAGACTGTCCCGACTCCTCGAGCAGGGCCGCCGAACCGAGCATCGTCTGCGTCACCAGCTGGGCGGCCACATCGCGGCTCAGACCCAGGCCCACCGAGGCGTCGATCATGGCCTCGACGATCAGGAAGAAGTACGCCGGGCCCGAACCCGACACCGCGGTGACGGCATCCATCTGCGATTCGGCGACCGTCACCACCTTGCCCACCGACTCCAGCATCTCGGTGACCAGGGCCAGCTGCTCCTTGCGGGCGTAGCGGCCGGGCGCGATGGCGCTCATGCCCTGGCCCACCAGCATCGGCGTGTTCGACATGACCCGCACGACCGGGAAGCCGGCGGGCAGCCGGGACTCCATGCGCGCGGTCGGCACGCCGGCGGCCAGCGACACCAGCACCTGATCGTGGTCGTCGCCCAGTTCGGCCTTGCCCAGCTCGGCGACCACGGCGTCCACATCGTTCGGCTTCACCGCGATCACGATGAGATCCGCGGACTTGGCGGCATCGGCGATGTCGTCGGTGGCGCGAATCCCGAACCGGTCGGCCAGCATTTCGGCCCGCGCCGGCACCGGCTCCACCACGACCAGATCCTTGTTCGCCCGCCCGGACTCGAGCAGACCGGCGATCAACGCCTCCCCGATCCGACCCCCACCGATAACCGCAATCCTCGTCATGAGGATCAAGGCTAGCTGTCCCGCCTATACGGGCCTTCAGCGCACAGCCGAGGAGCGTTGGCCTTGGGAACCCGTGCCGGCGGGGTCAGCGGGGTTGAGGGATGAGGGCTAGTTGGCGACTCTGGGCGACGATGGCGCCCGTCGAGTCGACGACGAGTTGGTCCTCGTCGAACATGCGGTTGCCGACCTCGCGGCTGTGGGCGATGACGCGGAGCCAGCCGGGGGCCGGGCGGCGGCGCAGGTAGGTGGTGAGCTGAACCGTGGGGGCCCAGCCGAAGTGGCCGAGGTTCATGGGGACCGGGGGGCTCATGTCGGCGGCCATCAGGGCGAAGAAGGCGGCGACGTCGGGGTCCTGTTCGTCGCCCTCGAAGGGGCGGATCCAGAGACGCAGGCGCGGTTCGGATTTCTCGCCGGCGAGGAAGCGGGCCCAGGCCGGGTCGATGGCGACCGAGGAGCCCTGGGCGACGTGGACGATCTTGCCCATGGGGTTGCGCTCGTCGTAGGCGAGGGCGTCGGCGGGCGGTTCCGCGGGCATGTCGCCGGCGTGGTCGACGGCGTACTGCGGGACGGCGTCGTCGAGGTGGCCGAAGGTGAAGGCGGTGTGCACCAGGGTGCGGCCGTCCTGGATCAGGCCGGCGTCGATGAGGGCGATCTGGCGGCCCAGCTTGCGGGTGCGGACCTCGTACTCGACCTCCCCGGGGACGGGTGCGCCGAGGAAGTCGGTGCTGGCCGAGATGGGGAACATGGCGGCCTGCGTGGGCGCGGTGCGGCGCAGCCATTCGGTGGCGGCGGCCGCGCTGCCGGCGACCATGGTGCCGCCGTGCAGTTTGTCGCCGATGGTCCAGGTGGGTTCGATCAGGCCCGCGTAGCGGCCGAGCCCGGGAGTCTCCGCCTCGACCTCGGTCAGCGCGCAGACGCGGCTGAACGGCGCGTTCGCCAGTTCGCTCGCCGATTCGAGATCGACGGTCAACTCCGTTGTCATCCGCTGTCCTTCCACTGTCGCGGTTTGTACAGCGTAAACGGACGGTCGGATCTTTCCGCCCCAGCGGTGGGATGAATCACGCAACCCCCGCCGAGGCTCTCAGCCGCGGTGGGCGACGGTCGGTTCGGGGGTGGGCGCGGGGGTGAAGGGGTTGAGGTGGGTGCGGGCGAAGGTGAGCGCCCGGTTGAGCATGGCGGCCCGGTCCATGGTGGTGCGGGCCATCTGGGTGTTCACCTCGATGACGGCCTGGCCGTCGAAACCGTTGTGTACCAGCATGTCGCAGAGTTCGGCCACCGGCTGGGTGCCCTCGCCCGGGATCAGGTGCTCGTCGGTGGCGGCGCCGCGGCCGTCGGCCAGGTGCAGGTGGGTGAGACCGGAACCCATGCGGCCCGCCAGGACGCGCGGATCCATGCCCGCGGTGGCGGTATGCGAGGTGTCGAGGGTGTAGTGCCGGAAGCCGACGTCGGTGGGGTCGAAGGAGGGGCTGAAGGTGGTGATGGAGGGGCCGGGGCCGCCGCGGCGCTGCAGCCGCTCGATCGAGCTGCCGCGGAACAGGGTGTCGGCGCGCATCGGGAACATGTTCTCCACGGCCACCGCAACCGGGCTCGAATTCTCCAGTTCGGCAACCTGTTTCGCGAAGCCGTCGGCGTAGCGGCGCTGCCAGCGGAAGGGCGGGTGCACCACCACGGTGGCCGCGCCCAGCGCCTCGGCGGTGTGCACGCTGCGGGTGAGTTTCGCGATCGGGTCCGACCCCCAGACCCGTTGCGAGATCAGCAGGCACGGGGCGTGCACGGCCAGCACCGGCACATCGTATTTGTGCGCGAAATGCTGCACGGTCGAAATGGACTGGCTGGCGGGCTCGGCCCACACCATGAGTTCCACGCCGTCGTATCCGAGTTCGGCCGCATAGCGGAAGGCGGCCTCGGTGTTCTCCGGATACACCGATGCGGTCGAGAGCCCGACCCGGACTTCCTTTCGCCCCGCCCGGTCCTCGGTGCTCGCCCCCTGCGCTTGCACGATGTTCCCCACTGCTGCTCCCTGCTCAGTTCGTACTGAGTAGAAAGGCTAGCGGTCCGAGCGTCACGAAGACGCCTACGACGACGGCAATCACAGTGCTGAAGATGTCATCGGTGCGGCGCAGCACCCGCACCAGGGCGACCAGGCCGAGAATCACGATCATGGCCAGGGCCAGGGCCACCCACGGGAGCATTTCCCACATGCGTTCGAAGCCCTTGAACAGCAACATGCCCGCGACCGCGGCGCCCACACTCTGGCCCGCGATCATCAGCCATTGCCGGCGGTGCTCATCGTCGTCGGAGCGGGCCGCCGCACGCGAGCGGGCCGGGGCGCCGCGGGTGCTCCTGCTCTTGCTCTTGCGGGCGAAGGAGCCGGCCTTCTGCGTGAGCGCGGAAAGCCGTCCGCCCAGCGACGTCTCGGGCTCGTCGTCGTCATAGTCGTCGTAGTCGTCGAACGGCTCGTAGAAATCGGTGAGGTGGTCGTCGGGCTCCGGCTCGGGCGCCACCGCACGGCCGCGCCCGCCGCCGGGACGTTTGCCGGCATTTCGCGAATTCCGTTCCGCGCGTTGATCGTCGCGCTGCTGGGCGTCGCGGAGCAGATCACCTGCCACCGATTCCCCGGAGAGCAGCTGCTGATCGGAGTGGGCCAGCGACGACCACGCGGCGGTCGGCACCGCGGCCTGATCCTGGCGGTCGCGGACGGGTTCGGCGTCGGGTCGTCGGTGCGCGGACCATTCCGGAAGTCCGTTGGCCGCGCCGTGGTCGACGCCGCCGCGGCGGTCGACGGCCGGGCCCTGGGGGGCATTCTGGACCTGCGATTCCGCGTGCCGGCGCGCCGAGCGCGACATGGGCGGCGCGGCGGGCGCGGCCTGCGGCGGCTCGAAGGGCGGCCGATCCTGCCCGGGGGTGCGCGGTAGCGGTTCGGGTCCCGGCACCGGCGACCACGCGGGGGCGGCCGGCTGGAACTGGGTGCGGGCAGGGTCACCGAAGGGCGGCTGATCGTCGTACGGCGGCCGGTCGTCGAAGGGCTGGCGGACCGCGGGATTGAACTGGGTGCGTGCGGCCCCGTCGGCGGGCTGGCCGGTATCGCCGCGGAACGGACGCACCTCGTCGGTGTTCTCGTCGTCCGGGTCGTAGCGGCGCCGGCGACCGCCCTCGCGCGGCGCGGCGGGCGGGGCGGGAGGTTCGATGCCCGGCAACCGGCCCAGCGCGACATCGGAGTCCAGCGGGTCCGGCTTGCGGCGGCGGCCGCCGCTCGGGCGGGCCTCCGGTAGCGGGTTCTCGGTCGGCGGCCAGTCCAGACCGGCGGACCAGTCCTGGGACGGCTCCGGTAGGGACGGCGGCTGCGGGGCGGGGGCCAGCGGGTCGTAGTACGAGATCGGCCCGGAGAGCGGCGAATACGCGGGGTCCGGATCGGGTACCGCGTCGTACTGTGAATAGTCCGGCTTGCCCGATGCGGCGGCTACCAGGTCCGAATAATCCGGAAAGCTCGAATAATCAGGATGATTCGAGAAGTTCGAAGAGTTTGAATAGTCCGATTCGATCGGGGCGGGCTCGGCCACGTCCTCGTCCGGCACGGCGTGTGAGGACGATCCCGCGCTCACCACCGGAATATCACCGGTCAGTTCCGCGACGGAAATGCCACGGCCGCTTCGACGTCTGCGCCCGCCGCCGCCGGCGGGGGCCCCACTCTGCTGGCCGTTCCGCGCCAGTAGCTCGGCGACGGACAGCTGGCTTGAATCCTCGGTCATCGAGACACCGTTTCGATCGGGCCCGACAGGCCGCTGTCGGGGCCGCCGGTAATCGGTTCGCTATCCAGGTCGGTATCCAGTTTGCGCAAGATCAATCCCTCTCGCAGTGCCCAGGGACAGATTTCGAGCGTGTCCAGGGACAGAGCCCGCATACTCGCCTCCGCGACCAGCGCACCGGCCACCAGTTGCTGTGACCGATCAGAACTTACGCCTTCCAATTCTGCCCGGTCGGCGGCCGTCATTCTCGATATGAACGCAATCAGCTGCCGCAGGCCGGAACTGGTGAGAGTACGCCGCACCCGGGGTCCCGCAACAGAGGGGGCGGCGCCGGTCAGCCGGGCCAGCGAGCGGAAGGTCTTGGAGGTGCCCACCGCCAGATCCGGGCGGCCCACCTCGAGCAGCTGCTTGCTGGGCAGTACGAGCTCGGCGTCGAGCCAGTCGCGCAGCACCGCGACCCGGCGCTTGCCCGGCGGATCGTGGCGCAGCCAGTCGCGGGTCAGCCGGCCTGCGCCCAGTTGCAGCGACAACGCCACATCCGGCACCTCGTCCGCGCCGTTGCTCATCTCGAGCGAGCCGCCGCCGATGTCCAGATTCAGCATCCGCCCGGCGCTCCAGCCGTACCAGCGCCGCACGGCGAGAAAGGTGTGTCGAGCCTCATCGACACCGGTGAGCACCTTCAGATTGACTCCGGTCTCGCGCCGCACCCGGGCCAGCACCTCGTCGGAGTTGGTGGCCTCGCGGACTGCGGAGGTGGCGAACGCCATCAGCTCCACGCAGCCGGAAGTCTTTGCGATACTTGCGAATTCGGCTACCGTCGCGGTCAGCCGCGCGGCGCCCGCGGACGTGATCCGGCCCTGGTCGTCCATGTTCTCGGACAGCCGCAGCGCCGACTTCGTCGAACTCATAGGCATCGGGTGTCCACCACGATGCGCGTCCACCACGAGCAGGTGGACGGTATTGCTTCCCACATCGAGTACACCGAGACGCACAAGAACACGGTACTGGGTGCGTCAGGACTTCTGGCCAGGCGACTGAGCTGTTAGCGTTCCGCATTGTGACGGCAGGTGCATCGGCGAGCGGACCGACCGGGCTGCGACCAGCGGCGAAGATCGACCCGGCGCCCGAAGTTGAACTCGACTTCCCGCGGGAGTGGATCGAATTCGTCGATCCAGCAAATGATGAGCATTTGATCGCGGCCGATCTGACCTGGCTGCTCTCGCGCTGGACCTGCGTTTTCGGCACCCCGGCATGCCAGGGCATCATCGACGGCCGGGAGAACGACGGCTGCTGCTCGCACGGCGCGTTCCTCTCCGACGAGGAGGACGGCAAGAAGCTGCACCAGGCTGTGAAAATGCTCACACCCGAGGACTGGCAGCTGATGGACAAGGCCGTCGACGAGAAGGGCCGGGTCCGCAAGAAGCTGTATCTGGAAGAGGACGACCTCGACGACGAGCCCGCCCTGCGCACCCGGCGAGTGGACGGCGCCTGCATCTTCCTCAACCGGCCCGGCTTCGCCGAGGGCATCGGCTGCGCGCTGCACACCATGGCGCTGCGCAAGGGCCTGGAGCCGCTCACCGTGAAGCCGGAAGTGTGCTGGCAGCTGCCCATCCGCCGCACCCAGGAATGGGTTGACCGGCCGGACGGGGTGGAGATCCTGCGCACCGTGATCACCGAGTACGACCGCCGTGGCTGGGGGCCCGGCGGCCTGGATCTGAACTGGTACTGCACCGGTTCGCCGGATGCGCACGTCGGCACTCGCCCGGTGTGGGAGGCTTACGCACCCGAGCTGATCGAGCTGATCGGCCAGCCCGCCTACGACGAGCTGGCGCAGCACTGCAAACGCCGTCAGGGACTGGGCATCGTGGCGGTGCATCCGGCCACGGCCATCGCGGAGGAGAAGGCCGCCGAGTCCGCGAAGCGGGAGGCCGAGTCCGCGAAGCGGGAGGCCGCGTCCGCGAAGAAGGCAGCCCGGAAGGCGAAGCCCGCGCAGCAATAGCGGAGAACTAGCCAGTAATTTTCTGAAATTACCCAATTTCACATTGCCCCTCCCTTACTGTGCGACGGACCCCTACCCACATGGGTCGCAGCACAGGAGTACGCATAGTGAGCAAAATCCGCTTGGGCGGCCGACATCTCGGCATCGGTCTCGCCGGGCTGGCCATCGCGACGGGCGCAGTCACCGTTCTGGCCACACACGAAGCCCCCGCCGCCCACGCCTCGGTCGACTCGGTCTCCATCTCGGGATCGAACTGGACCGTCGGCACCAGCTACACCCTCAGCGCCAACCTCTCCGGCGCCTCGGTCGGCCTGCTCGTCTACTGGAGTGACAACGGCAGCAGCCTGACCCCGGTCGGCAAGGTCCCGTGGCCCCCCGGCCACGCCAGCCTCGACTGGACCCCCAAGACCCCCGGGCAGCACGTCATCACGTGCTCGCAGGGCAGCACCACCCAGACGCTGATCGTGAACGTCGGCGACGGCACCACCACCACGACCGTCCCGCCGACCACCACCACAACGGTCCCGCCGACCACCACGACCACGGTCCCGCCGACCACCACAACGGTGCCGCCGACCACGACCACCACGGTCCCGCCCACCACCACCACTGAATCGCCGACGACCACGACGGTGCCGCCGACCACCACGACCGAACCGCCCACCACCACAACGGTTCCGCCGACCACCACGACCGAACCGCCCACCACCACAACGGTTCCGCCGACGACGACCACGGCACCGCCGACCACCACCACCGAACCGCCCACCACCACAACGGTTCCCCCGACCACCACGACCACCCCCGGCGGCGGTGGCAGCGGCGGCACCGGCAGCGCCAACGGGCTGCCCTTCGGTCTCTGATGGAGACCAATTCCCCTGAAATCCAGGAGTTTTCATGAGAATCACCCCCATGGGGCGCAGCCTCGGCGCGGGTCTGGCCGGGCTGGCCATCGCGACCGGCGCGGTCACCGTCCTGACCACCCATGAGGCCCCGGCCGCGCACGCCAGCGTCGACTCGGTCTCCATCTCGGGATCGAACTGGACCGTCGGCACCAGCTACACCCTCAGCGCCAACCTCTCCGGCGCGTCGATCGGCCTGCTCGTCTACTGGAGTGACAACGGCAGCAGCCTGACCCCGGTCGGCAAGGTCCCGTGGCCCCCCGGCCACGCCAGCCTCGACTGGACCCCGAGCACCCCGGGCCAGCACATCATCACCTGCTCGCAGGGCAGCACCACCCAGACCCTGATCGTGAACGTCGGCGACGGCACCACCACCACCACCACGACCACGACCACGGTGCCGCCGACCACCACCACGACGGTCCCGCCGACCACCACGACCACGGTCCCGCCGACCACCACAACGGTGCCGCCGACCACGACCACCACGGTCCCGACCACCAGCACCACGGTCCCGCCGACCACCACGACGTCGCCGGGCAACAGCGGCAGCAGCGGCGGCGGCACCGGCAGCGCCAATGGCCTGCCCTTCGGGCTCTGATCCGATTCCCACCCCAATTCCCTTGGGGCACACCATGAGAAGCACAGGAGTACCCATGCGCAGCAAACCTTCGGGCCGCGTGATCGGGGCCGGGCTGGCCGGCGTCACGGTGGCGGCTGCCGCCGCGGTTGCGGTGGCCATGTCGCCGACCGCGAGCGCCACCGTCGACGTGATCACCATTTCCAGCGCCACGCCCACCGTCGGCGGCGACTACACCCTGCACGCGTCCCTGTCGGGCGCGTCGGTCGGCCTGCTCATCTACTGGAGCGACAACGGCGCCGGCCTGACTCCGGCCGGCAAGGTCCCGTGGCCGCCGGGTGAGGCCAGCCTCGACTGGTCGCCGTCCACCCCGGGCCAGCACATCATCACGGCCTCGCAGGGCAACAGCACCCAGACCCTGGTCGTGAATGTCGGCAGCGGTTCCGGTGGCACAACCACGACCACGCCGCCGACCACGACCACCACCACGCCGCCCACCAGCAACCCGACCACCACCACGCCGGGCAGCGGCGGCACTGGCAGCAATGGCACGGGCAGCGCGAGCGGCAGCGCGGGCACCCTGGTCGGCGGACTGCTGCGCGGGCTGTTCGGCAGCAGCTAGCAACCACCCGATTCGGGTACGGCGTGGCGGGTTTTCCGGTGGGGCCCGTCACGCCCACCAGTACCAAGCGGACGCTTGCTTGATTATTTTTTCGAAATAGCCACGCTTCACACATTCGGTCACTTAGGGTGCGGAAGCCCGCACATCTCCCCGTGGGGCAGCACAGGAGAGCAACACATGCGCAACACACCACCGAGGATCCGCGCGCGCCGAGCCGGCGTGGGGATCGCCGGCTTCGCCGCCCTCGCCGCCGCGGCCGTGGTCGCGGCCCCCGCGTCCCTGGCCGCGGTCGACACGGTCAGCATCGACCAGACGAACCCGGTGGTCGACAAGGCGTACACCATCTCGGCCACCCTCAGCGGCGCCTCGATCGGCCTGCTCGTGTACTTCAGCGACAACGGCAACGAGATCGGCCCGCCCAAGATCCCGTCCCCGCCCGGACACGCCTCGATCAGCTGGCGGCCCACCACCAGCGGACAGCACATCATCACCGCGTCCCAGGGCCCCAACAGCCAGTCGATCGTCGTGCAGGTGGCCGACGCACCGCTCGGCTCGGGCTCCAGCAGCAGCGGCAGCGGCTTCGGGCCCGCCGGTCCGCTCGGCAGCGGCAGCAGCGGCACCACGCCGAACTAGTAAGCGAGACAGGACTTTCCGCATGAGCAGCATTCGCGCATCGAGATCAGCCCGCCGGATCGCCGCGGGCGTCGCGGGTCTCGCGACCACCGCCGCCGTGGCCGTGCTGGCCGCGCCGCAAGCCGCCGCCACAGTCGACTCGGTCGCCATCTCCGGCACGGCCCCGTACACGATCAACACCAGCTACACCCTCACCGCGAACCTCAGCGGGGCTGGCATCGGCCTGCTGGTCTACTGGTCGGACAACGGCGCCAGCCTCACCAATGGCGTGGGCATCGTGCCGTGGCCGGTCGGTTACTCCCACGTCGACTGGAAGCCCACCACCGCGGGCCAGCACATGATCACCGCCTCGCAGGGCGGCAACACCAAGACCGTCATCGTGAACGTGACCGATCCGTCCCAGCCGGGCGGTGGCGGTGGCGGCGCCGGCGGTGGCGGCGGGACCGGCAGCGCGGGTTCGGCGCTTGGCGGCCTGCTCGGCGGGCTGACCGGCAGCGCGGGCTCGTAGTCCGCACCGGTTTCGTGCCCGCTGTCACATCGCGGCGGGCGCGGACGTCCCGAGCCCGACCCGCGTCGTTATGTGACGCGATCGCGGGTGTCCGGGAGGTGAACAACCGGTGCGGCCGGACGACAAACGAATCAGGCTGCGCAGAAGTATATTTCGCATCCCCTCCGGTCCGATGACCTCGGGATGTGAATAGCCCGAAGTATGCGCGACATTGTTCCGCTATTGCGAATTCACCGGAGCGTGTTAGACATCCTGGCCATGATCAAGAAAACTCTCGCCGTCACCGCGCTGGCCGCAGGTGCCGTTCTCGCCATCGCGCCGCAGGCGTTCGCCGACAACGCCGACCCCAATGCGTACAGCGATCGCACCGCCGACTTCGTCGCGTACAACGATCCCGCCGTCCTGAGCGCCAAGGATGCCGGCAAGCAGATCATCGTCAGCCCGTACGGCACCAGCCACACCATCGCGTGCAAGGGCAATGGCGCCGACGTGCCGTGGTACGGCTGCATGCAGCAGGACAACCCGGGCCTGGGCTGGATCATTCTGGACAAGCAGGACCTGCCGGGCCTCGGCCCCGCGTGGGTCGACACCATGAAGAACGACCCCAACGCCTAAGCACCGAAGACTGCCGGGGGGCCGCACGAAGGACTTGGTCGGGAGTAAGCCGAACCCGCCCGCTTCGCGAATTCGAAGCGGGCGGGTTCTTTGTCGTCCGGGTGGGCTACGCCTCGAGCTTGTAGCCCAGGCCGCGCACGGTGACCAGGTGTTCCGGCTTGGCCGGGTCGGCCTCGATCTTCGAGCGCAGGCGCTTGACGTGCACGTCGAGGGTCTTGGTGTCGCCGACGTAGTCGGCGCCCCAGACGCGGTCGATGAGCTGTCCGCGGGTGAGCACGCGACCCGAATTGCGCAGCAGATATTCGAGCAGGTCGAACTCCTTGAGCGGCAGGGTCACCGCCTTGCCGTTCACCTGGACGGTGTGGCGGTCCACGTCCATGCGCACCGGGCCGGCCTCCAGCACGCTGGTCTCGCTGCCGTTGTCGGGTTCCTCGCCGGCGCCGCGGCGCAGCACGGCCCGGATGCGGGCGATCAGCTCGCGCGAGGAGTAGGGCTTGGTGACGTAATCGTCGGCGCCCAGTTCCAGGCCGACCACCTTGTCGATCTCGCTGTCGCGCGCGGTCACCATGATCACCGGGACACTGCCGCGAGCGCGCAGTTGCTTGCACACGTCGGTGCCGCTCATGCCGGGGAGCATGAGATCGAGCAGGACGATGTCCGCGCCGGAACGGTCGAACTCGGCCAGGGCGGCCGGGCCGTCACCCACCACGGTGACCTCGAACCCCTCCTTGCGCAGCAGGAACGCGAGCGGATCGGCCAGCGACTCCTCGTCCTCGACGATCAGCACACTCGTCATCGGGTTGCCTCCACACCGTTGGTTCTGGCCCGCCCGAGGGGGCGCGAGCCGTTTTCCTTCTTGGCCACCGGAACACCGGTGGCAAGTCTCTTGTCGACCTGCCCGTTGGAATCGGCAGGGTGGGCCGGGATACGCAGGGTGAACGTCGATCCGGTGCCCAGTTTGCTCCACAGGGTGATCTCACCGTTGTGGTTGGCGGCCACATGCTTGACGATAGCCAGCCCGAGGCCGGTACCGCCGGTGGCACGCGAGCGCGCCTTGTCGGCCCGGAAGAAACGCTCGAAGACGCGCTCCTGGTCCTCCTTGGAGATGCCGATGCCGCGATCGGTGACCGCGATATTGACGTAGCCGCCGCGCAGCGCCCGGCTCACCGACACGTGCGAGCCGCGCGGCGAGTAGGCGATGGCGTTCTCGACCAGGTTGGACAGGGCGGTCACCAGCAGGGTCTGGTCGCCGAGCACCTCGAGGCCGCTGGTGGCGTCGGTGGAGACGGTGATGCCCGCGGCCTCGGCCACGTTGCGGGAGCGCTCGATGGCCTGGGTGACGACGGTGTCGACGTCGACGGCTTCCAGTTCCGGCAGCCGTTCCGCGCCCTGCAGGCGGGACAGTGCGATGAGCTCGGTCACCATCTTGCCCATGCGGCGGGCCTCGCCGTGCAGGCGTTCCCCGAAGTGCCGCACCGAGTCCGGATCGTCGGCGGATTCCAGCAACGCCTCGGCCAACAGGCTCATGGCGCCGACCGGGGTCTTGAGCTCATGGCTCACATTGGCGACGAAGTCGCGGCGGGTGGCCTCCATGCGGGCCTGCTCGGAGTCGTCGTCCGCGAACAGGACCACGAAGTTCGTGTTCTCCTGCGAGAGCGGCCGAGCAACCCCTCGGACAGCGAGGCGGGCGCGGCCCGGCATGGGGATCTTGGCGGTGAGTTCGAAATCGACGTCCTGGCCGCCGGCCAGCACCTGTTCCACCGCGGCCCAGGCGCGCTCGTCGAGCAGGCGGTCGTGGACGACGCCCAGCTCCTCGGCGCGCGGGTTCACCAGCACCACGTCCCGATACTGGTCCACCACGGCGATGCCGGACTCGGAGGCGAGCACGATCAGGTCCAGGACCTGGGACATGGTCAGCCCGGTGTCGGTGGCGGCGCGCAGGCGCTCCTGGCGAGCGTTCACATACGGAATGAGCAGTCCTCCGACGGCCAGTCCGACTACGGCCGCCAGGACTGCCAAAAGCACGGCCTGTGGAACGCTCACACTTTGAATCGTACGGTCGCCGACGCGTGGTCAAACCCCGGGTGCTGGAAGTTTCACGCAGGTCATGGGTACTTCCATCCTCGTTAGCCCGGCGTTTACGCAATGTTCGGTCAGCGTGTCTCGACCGCTGAGCGCCCTTGCGGCAACCACTTTCGCGATCGCGGATCAGTCCTCGGCGTCGCCGTAGAGGGCGGTGCGGACGGTGTCCCCGTGGCGGTCCGCCCACTCCCCCAGCGCGAAGATGGGGATGAGCAGATCCGCGCCCGCCGGAGTCAGCGAATACTCCACGCGCGGTGGGGCTTCCGCGTATCGGCGACGTGCCAGCAATCCCATCCGCTCCATGCGCCGCAGCGTCTGGGTGAGCATCTTCTGACTGATGCCGCCGATCGCCCGCCGCAACTCCACCGGCCGCATCGGGCCCTCGCGAAGTGTGTAAACGATCACAGTCAGCCACGAATTGCCGAACACGTCCACGGCGAGCCGCGCGGGGCAATCGGATTCGAGCCCGCCGTACTCCGCGAATTCCACCGGTTCGATGATCTCGGCCGTCATGAATCCAGCCTGCCACCGCCATTGGGCACCCGGGAGTGCGCATCGGAATCCCTAGCGTCGATTTCGCAAGCCAGACCAAGGAGTTCACATGCGAATCGGAATCATCGGAGCCGGACAGATGGCCCGCGCCCTCGGCGGCGGCTGGGCTGCGGCCGGACACGAAATCGCGCTCGGTGCACGCACTTCGGCCCGCGCCGACGAGGCAGTCGCTGTCATCGGCCACGGCGCACGAGCCACCACCATCGCCGACGCCGCTCGCTTCGGCGACATCACACTGCTCGCCGTCCCGGTCGACGCCCTCGCCGAGGTGCTCGCCGCGGCGAACTCGGAGGACGTGACGGGGGTGGGTGCGGCGGACGGAACCGACGGAAGCCATGTCCTGGCGGGCCGCGCGCTGATCGACTGCACGAATGCCTTCGCGCCCGACAGCGGAGGGTTCACCCTTTCCGAACCCGCTGTCGCAGAACGGATCGCAGCCACTGTGCCCGGAGCCCGTGTGGTGAAGGCGTTCAATCTGCTTGCGGCCGAGGTCTGGGCGGGCCCGCACCGCGAGTTCGAGGGCCGCCCCCTGACCGTCCCGCTGTGCGGCGACGACCCGAACGCCATGGCGACGGTGGCCACCCTGGCCACGGACCTGAAGCTGCATCCGGTCCACGCGGGCGGCCTCGCCCAGGCCCGATACCTCGAAGCCACTTCGGCTTTCGTCGTCGGTCTCTGGTTCGCGGGCCACGACGCCCGAGCCATGTTCCCGCCCTTGAAGTCCGCCTTCGCCGTTGCGGATTAGGCCGGTGGGCTTGCCGGGAGCCGCAGAGTGAGTGTATGGTCACTCACATGAACAGGCGCGGGATCGCACTCTCGACTTCGGACATTCGACGGGAAGCCGTGCTGGACGCGGCCATCACCGAATTCGCCAAGACCGGATTCCATGGGACCCCGATCAACACCGTCGCCGCGACGGCCGGGATCTCCCCCGCGTACGTGTTCAAACTGTTCCCCAGCAAGGTGGAGTTGTTCGTCGCCGCGCTGGACCGGTGTTTCGAGCAGGTCGAGGGGGCGCTGGCCACCGGAGCCGCCCGGACACCGGGCGGCGATCCGGAGCGGGTGCTGCACGAAATGGGCGGGGCCTACGCCGAATTGATCGCGGACAAGAGCCTGCTCATGCTGCAGGTGCACGCCCTGTCCGCGGCCGATACGCCCGATATCGCCGCGGCCATGCGCCGCGGCCTCCAGCGCATTACCGACTTCGCCGAAACCCGTTCCGGCGCAACGGGTGAGCAGGTGCAGCACTTCATGGCCTACGGACAGCTGTGCCACCTGATCACCACCCTCGGCCTGGACGCCGGCGAGGGCGCCTGGGCCGCCACCCTGACCGCGGGAATCCGCCACTTCAACTGACCTTCACACGCCCTCCGACGAGGGCGTTTTCTTTCACCCACAGGGTGATTGACCAATCACGCACCAGAGAGGGACGAACCGATGTCGAACATCATCGCCACCGAGGTAGTGCTGCCGGGACGCGTCGAGCCGGAGGGCCTGACCGTCACCGACCGCGAATTGCCGCCGCCGGGCACCGGCGAGGCGCTGATCCGCATGGAGGCGACGGGCGTGTCCTTCGCCGAACAGCAGATGCGGCGCGGCAAGTACTACGACCAGCCCGCGTTCCCGTTCGTGCCCGGCTACGACATCGTCGGTGAAGTACTGGCGGTGGGCGCTGGGGTCGATCCGGCCCTCGTCGGCCGCCACGTCGCGGCGCTGACCAAGATCGGCGGCTGGAGCAGTCACCTCACGGTGCCCGCGGGCGATCTGGTGCCGGTACCCGACGGGCTGGCGGCGGAGACCTTCGTCGTCAATGGCATCACCGCCTGGCAGATGCTGCACCGGAAGGCGAAGGCCCGTGCGGGGCAGACGATTCTGGTGCACGGGGCGAACGGCGGCGTCGGCTCGACGCTGGTCCAGCTGGCGCGTGCCGCCGGAATCCGGGTGATCGGGACGGCGTCGGCACGCAATGCGGACGCGGTGGCCGCGCTCGGCGCACTGCCGGTGGACTATCGCGGGGACGTGGCGGCCCAGGTGCGGGCGCTCGCGCCGAACGGGGTGGACGCCGTCTTCGATCATGTCGGCGGTCCCGGCATCGTGGACTCCTTCGCATTGCTGGCGCCCGGCGGCACCCTCGTCTCCTACGGCAGCGCGGCCACCAAGGACGAGGAGGGCGATTCCCGGCTGCCGGTGCTGAAGCTGTTCGCCCGGCTGCTGTGGTGGAACGCGCTGCCCAACGGGCGGCATGCGTCCTTCTACAACATCTGGGCCGGACGCCGCCGGCTCGCCCGGTTCCGGGCTCAGCTCGCCGCGGACCTCGGCGCGGTGCTCGATCTCGCGGAGCGCGGCGTGCTGCACCCCCAGATCGCGGCCCGAATCCCGTTGCGGGAGGCCGCACGGGCGCTCACCCTCGCCGAATCCGGCACCGTCACCGGCAAAGTCGTCATCCTCGGCGAAGCCTGAACCTCGGCACCGATGCGGGCGAAAAGCAAAGCCCCGGGTGTGCACGCCGTTGTGCACACCCGGGGCTTCGATCCCGGAGGGACGGATTCACCAGCCGGTGTTACCGCGGACCGGGATGTTCACGAAGCTCGGACGGTCGGGGTCGAGCTGGAGGTGTTCGGGCTTCAGACCGGTGTCGATGAGCATCGGCAGGATGGGAAGGCCCTTGGGGAAGTTGCCGGCGAAGACGTCGACGCGCAGGCGGTGGCCCGGCTGCAGGACGGCCTGGGTGCCGCCGAGGGCGATGTCGAGGGTGGTGGCCTCGCCGGGGACGGTCTCCTCGCGCTTGTCCAGGGAGGTGAAGGCGCGCGGGTCGGTGTAGTCGCCGTTGGCGGAGCGGGTGCTGTCGGCCTCGTCGACCTGGCGCAGCGAGGCCATGAGTTCGCCGGAGGTCAGCACGGTCGACTGGCCGTCGGGCGCGACATCGTTCACGGTGACGGTCCAGTAGCCGTCGGCGGCGTCCTGAACGGTGTTGAGGTGCACCGCGATCGGGCCCGAGACGGTGGTGGCCTCGGCCACCGGCGCGCTGGTGAAGGTGAGCGCGTTGGTCTCGGCGATGCGGGAGTCCTTGGCGCAGGCGTCGACCAGGTTCAGGATGCCCGCGGTGGCCTGGGCCGCGTCATTGGAGCAGACGGTGGACAGGCCGGGCGCGACGGTGAGCCGATCGGTGTCGCCATTGGCGTCGGCGGTGAGCGAGCCGTCGTAGACGCTGTTCGCGGTGCCGGAGCCCTGCGACGAGAGGTACATGCGGCGGTAGTCGGCGGCCTCGGAAACCGGTGCGGTGGACCCGAATCCGCCCTGGGTGGTCCAGCCGCCACCCTGCTGCTTGAGGGTCACCGGGCCGTACTGATCGATGCCGTTGTCGATGCCCTTGAGCCACTTGTCGAACCAGGCGCGCTGCAGCACGTCCAGGCGCGGCGGCGCCCCGACCCGGTTGACATCCGCACCCGAGGTGACGTGGTAGGTGTTGCCCATGAGCAGCTGCTTCTGGCCGGGCGGCAGCGGAATCTGGTTGTAGATCTTGGATTCCGAGTAGGTGAACAGGTCGTGCCAGCCGCCGGTCACGAAGGTCGGCACCTGAATCTTGGCCGGGTCGCCCAGCCACTCCTGGCGTTCCTGGCTGAAGCCGTTGAGCATGTCCTTGACGCGCGGGTCGATGCTGTTCATGTCCGTGCTGGTGTAGGCCGACATGAGCACGTCGAGGTAGCCGAAGGGATCGTTGACGCGGTCCTGCAGCCATTTGAAGTCGAAGGCGCCGTTGGCGATCGAGGCCAGGTCCGGCACCCACTTGAGGCCGTTGATGGCGCTCAGCCACAGCGGAATGAAGTTGACGCCGAAGCCGCCGCCGGGCGCGAGCACGTCGTCGATGAGGTCGCTGCCGGGCACGATGGGGAAGATGGCCTTCAGCGCGGGCGGCTGCTTCTCGGCGGCCTGCACCTGGTTGATGGCCGAGTAGGACAGGCCGTTCATACCGATGCGGCCATTGCTGAAGCCCTGTTTGGACGCCCAGTCGATGACCTCGACGGTGTCCTGCTGTTCGCGGCCGCGCAGCATGTCCCACTCGCCCTGCGAGAAGCCGGTGCCGCGCACGTCCACGACGACCTGCGTGTACCCGGACCTGATGAGCTGGCGGTCGACGGAGAAGTTGCGGAGTTCGCCGTTGCCCGCCGCGTTCAGCAGTTCACCGAAGCCGGTGAGCGGAGTGCCGTCGAGGTGGATGTTGCGGAAGACGTCGAGGAGCGCGTCGGACAGGCCGGGGATGGAGAAGGCGCTGTCGGCGATGTTCGACACCAGCTTGGTGTAGGGCGTCATATTGACGACGGTCGGCGTCGGGGCGTCGATGGGATGACCCGCGGCGTCGGCCGGGTGGTAGACATTGGCCTTCAGGACGGTGCCGTCACTCATGGTGATCGGGACGTCCCAGTCGATGAAGACGTTGGGGTACTGCTGCTGCCCGTCCTCGGTGGTGGTCCATTCGGCGCCCGCGGCACCGCCGTCGGGGCCGGTGGGGATGGCGGCATCGGCGGTGATGCCGGCAACAGGCAGGAGCAGAGCGGCCGCGGCGGCCGAGACCGTGGCCCGTAGCGCGTGCTTCATCGAACGTGATCTACCTCTCGCAAATGGTCGAACGCTCAGCAGCATATCTACTCCGAAGTAAGTTGCAAACCCCGGTTACAGACACTGATTTAAACTGGCAACGCTTCGGCAAATTATTTTGCGAGACAGGGAAATACCCTACGGTCACGTAGTGAGACGCGGATCACAGTAGCGGATAAGGCATTCCGATCGAGGCTTCGACGCGAAAACTTCGCCGGAAATGAAAAACGCGCTGTGACCGGATAATTCGGTCACAGCGCGAGTTTCGTTTCGAATTACTTGCCGCCCTGGCCGGCCACGGCGGCGGCGCCCGCCGCGGCGGCCTCGGGGTCGAGGTATTCGCCCTTGCCGATCGGCCGCAGGTTCTCGTCCAGCTCGTACTTGAGCGGGATACCGGTGGGGATGTTCAGCTCGGAAATCTCCTCGTCCGAGATGTTCTCCAGGTGCTTCACCAGGGCACGCAGCGAATTACCGTGCGCGGCAACGAGAACCGTCTTGCCCGAGCGCACATCAGCCGCAATGGTGTCCTCCCAGTAGGGAACCATGCGGGCCACGACGTCCTTGAGGCACTCGGTGCGCGGCACCTCGATGCCGGCGTAGCGCGGGTCGCCGTCCTGGCTGTACTCGCTGTCCACCTCGATCGGCGGCGGCGGGGTGTCGTAGCTGCGGCGCCACAGCATGAACTGGTCGTTGCCGTACTGCTCCTTGATCTCCGCCTTGTTCTTGCCCTGCAGCGCGCCGTAGTGGCGCTCGTTCAGGCGCCAGTCGCGGACCACCGGAATCCAGTGCCGGTCGCAGGCGTCGAGGGCATTGTTGGCAGTGCTGATGGCACGGCGCAGCAGCGATGTGTAGACGATATCCGGCAGAATCCCGTGCTCGGCGAGCAATTCACCGGCACGCTTGCCTTCCGCGACACCCTTGTCGGTGAGACGAACGTCCACCCAACCGGTGAACAGGTTCAGGGCATTCCATTCGCTCTCGCCGTGGCGCAGCAACACGAGGGTGTACGTCATGACGTCATCCTCCCACGCGGGGTTTCACCTGCATTCGCGGCCCCGAACGCGAGAATCGCGGCACCCTGCAGGGTGGCCTGATCGGTCAATTCGGACGGCACCACGCGCAGTCCGCGCAGGAACTTCAGCCGCGCGTGCGCCGCGGCGGCGGTCCGCAGCGGACCCCACAGCGGTTCGCCGGATTGCGCGAAGCCGCCCCCGATGACCACCAGATCGGTGTCGAGCAAGGCGGCGGCCGAGGCGACAGCCGTCCCGATCGCGGTGCCCGCGCGCTCGAGGGCGGCCACCGCGATCGGCTCCCCCGCGTGCGCCGCGGCCGCGAGCTCCACCCCGGTCGTTCCGGTCCAGCCCTGCCGCCGCGCCCAGCGCACCGAGGATTTGCCACTCGCCACGGCTTCCACACACCCGAATCCACCACACGCGCAGGGCTCGTTCTGACCGGGCACGACAATATGACCGACGTGCCCGCCATTTCCGGTGCGCCCCATGACAACCCGGTCATCTGAGATGATGCCGCCACCAATTCCCGAGGAAACGGTCATGGCGAGCACATTCGGCACCCCGCGCGCAGCCCCGAACCGCTGCTCGGCCAGCACCAGGCACACACCGTCGATGGCGAACCGAATCTCGGCCTCCGGAAACAGTTTCCGCACCGCATCCACGATCGGAAACCCGTCGGCCCACTCCGGAATATTGAGCGGCCCGCAAACTCCGGCGCCCACATCCACCGGCCCGGCCGACCCGATGCCGACCGCACTCACTCGCGCATCCCGGACAACCTCGGTCAGCAATTCCCGGCAGGCTTCCCACACCTCGGACTCCGGCACGGCGATCCGTCGGGGCTCTCCCACCGCCCCGGCCGAATCGACCAGCGCCGCCGCGAATTTCGTCGCTCCGATATCCAGTGCCAGCGCCGTCATCCGCAGCCGCCTCCCTTACGCTCCCGTACCGATAGCCCGGCCGATTGTCGCGCGCCGATGCCGTCTCCGTACGCCAAGGCGGCAACTGATCTCGTAACGGTCGGGGTAACTCGTCGCGGACGCCCGGAATCGGTTCGGTACCCAACCGCCGGCACGCGTCGCCAAACGCCGACGGCTCTCAGCCGGGCGCTGAAGATTCGGGGAGGCGGGACAGCTACGGCTTGTCCGCAGAATCCACGAGGTGTTCGAAGGCGCGGAGGTTCTTCAGTGATTCGCCGCGGGCGACCCGCCATTTCCATTCCTTGCGAATGGATTCGGCGAAGCCGAGTTCGAGGAGGGTGTTGAAGTCGGCGTCGACGGCCTCGAGGATCTGGCCGAGCCAGCGGTCGAGTTCGTCGGGGGTGACGCGGTCGTTGGACATGCGGCCGACCAGGTAGATGTCGCCGACGCGGTCGATGGTGTAGGCCACGCCGTAGAGGCGGCGGTTGCGGCGGAGCAGGAATTTGTAGACGCCCTCGAAGTTCTCGTCGGGCTTGCGGCAGACGAAGGACTCCATCCGGACGCCGTGCTTGCCGACGCTGACGCCGATGACGGTCTTGAGCTTGCGTTCACCGGGGAGCACCACCACGAACAGGTCGGGGGCGTCGCGGGTGTACTCGATCTCGCGTTCGCGCAGCGTCTCGTCGATGAGTTGCGCGGTGGCACGGGCGGTTTCGTCGTTCAGGCCGCCGGTGCTGGCATGCGGGCGGGGCGTCCACTCCTCGGTGCGGTCGGCCTCGCTCATCTGCGTACTGCTCCCATCCGACGCCGCCACAGCGCCAGCGATCTGGCGTGATTGCTGTCGGTGTGCAGGTTACCGCTGTGCGGCCGGATGGCCGGCGCCTGGGCGAGCGCGGCGGCATAGCTGTCGAGCAGCGCCTCGGCCGTGTGCGCCCAGGAGAAGTTGGCGGCGTGCCCGACCGCGGCCCGGCCCATGTCCTCGAGCTTGCCCGGATCGTCGAGCAGTGAATGCAGAGCTGCGGCCCAGTCGCCGGTCTGGTGGCCGGGCACCAGCAAACCGGAGACGCCGTCATGGACGGCGGTGCTCAGCCCGCCCACATCGGCGGCGAGCACGGGGGTCCCGCTGGCCTGCGCCTCGATGGCGACCAGGCCGAAGGATTCGTTGTAGCTGGGCACGGCCACCAGGTCGGCGGCCCGGTAGACCTGCACCAGCCGGTGCGCGGGCTGGGGCGGCAGGAAGGTGACCCGGTCCGAAATGCCCAGGGCCGCAGCCAGTTCGATCAGGGCCTCGGGCTTCTTCAGTCCGCTGCCGGACGGGCCGCCCACGATCACCACGCGCAGCGGGCGTTGCGGCGGGGTCGGCAGGGCGGCCTCCTCGGCCAGCACCTGGGCGGCTGCGCGCACCAGCACGTCCGGGGCCTTGAGCGGCTGGATGCGCCCGATGAAGGCGACGATGCGCTCATGCGCGGGCAGGCCGAGTTCGCGGCGGGCGGCGAGCTTGTCGCCGGGCTGGTAGCGGGTCAGGTCGGCGCCGGGCAGGGCCACATCGATGCGGTCGGGGTCCGCGCCGTACAGCTCGATCAGCTGCCGGGCCTCGTCGGCGGTATTGGCGACCAGCCGGTCGGCCTCGGCGACGATCTGCTTCTCACCGATCTCGCGGACCGCGGGCTCGGGGCAGTCGCCCTCGGCGAGGTAGGCGTTCTTGACCGCGGCCAGGGTGTGGGCGGTGTGCACCATGGGCACTCGCCACCGGTCGCGGGCCAGCCAGCCGACCTGGCCGGAGAGCCAGTAGTGCGAGTGGATGAGATCATAGTGGCCGGGCAGATTGCGGGCCTCGGTGCGCAGCACCTCGGCGGCGAAGGGGCACAGCTGGGTGGGCAGATCGTGCTTGTCGAGCCCCTCGAAGGGCCCGGCGGCCACCGTGCGGACCAGCACGCCCGGCGCGGCCTCGACCACCGGTTCGTCATTGGAGGAGGTGGCCCGGGTGAAGATCTCGACCTCGGTGCCGCGGCGGGCCAGTTCGATGGCGGTCTGCAACACGTAGACGTTCATGCCGCCCGCGTCGCCGGTCCCGGGCTGGGCTAGTGGTGAGGTGTGCACCGATAGCACGGCAATCCGATTGGGCCGTAGGTCCAGGCGCTGACTCACCACTCCAGTGTGCACGGGGGTAGTAACACCCCATGCACGGGTTACCTTCCCAAGTGAGGTCGGTCACAACTCGCGTGAGTCTTCCGAGGGCTCCGCCCCCGAACTCCCGCGACGCGCGATTACCCCAGCGCCTCAACGAAATTGGTGATCTCCGTCACGAACCGGCTGGGATCCTCGATGAACAGGCCGTGCTGCGCGCCCTCCCAGTAGGAGGTCCGCACGTCCGGCGCGGCGCCGGCGATGTAGCGGCCGTTCTCGATCGGCACGACCGGGTCGGCGGTGCCGTGCAGCACCAGCACCGGCACGTCCAGGGCGCGCAGGGTCTCGGTGTTGTCGACGGTGCGATAGAACAGGGCCTTGCGCACCCGGGGCAGGGTGGCGATGCTGCCGCCGAACAGGCGCTGGGCGTCCACGCCCTTGTCGCGGCCGGGCCCGGTATTGGCATTGCCGAAGGCGGCGAAACCGCGCATGGCCTTGCCCGCGCTCTCGTCGAAGACGTCGGGGATGGCCTTGCTCATGCCCGGACCGGTCTCCGCGCCCTGGACCCCGCGGCCGATATTGGCCTGTGAACCGGTGTAGACGACGCCCGCGATCGCGCCGGTCCCGTAGGCGGTCAGGTAGTCGGACAGCACGATGCCGCCGTACGACCAGCCCAGCAGGATCGCGCCGGAGGAGATGTCCTCGGCGGCGAGCACCGCGGCGATATCGGCTGCCCAGTTCTTCGGGTCGTCGTATCCGGCCTCGGGGGCGTCGGAGTAGCCGTGGCCGCGCAGGTCGACGGCGATCACCCGGAATTGCTCGGCGAGCAGGTCGGCGGCCTGCCCCCAGCAGCGCAGGTTTCCGGACCAGCCGTGCAGGAGAACGAGCGGCCGGGCCCCCTCCGGACCGGTCACCCGGTAAACAATGGTCGTGCCGTCCGCGCTTGCTACTTCCCGAATCGCCATAGGAGTGAGGCTAACCACCCGCGACGCACCGGCGACACGCCCTGCCTAAGCTCAGGGACATGAGCACTCGTACCGCTGTGGTGACCGGAGCCAGTTCGGGTATCGGCGAGGCAACCGCCCGCGAACTCGCCAAGCAGGGGTACCACGTGTACGTCGGCGCCCGCCGGGTCGATCGGCTGGAGCAGCTGGCCGCGGAGATCGGCGGGACCGCGCTGCCGCTGGACGTGACCGACGAGGAGTCGGTGCGCGCCTTCACCGAGGCCGTCGAGCGCTGCGATGTGCTGGTCAACAATGCCGGCGGCGCGAAGGGCCTGGCCCCGGTGCTGGAGGCGGATCTGGACGACTGGCGCTGGATGTGGGAGACCAATGTGCTGGGCACGCTGCGGCTCACGAAGTCGTTGCTGCCCAAGCTGATCGCCTCCGGTGACGGCCTGATCGTCACCATCACCTCGGTGGCCGCGTTCTCCACCTACGACAACGGCTCCGGCTACACCTCGGCGAAGCACGCGCAGGCGGTGTTGCACCGGACGCTGCGGGGCGAGCTGCTGGGTCAGCCGGTGCGGCTGACCGAGATCGCGCCGGGCGCGGTGGAGACCGAATTCTCCCTGGTGCGTTTCGGTGGCGACGCCGAGCGCGCGGCGAGTGTGTACCAGGGCATCGATCCGCTGGTCGCGCAGGACATCGCGGAGATCGTAGGCTTCGTGGCCTCGCGCCCGCCGCACGTTGATCTGGACACCATTGTCGTCAAGCCGCGCGATCAGGCCGAGGCGGGACGTTTCGCCCGCCGCTCGTGAAGTCGCCTCCGCAGGGGTAGGTCAAATGGTGTTGTGCCGCAATGTAGTTCACCTCACATGATCTGAATCATAGATTTTTCAAAACCGAAATACCGGCACTGCTAGCGTCGCCCGCAACCGAGGGCTGCTTGGAGTGAACATGGTGAGATCACGAATCGAGGCGGTCGGGTCCTACCTGCCCGACACCGAGATATCGACCGCGGAATTGCTGGCCCAGCTGGCCATCGACTCCCCCATCGACCTGGAGCGCATCAGCGGCGTGCGGCACCGCCGCCGCTGCGCCGAGAACGAGGATTCCCTGAGCGTCGCGCTGGCGGCGGCGCGGACCGCACTGGCCAATTCGTCCTATGACGCTGCCGATCTGGATATCGTCATCTCCTGCTCCATCACCCGCATTCGCGACGGCGAATTCTGTGTGGAGCCGTCCTTCGCACTCATGATCCGCAATGAACTCGGCGCGACCGGGGCCATCCACTTCGATGTCTCCAATGCCTGCGCGGGCATGATGAGCGGAGTTCTCGTGCTGGATCGCATGATTCGTGCGGGCATGGTGAAACGCGGGCTGGTGGTTTCCGGGGAGTACATCACGCCCATCTCCGACACCGCCGTGCGTGAGATGTCCGAGAAATACGATCCGCAGTTCGCCTCGCTGACCGTCGGCGACGGTGCGGCCGCCGTCATTCTGGACAGCGAGGGCAGCGCCGACGAGGGCATCGACTACATCGAACTCAATACCAGCGCCGGTTTCGCACAGTTGTGCCTGGGCATGCCCAGCGATCGCAGTTCCGGCATCGCGCTGTACACCGACAACCGGGCGATGCACAATGAATCCCGCTATCTGCTGTGGACCACCCGGCAGCGGGATTTCCTGCGCGAGAACGACAGCAGTTTCGCGGCGGAAGGCTACGACCACGTGATCCATCATCAATTCAGCGCACCCGCGGTGGAATTGGTATCGAAGATCGCCGAACGCGAATTCGACGCCCCGGTGCCGCCCGCGCTCATGGTCCTGGACCGCTATGGCAATACCGCATCCACCTCGCATTTCGTGGTATTACACGACGCGCTCAAACAACAGCGGATAGCGTCCGGGGCGAAAGTACTGATGGTGCCCGCGGCTTCCGGCGTCGTGGCCGGGTTTCTGTCGGTGACGCTCGGCGACCTTCGGGTGTGATGCAGCATGGGAATCGTCATTTCTTCCGTAACCACCGAAATCGGTGGCGGCAGCTCCATCGAGCAGGCGGCGGCCGCGGCGCGCCGGGCCATCGCGGAGGCCGGCGCCACACCGGAGCAGATCGACGCGCTGATCAATACCGGCGTCTATCGCGACTCGAACATGGTGGAACCGGCCATGTCCGCGCTGATTCAGCAGCAGGCCGGCATCGGGCTGGAGTATCGCAGCGGCGATGTGCCGTGCCTGTCCTTCGACCTGATGAACGGTGCCTGCGGCATGCTCAATGCCATCCAGGTCAGTCAGGCGCTGCTGGAGGCCCCGACCGTGCACCGGGTGCTGCTGGTCTCCGGTGACGCGCATCCGTCGAAATCCCCCGAACCGCAGCCGGGCTTCCCGATCAAGCCGGTGGGCGCGGCCATGCTGCTGGAAAAGCGGCCGGGCACAGCCGGATTCGGGGCGCTGCACATCAGCGCCACCGACGGGCGGCCCGCTGCAGAGGGCTTCGTGCGGCTGTCGGAGATGGGCTCGACCGGCCGGTCCTCGATCACCGTGAACCGCACCGGCGATGTGGAAGAGCTACTGCACCACGCGGTTTCGGCAGCGTCGGAGGCGCTCGACGTGGCCGACGCTCCCCCCGCGCGGACGGTGCTCATCTGCGGGCGGCCCACCGCCGGATTCCCCGCACTGCTGGCCGAGCGCCTGGGCATCGCGCCGGAGGCGGTCAGCGCCGACGATACCGAGGGCTCCGCCTCCCCGCGCTTCGACGCGCACACCTCGGCACTCCCGGTGGCGTATCTGGCGGCCCGCGACAGCGGCAAGCTCGATCGGGCCGACGTAGCCTTGTTCGTGGCCGCCGGGGCCGGGCCGTCGGCCGCGGCCATCGCCTACCGCCTGCCGAAACCGTAAGCCGGGGCGAGGAATCCGCCGGGAGGGGCCATGAACGAACTGTGGGTGATCGTGCCCGCCTACAACGAGGAGCACGGCATCGCCGGCACGCTGTCCGCCCTGGCCGGGCAGCGGGACCGGGACTTCACGCTGCTGGTGGTGGACAACAACTCCACCGACGCCACCGTCAAGGTGGTGCGCGATTTCGCGGACACCCATCCGGACCTGCGCGTCGAGGTGATCACCGAGCTGCGCAAGGGCACCGGCGCGGCCGCCGACACCGGCATGCGGCACGCCATCGCGGCCGGTGCGACCCGGCTGGCCCGCACCGACGCCGACTGCCTGCCCGCCCCCGACTGGACCGCGCGCATCCGGGCCGCCTTCGACTCGGGGCTGCGGCTGATCAGCGGGCAGCTGATCCCGCGCACCGACGAGGGCGTGCGGCTGCGTGATCGCACCATCATCCTGGTCGCGCTGGAGGTGGCCTCCCTGTTCGGGAAATTCCGGCCCGGCAACCGCGATCCGCGCTACCTGGGCCCGTATGTCATGACGCCCGGCTGCAATATGGCCATCACCGCCGAACTGTACGAGGCCGCGGGCGGATTCCCGCGCACCGCCATCGAGGAGCTGCACGAGGATCGGGCACTGGTGAACGCCGTGCGCACGCTCACCACCGACTACGGGCTGCGCCGGGACGTGCGGGTGTACGGCTCCAACCGGCGCGTGCGAGCCTGGGGTGTGCGCAAAACTCTCGCCTGGTACGCCGACCACCGCTACAAACCGGAGCTGGTGGACATCCGGTGAACGCTGGATACCCCTTGGCGGGTGAGGATTTCACCGCGCTGCTCCGCGAGCAGGTGCTGCGCACCCCCGACGCGCCCGCGCTGGGCATGATCGGCGAACCACCGCTCAGCTTCGCCCAACTCGACGCCCGCGTCCGGCTGGTCGTGAAACGCCTGCACGGCAAGGGCTTCCGCCCCGGCGACCGCATGCTGTTCTCCATCCGGCCCTGCGTGGACGCCGTGGTCATGGTGTTCGGGACCATCGCGGCGGGTGGCACCATCGTGTTCGTGGACCCGGGCGTCGGGCCCGAATTGTTCGCGCGCCGCATCGAATTGGTGCAGCCGAGCTGGGCCGCGACGGAATCGCTGCTGTACCTGCTGAGCGGGCCGCTGCGCGGGTTCGGCCGCCGGCTCGGCCTGTCGCTGCCGGAGTTCGGGCAGCTGCCGGTGCGGCACATCCGCTGCGGGCCGTGGCTACCGGGCACGCCGCGCGGGGCCCTCCCGCTGCGGCAGCTGGTGGGTTCCGAGCCCGGTTGGCAGGGTCCCGCGGCCACATCGACCTTCGACGCGCCCGTCGAGGACCCCGACGCCGAGGCGCTCATCGTCTTCACCTCCGGCACCACCGCCGACCCGAAAGCCGTTGTGCACACCCGTGGTTCGCTGGGCGCGGGCCTGGCGGCCATGGCGGGCTGCACCAGCCTCATGCCCGGTTCGCACCTGCACACCGAACAGCTGATGATGGGGCTGCCCGCGGTGCTGGAGGGCGCGCGCTGGTCCATGCCGCGGTACCCGCGCTTCGGCACCCACATCGACCCGATCGGCTTCGCGCGCACCCTCGGCACGGCGACGCACGCCTTCTTCACCCCCGCCGACCTGGCGGTGGTGCTGGACGCCATCGAGGCCGGGCGACTGGTCGCGCCGGTGCACCTGGAGGAGGTCTCGCTGGGCGGCGCGCCGGTCACCACCGCGCTGCTGCGCCGCGCCCGCGCCGCCCTCCCGGACACCGAATTGCTGGCCGTCTACGGCATGACCGAGATCCTGCCGGTGGCCATCACCTCCGGCACGGACAAGCTGGCCTTCGAGGGATCCGGTGACCCGCTCGGCCCGCCGGTCGAGGGCGTGGACGCGCGTCTGGCCGACGACGGGGAGCTCATCCTGTCCGGGCCCAATCTGTGCCGCGGCTACCTCGGGGAACCACCGCTGAAGGAGATCGCCACCGGCGACCTCGCCCGGTTCGAGGGCGGCACCCTGGTGCTCATGGGCCGCAAGAAGGACATGATGATCCGCGGCAAGACCAATATCTATCCGGGCCTGTACGAACCGGCCATCGCGGGCGTCGAGGGCGTACGGCAGGCCATCATGGTCGGCATTCCCGACGAGATCGGCGACGAGCGCATCGTGCTGGCCGTGGTGCCGGACCCGGACGCCTCCGATATCGAGGACCGGCTACGCCGCGAATTACCGTCCCTGATCGATGTTTCCGCGCTGCCGGACGACATCGTGCTGGTCGCGGAGATCCCCGTCGGCGGGCGCACCAGCAAGCCCGACCGGGCCGCGCTACGCGCCCGGCTGGCGCAGCGGCTCGGCTGAGGGATCCGGGCGCTCGCGCAGCGCGGTCAGCATCGCGTCCGCGAACTCCGCCGCCCGCCGCTCGGACAGGACCGGTTCCGCGTAGCAGAACCCGAGGCGCATTTCCCCGTGCGCGGTCGCGACCGCCACCGTCAGGACGCTCACACAGGAATTCGACGCGGCCAGCATCAGTCCCGAAAGCCGCCATGCCCCGGCCGTTTCCGGCAATTCGACCCGCCCCAGATTGGTGACCGACACATTCCACGGCGCCCGCCGATCCACCAGGTCCGCCAGGCGCCGGCCGGATTCCAGCGCCCGCGGCGTCCCGAATCGCATGCCTGCCACCGTCGCCAGATGCCGCCGCTGCCGCACCCCGCGCTCGAGTTGCCGCTTCACCGACCGGGCCGCGGTCCATAGCGGAACTCCGAACGGCACGAATCCGACCAGCACCGGCGCATAGATCCCCAGCTCATCGTCGGCCGGACGCGGGGAGAGCAATTCCCGGAAATCCACGGGCGACGCGATCCCGGCGATTCCGCTCCCCCCGGAATTCCAGGCGCCGACCGCGGACGCCGCCGCGGCGGCCAGCGCCCCGTGCACGGTGACTCCGGCGCGCCGGCAGTCGGTTACCAACGCCGCCAGCGCTTCCCGATCGAGCACCCGGTGCACGACCCTGGTTCGCCGCTCCGGTAGCGCCGCCCGCGCACCGGCCACGCGCTGCGGCCGCTGCCCGAGCGCCGCCACCTGATCGAACAGCGTCGTATACGCCCACCGCCACCACCCCCGCGCCCCAGCGGGAATCAGATCATCCGCGGCCGGAACCTCCGCACGCGCTGCCACCCCGGCACTCGCCCCCGCCGCATGCCCGATCAGCTTCTGCAGCAACGCCATCAGCGACCGGCCGTCCACGATGAGGTGCGAGATCGTGAGCACGACGTCATGGAACTCGTCCGCCGTCCCCGCCCCGACCGCGATATCGACAATGCGCGCCAACCCCTTCGCGGTATCGAAGGGATCAGCCATCTCGGCATCGATTTCCCGCACCCACGCCTCGGAATCGTGCGACTCCATGCGCCGCAACGGAATTCCCGGCTCAGCCAACTCCCGGAACCACGGATCCCGGCCCGCCTCGTCCACTACCCCTACCCGCAGGAGCGGATACTCCGCCACCAGAGCAGCGGCCGCCTCCTCCAGCCGCCGCGCCGAAACCCGCCCGTGAACCCGCACGCGCCCAGTGCAATTCGACGGCGAGATCCGGTCGATGATCCAGAACCACCGCTCCGAGGGACTCAGGGCGCGCATGTCGCGGAAGGGTTTTCAGCGGCCGCCGACGGGCTGGGGCGGGAGCGGGGTGGCCGAGATCTGGTTCTTCGGCTCGCCCTGCAGCGCCGAGAGGCCCTTCCAGGTCTCCCAGTCGATGGTCCAGTCGTAGATGTCGCCGTCCGCCGCGGAGAGCTGGATACGGGTACCGGTGACCTCGACCGGGTCGCCGTAGAGGGCGGTCGGGAAGTAGGCCTGGGCGTCGGTCGGGTTGAGGTTGATGCAGCCGTTGGTGACGTTCGAATTGCCCTGGGCGGACACCGATTCCGGATTGGCGTGAATGAACTCGCCATTGTTGGAGATGCGCACGGCCCAGCGTTCCCGCACGTTCGTGTAGAACGGCGGGTTGGACATCATGAAGTCCTCGTACTTCTCGGTCACCACGTGGATGCCGGAGCGGGTGACATTGCGGTCCTGGTTGCCTTCGCCGTAGCTGCAGGCGAAGTCGAAGACGGTCTGCCCGTCGCGCACCACCTGGACGCGGTGGGTGGGGGCGGCGGCCTTCACGATCTGGGCGCGGCCGATGCGGAAGTCGGAGGTCAGGTCGGAGTCGCCGAACAGCCCGCTGCCCATGTCCAGGCCGTACAGCTTGGCGCCGACGTGCACGGTGGTGCCCGGCTGCCAGTACTCGCGGGGCCGCCAGTGCACCCGGGAGCCGCCGTTTTCGTCCTGCAGCCACGCCCACGAGCCCTCGGTGGCCGGGGTGGCGGTGACGACGAGCGCCTTCTCGACCGCGGCCTTGTTCTCGACGTGCCCCTTGAACTGGAGCATGATCGGCGCCGCGATGCCGACCTCCTGGCCGTCACCGATATTGATGGTGGCGGGCGCGGTGTTCTTGGGGCTGATGGTGGTGAACTTGCCGTCGATGGCCACCGGCTTGTTGTCGGTGCCGATGGCGGTGCCGGACCAGGTGTAGGTGGCGCCGTAGCCGAGCGGTTCGTTCACCGTGAATTTGCTGTGAGTGGCATCGAAGGTACCGGTTACCTGCTTGCCATTGGAATTGGTCAGCGCCAGCTGATCGATGCGGCCATTGCTGACCGTCGCCGACACCGCGGTGGTCGGGTTGACATTGTCGGTGCCGCCACCCGGCTCCAGCTTGACGGACGCGACCGGAGCGGCCGGCGCAGGGCCGCCACCACCCTTGTTCGACGACGAACACGCCGCCGCGATCACTGCCGTCGACCCCACCAGAGCGGCCCGTATGGCCGCCCGACGGGTCAGTCCTCGTTTACTCACTTGCTCGACCCTACCCCCGCAAACCGTGTATTCCGGACGCTGAATTGGTGGCGAAAGCCACTCGCTACAGGCTGACTCCCACGGTCACAGGTTCCGGATCCAGATGAATGCCGAAGCGCTCAGCAACCCCCTCGCGAACCGTGCGGGCGAGGGTCACCAGATCGGTCGCGGTAGCCGCGCCCCGATTGGTCAGCGCCAGCGTGTGTTTGGTCGACAACCGCGCTGGAGACCCGTCGCCCGGAAAGCCCTTGGCGAAGCCGGCGCGCTCGATGAGCCAGCCCGCCGAGAACTTTACCCCGCCGTCCGCGGGATAGGTGGGCACGGCCACGTCCGCCCCCAGATGTGACGCGATCGCCGCGCGCACCGTGGCCACCTGTGCGTCCGGAATCACGGGATTGGTGAAAAACGAACCCGCACTCCAGGTGTCGTGATCGGCCGGATCCAGCACCATGCCCTTACCCGCCCGCAAACGCAGCACCGAGGCGCGCACCTCCGCCGCGGGCCGGGACTCGCCTTCGGTCGCACCGAGCGCGTTGGCCAGTTCGCGGTAGGCGAGCGGCGCGCTGGAACCGTCAGCACGCAGGGCAAATTCGACCGCCAGCACCACGGCGGCGGCACTGTGCTTGAGAACCGAAGTGCGATAACCGAATCCGAGCTCCTCCGGCCCGGCCCAGCGAATCTCGCCGGTCGCGCGGTCCAGCAACCGCACCCGGCGCAGCAAACTCGCCACCTCGACACCGTAGGCGCCGACATTCTGGACCGGTGTGGCACCGGCCGAACCGGGAATTCCGGACAGGCATTCGAGACCGCCCAAACCGGCTGCCACGGTCGCGGCCACCACCGCGTCCCAGTTCGCGCCCGCCTCGGCGGTCACCGTGTCACCGGTGATCTCGACGTCCTCGGTCGCGATCCGCACCACAACCCCGTCGAACCCGTCATCGCCGATGAGCAGGTTGGAGCCACCCGCGATGAGCAGCACCGGAATTCCGGCCGCGTCCAGTTCGCGCACGGTCGCCACCAGGGCGTCGGTGGTCGCGCAGTCGGCGACCGTGGCCGGACCGCCGACCCGCAGGGTCGTCAGCTCCGCCAACGGGACCGCGGCACGCAGCCGCGCACCGGTCGCCGTCAGCCGGTCCCGCAGGTCGTCGAACGACACCACCCGAGAAGTACGCACAGGCACAGACGGTAGCCTGTCCGACCATGGCGACACCTCTGGCCTTCACTGCGCACTCGACACATCCCATGGCCGCGGTGCGCGCGGCGTTCGCCGACGAGCAGTACTGGAAGGACCGCATCGAGGCGGTCGGCGGCCCCAATGCCCGCATCGAGAACCTCGTCATCACCGGTGACCAGGTGCGCGTCGACATGGTGCAGACGATTCCGGCCGAAGAGCTGCCCGCGCAGATCACCGCGATCAAGCCCGACGGCCTGACCATTCCGCGCACCGAGACCTGGCACGGCAGCGGCGGCACCGTCGAGGCCCGCGTGGACGGCGCGCCCGCCACCGTGAACGGCACCCTGACCGTCACCGACAACGGCTCCGGCTCCACCTTCGTGGTGGACGGCTCCATCGACGTGAAGATCCCGCTGTTCGGCAAGAAGATCGAGGCCGCCATCCAGCAGCACCTCACCGAGCTGCTGGAGCGCGAGGCCGAGTTCACCGACACATGGCTGAGTTCGCATTGAGCACCCCGGTTCACCGCCGGCAACCCGCCCCAAGGTCGCACTGACCGGGGTCGCCCGGCAGTAACCTGAGCGATCGTGGCACGCCGACTCGACTACTCCGCGCGGTATCCGCTGCACACCACGCAAGAGGTGTACGCCGCGATGATGAACCGCGAGCACTGGGATGCCCGCATCGAGGAACTGCGCAAGCATTCCCCGAACGACATCGTCAGTCTCGACTCCGGGGAGCACGGCATCACGATCGAACTGCGGCACGTGCTACCCCGCGACACCCTGCCCGAGATGGTGCAGATGGTGGTGCACAGGGACATGGTGATCACCCGCCGGGAAACCTACGGCCCCTACGGACCCGAGGTGACCGGCGAGTACACCGCCGAAATCCCCAACAGCCCAGGCACTCTCGGCGGCACCATGCGTTTGTTTCCCACCGAGACCGGTTGCACGCTGCGCACCTCCTCGCGGGCCCAGGTCCACCTTCCGTTCTTCGGGCGCAGGCTCGAACAGCTCATGCTGGTCAACCTGGTGGACCTGTTCCGCGCCGAAGCCGAGGTGACGAAGGTTTGGCTGGATCAGCAGCACCCCGTCGGGTAGCCAAGCCGATCGGCACGATCACCCGCGGCACCACCGGCATCAACCGGCTGCGCCGCGGCGATCGCTGGATGGCGCACGACTCCTTTGTCGCCGGACGATTGCTGGATGCCGCGGAGCCGCTCGTGGTGGATCTCGGATACGGCGCCAGCCCCGTCACCACCCTGGAGATGGCGGCCCGGCTGCGGACCGTCCGGTCGGACCTGCGGGTGGTCGGCCTGGAGATCGATCCGGAGCGCGTGGTTCCCGGCCGGGACGGGGTGGTGTTCGCGCGCGGCGGTTTCGAACTCGCGGGCCTGCGTCCGAGCCTGGTGCGGGCCTTCAATGTGCTGCGCCAGTACCCGGAATCCGCTGTCCCCGAAGCCTGGTCGACCATCCAGTCCGGTCTGGCTCCGGACGGCCTCCTCCTCGACGGCACCTGCGATGAACTGGGCCGCCGCTGCGCCTGGATCCTCCTCGACCGCACCGCACCCCTCTCCCTGACCCTCGCCTGGGACCCCTTCACCGTCGGCACCCCCTCCGACATCGCCGAACGCCTCCCCAAGGCCCTCATCCACCGCAATGTCCCCGGCGAACCCATCCACACCCTGCTCACCGCCGCCGACCGCGCCTGGGCCGTCGCCGCGCCCCTGGCCCCCTACGGCCCCCGGGTCCGCTGGCGGCACGCCTCGAACCTCCTGCGCGAGCAGGGTTTTCCGCTCCGCCCCTACCGCCGCCGCCTGCGCGACAACCTGCTCACCGTCCCCTGGTCCGCCGTCGCACCCCTGCCCTGAGCGGGTACGCCGACCGCACGCGGATCATGGGAGCCTGTGGCGCAGCTCCTGGATCGTGCCGGAGATCGCGGCCGGGGCCAGCAACGAGCGCGGGGCGAAGGGCTGCCGCCAGAGGCCCCCGTGGGCCGCGCCGGCGGCGAAGAGGGCCTCCGGGTTGGCATTTCGGGGTTCGTCGTCCGCGAACAGATCCGCCACCAGTTTGGCGGCGAGCAGGGTGCGGGCGGTGGCGGGGTCGAAGACCTCGATGCCGAAACGGGAGGCGGCACGGTATGCCGCAGTGCGCCAGGGGTATTCGCGGGCGACGCCGCGGGTCCAGGCGGGCGGGGCGACCGTGAAGGACACGGTGTGCCCCGCCGCCCGGGCCAGGACGGCTCGCCAGCGCGGAAGACGTTGGGCCAGGGCGTAATCCGGTCCGGCCAGGGCGGGCAGATTGTCGAACAGACCCCAGGCCCCGCCCTCGGAGTCGAAGATCGGGCGCGTGTAGTTGAGGCGATAGAGCGAGTGCGGGGCCACGCGATGCAGGAGATCCTGGGCGCTGCCACGGATACCGCGCTCCGCCAAGCGATCCCGGGCCGCCGCCACCACGGAGGCGGGCACGGCGTAGGTGTCGGTCGGCGAGCCGAGCAGCGCGAGAGCGGCATCGGAATGATGCCGCAGCAGGGTTTCGGCGAGCACGTCGGACGCGGCGGCGAGCCGGACACCGGCCGCCCCGGGCAGCCCGGCATACAACCCGAGCACCGGCCGGACGTCACTGTGCGCGGTGATCCACCTGGCCAAAGCGGGAAAACTCCGGGAGATGTCCACGCCGGGTTCGCCGTCCGCGACCGGGAACCGCATGACCCCCGCCCCGGCCTTCGCGACCGCCCGCAACCGCTCCCATCGCGCCCGGCCCGGCCGATCCACCGCGAGCACGTCCGCGCCCCACCCCAGCAGCGGCCGCAGCGGTCCGAGCTCGGCGTCCGCACCGGTCACGGTCACCCGGAAGCCGGGCAGCCGCAACCATTCCGGATGATCGACGACCCGCTCGATCGCCGCCACGAAGTCGGCTTCCAGAATCCCGCGGGTCTGCCACTCGGCCAGTCGCAACCGCAGCGCGTCCTCGGCCAGCAGCAGCCCGCGCCACGGCACCTCGAGGCGTTTCACCGCGGGGGCCTCGCCCGGGACCTCGGCGGTCTCCAGGACCGTCCCGCCGGCCTCGGCGTCCACATCGACGGTATCCAGCGCCGCCACCGTGCGCCCGACCGTGAACCGCAGCATGTGCCGCACCGCGCCCAGCCCCACCTCGGCCATGCCGATCGAAACCTCCGGCGCGCCGATGGCGAGCGCCGTCATGCCCCGGAAAACCCGGTGGTAGCCGCGCCGCCAGTCCCGGCAGGTCTCCACCGACTGCGCCAGATCGGCGTCGTAGGGCCGGATCGCGTCGGCGACCACGGCCGCCGAGAACATGTCCGCGATCCGCTCGGGCGGGCCCGGCGGAAACACCAGATCCCACACGTCAGCACCGACCGTCCCCATGAACAGTCACCCTGCCATGAAATGAGCCGCCGCAAAACTCGACGACCACACCGCGAAAACCCCGGGAGGCCCCTAACGCGGGTCCTCCTGGGCGCGGGTCAGGGCCCGGTGCAGCCGGGCCGCCGTGGGCGGATCCAGAGCGGTACTGGCGGAACGAATTTCGGCGCGGGCGCAGCGGTGGATGGCGACCGCGTCGGCCACCACCTCGTCCAGCGCGGCCTGCCCGATCCCGGCCTCGGCCAGATCCAGCACGGTCCGCAGCGGCGTGGTCACCAGGAAGGCCCCCGCCGACTCCACATCCTTGCGGGCGAAGCTGCGCCGCAGCACCACCAGCCGCGGCGACAGCGGGAACCGCCCGACCCGCGCCGACAGGTGCACGAACCGCGGCCGCAACCGTCCCAGCCCGTGCAGTTCGGCGGCGCTGTGGTGCGAGACCGCCGCGGCCCCGTCGAACCAGGCCGACCACATGGCGTACTCGTCGAGCGGCCCGTCCGGCCAGTCGGCCATCCGCAGCAACCCGACCCCCGAACGCAGGATGCTGCCGTCCCGCAACCCGTCGCGAATCCGGACCTCACATCCGGTGCGCAGCACCTGACGGGTGGTGAAATACCCCGCGTGCCGCGCGGCCTGCTCCCGCAACGCGTGCCATCCGTACTCCGGATCGGGCTCCGGTGCCGCGTTCCCAGCCATGACATTCAGGATAAGCGGCACCCATGTGCGTTATGTCACAATCCACGCCCGTGAGCCGACACCTCACAGGATGCACAGAGCTCACTCAGAAAGCTCGGGAAGAATCGCCTCCATGAATTCGGAACCCACCTCGGACGACGCGATCAAGCGCGACGCCACCGTCGCGCAGCCGGACAACCCTGCCGCGCAGGCGGTCGAATTCGGCAAGCCGGACAGCACGCCCACCGAAGTCCTGGGTGCGGAGCACAACTCGCCCACCGAGGTGCTCAACGGCCAGGGCGCCACCACCGACTGGTGGAACGACCCCACCGCCCAGCCCACCCAGGCCCTCCACCCGGGCGAGGCGGCCTACGCTCCCGGCGCCACCGCCGGTCCGGGCCACTCGACCGGTACCGCGCCGACCACGGTGCTGCCGGCCGGCACCGACACCTCCGGTTCGATTCCGCAGCCCGGCGGTACGCAACTGCCGCCCGGCACGCCGCCACCCCCGATGAATGGCGGTGGCGGGCAGGGCGGCTCGTCCGGCAAGCGACGAAATCGCAAGCGGACCCTGCTCATCGTGGGCCTGGTGTCGACACTGCTGGTGGCGGGCGGCCTGGCGGGCGGTGAGGCCTACGCCCGCAACAAGGTCGAGAAGTGCATCAGCTCGCAGTTCCAGGCGCAGATGGGCTCCAAGATCGATGTGTCGTTCGGCTGGAAACCGCTGCTGCTCACCATGTTCGACCACAAGGTCGACTCGGTGACGGTGAACAGCGACGACTCCAAGTTCGGCCCGGCGCAGGGCATGGTCGTGCACGCCACCTTCAAAAACCTCGAAATGTCCGATGGCGGCAAGCAGGCCACCGTCGACAGCTCCACCGCCGATGTCACCTGGAGCACCGACGGCATCACGAAGACGCTGGGCGGCCTGGTCTCCGGCACGACCACCGATCCCGGCTCCGGCACGCTGAGCTTCGCGGTGCTGGGCGGCCTGGCCCAATTGCAGGTCAAGCCAAAGATTGTCGGCGACAAGATCGAGGTCGACACCCTGCAGGCCTCATTGCTCGGCTTCGGCCTGCCCACCGATCTGGTCTCGGGCATCGTGGATCTCATGACGCAGAGCCTGCAGAGCTACCCGCTGGGCCTGCAGCCCACCAAGGTCGAGGTCACCAAGGACGGCCTGCACGTCGCGCTGCAGGGCGGGCACACCGAGCTGAAGGCGGATCCGAACCAGCAGCAGCAACCGATCGACTGCTAGTCCGGAAACCCTTCCAGCACTTCACGAGACCGCGACAGTCCCAGCCGCGTGGCGCCGGCGGCGATCAGTTCCGCCGCCTGCGCCGCGCTCCGGATACCGCCGCTCGCCTTCACCCCGAGCCGCCCGCCGACGGTCTCCGCCATCAGCCGCACGGCATGCGCGCTCGCACCGCCCGCGGGATGGAATCCGGTGGAGGTCTTCACGAAATCCGCGCCCGCCCGCTCTGCGGTCCGGCACACCTCGGCAATGGCGTCGTCGGTGAGCGCGGCGGATTCGATGATCACCTTGAGCAGCGCCCGATCCCCGATCGCCTCACGCACCGTGACGATGTCCGCCAGCACCGCGTTGTAATCGCCGGCCCGCGCCGCGCCGACGTCGATCACCATGTCCACCTCGGCCGCGCCCTGGTCCACCGCCAGCCGCGCCTCGGCCCCCTTCACCAGCGAATGATGTTTGCCGGAAGGGAAACCCGCGACCGTGGCCACCACCAGACCCGGCGCCCGCACCGGCAGCATGGACGGCGACACGCAGATCGCGAACACGCCCAGTTCGCGCGCTTCGTCCACCAGCGCAGCCACCTCGGCGGGTGTGGCATCGGGCGACAGCAGGGTGTGATCGATCATCGCCGCCACGTCACGACGGGAAATCTGTGCCATGAGCACCGAGTTTGGCACACGCCCGGCGAATTTCGTTGCGGGCCGCCACCGTTGTCGCGCAGACTTGTAGGCGTGCTGATCCGTCGTGAACGTACCGGCGATGCCAACGCGATCGACGCGGTGCACCGCAGCGCCTTCGACCGCTCCGCGGATGCCGACGGTGATACCCCCTCTTCCGAGCCGATCGGCGACCCCGTCGAAGTCGGTCTGGTCCATCTCCTCCGCGACGACGGATCCGCCTGGATCCCGACCCTGTCGCTGGTGGCGGAGTTCCACGATCGGATCGTCGGGCACGTCTGCCTCACCCGGGCCGGCATCGGCCCGTTCCCGGTGCTGGCGCTGGGCCCGATCGGCGTCCACGCCGACCACCAGGGCAAGGGCATCGGCTCGGCGCTCATGCACGCGGCCCTCGGCGCCGCCGACGCTCTCGACGAACCACTGGTGGGCCTGCTCGGCAGCCTCGAGTACTACCCGCGTTTCGGCTTCGTCCCGGGCAGCCGGCTGGGCATCGTCCCCGACCAGGCGGAGTGGGCCACCCACTTCCAGGTCCGCCCGCTCACCGCCTACGAACTCGAGATCAAGGGCGAATTCCGCTACGCCGACGCCTTCTATACCTCGTGAAATGCATCGATTGCCAGAGCGACGACTGATTTCGTGCCGACAGGGGTAACTCGTCGGGCACGCCCAGAATTCGTTCGGCACCCAACCGCCGGCACGCGTGCATGATCGTTGGCGGCACCCGGCCGCGCGCTGAAGATTCGGGGAGGCGGATACTGCGCGGTATGAGTTCCACCCTGGACGACCGTCGCTACGTGCTCACCCTGGGCTGCCCGGATCGTCCCGGCATCATCGCCCGCATCACCTCGTTCATCGCCGATTTCGGCGGGTCGATCGTGGAGGCGGGCTATCACTCCGACCTGGAAACGGGGTGGTTCTTCACCCGGCAGGCGCTCGAGGCCGCCACCGTGCCGTTCGATCTGGACGAGCTGCGCAGCCGCTTCACCGCCGTCGCCGCCGACCTCGGCCCGGAGACCGACTGGCAGGTGCACGACTCCGGTGAACGCCGCCGCGCGGTGCTGCTGGTCTCCAAGGACGGCCACTGCCTGCACGACCTGCTCGGCCGGGCCACCAGCGGCGAGCTGCCCGCCACCATCGAGGCCGTCATCGGCAATCATCCGGACCTGGCCGGCATGACCGAGGCGCATGGCATCAAGTTCCACTACGTGCCCTTCCCCAAGGACCCGGCCGAACGCGGCCCGGCCTTCGAGCAGGTGCGCGACCTGGTCGACGCGCACGACCCGCATGCCGTGGTGCTGGCCCGGTTCATGCAGGTGCTGCCGTCGGAGCTGTGCGAGCACTGGGCGGGCAAGGCCATCAATATCCACCACAGCTTCCTGCCGTCCTTCGTCGGCGCGCGCCCCTACCACCAGGCCTTCGCCCGCGGCGTCAAGCTGATCGGCGCGACCTGCCACTACGTCACCGCCGAGCTGGACGCGGGCCCGATCATCGAGCAGGACGTCACCCGCATCGACCACTCCGACACCGTGCGCGACATGGTCCGCCAGGGCCGCGATATCGAGCGGGTGGTGCTGGCCCGCGGCCTGCGCTGGCATCTCGAGGGCCGGGTGCTGGTGCACGGCCGCCGCACCGTCGTCTTCGAATAGGACCCGAAAAGCCAACGCCCGCCCCGGTTTTCCCAGGGCGGGCGTTGTCGTCTCCGAGGTCAGCCGGCGACGGCGACCGGGGCGCGGCGCGACCGGCGGATCACGCGGTGCAGCTCCACATTGAACGCCTTCTCGGCCTCGATGTTCACCAGATGCCCGGTGGGCAGAATGGTGTACCGGTCGAGATGTCCGGCGGCGGCGAGGGTATCGGCGATCTCGCGCGAATGCACCTCCGGCAGCAGCCGATCGTGTGAGCCCGCGATCACCGTGGTCGGGACCGTCAAATGCGCTGCGGCACCGTGCAGATCGAGTTCGAGCAGGCCCCGGGCCACGGCCGCGCGCACCGACGGGCGGCAGGAACGGACGATCGAGGTGCCGAAGAGGATCTGGTCACGGGTGGCGGCCGGAGTCATCAGCCGATGCTTGGCGATCAGGTTGACCGCGGGGCCGCCGGGCAGCGGCACCGGCGTGCCGAACAGCGCCAGCGCCAGCCAGTCCGGGCCCGGGATCACATCATTGAGCAGCGGAATCACGGTGGCGCGGTTGGGAATCTGACGCGCGGCGGTGGTGGCCAGCAGCACTGCCGACGCCCGATGCTGGACCTGGTGCGGATAGCGGTCCGCCCACGCCTGAATGGTCATGCCGCCCATGCTGTGCCCGACCAGCACCGCCCGCCGGCCCGGACGCAGCACCGCCTCGAGTACATCGGAGAGGTCGTCCGCGAGCTGATGGGCGCTGAAAGTGCGTGTGCCGCTCTCGCTTTCGCCGTGGCCGCGCTGATCGAACGCGACCACGCGGTATTCGCCGGCGAAGGCGTTGATCTGCGGGTTCCAGTATTCGATGGCGCAGGACCAGCCGTGCGCCAGCACGATGACCTCACCGTCGGCCGGACCGTAGGCGTGCACGCGCAGCTTCGCGCCGTCACGCGTGGTGACGGGGATGACCTCGGTGGGCCGCGGGGTATTGAGCGATGCGGTCCGGTAATTCCGGGACCGCAGCCCGGAGCGGAAGGGCGCGGTCAGCGCGTCGGCGCCGACACCGGCCTCTGGCAGTTTCACCAGCATGAGCACTCCTTTGTGTTCCAGACCACCGTAGCGCGCTAACCAAAGTGCTTGCAATAGCAAGCAGGGATATATCTTCTTGCTCTACAACTATGTTCGTTGTGACTGCCGTCTTCGTTAAGGAACCTCAGGGGTGGGCGAGCCCACCCCTCAGGCGCCCACCACCCGCGCGGGGATTCCGAACGCAGACTTCGCGATCCGGTCGAGTTCGGCATTGAACTCCCGGTACGCCTCCACATTCCCCAGGTGACCGGTCGGCAGGATCCGGTACCCGTCCAGGCTGCCGGTCGCGGTGAGCATCTCGACGATCCGCTCCGAGTGCACCGGCGGGGTCATATCGTCGGCCGACCCGGCGATGACGGTGGTCGGCACGGTCAGCTTGGCCGCCCCGCGCCCGACATCCAGGTAGGACAGCAGAGTCCCGAACCGGCCGCGCACCCGCGCCGGGCACGAGCGCACGATGTTCAGACCGAAGGCGGCGACGTCGCCGACCGCGGCCAGACTCATGATCTGCCGTCGGAACACCCACGTCACCGGCAGGATCGGCGGGAAGAGAATCGGGGCGCTCAGCCCGAGCAGGCCGACCAGGAACGGCAGCCTGGCGATACCCCGATTGAAGAACGGGACCACGGTGGTCTCGGCGATCAGGTCGCCGGCCGCGGTATTGGTGAGCAGCACCGCGAGCAGCTGCCGCCGCACCCGCTGCGGATACCGGCCCGCCCAGGCCTGAATCGTCATGCCGCCCAGGCTGTGCCCCACCAGCACCGCACGCCGGCCCGGCTTCAGCACGGCGTCCAGGACATCGGCGAGATCGTCCGCGAGCTGGGCGGCGGTGAGCGGTGCGGTGCCCTCGTCGCTCTCGCCGTGGCCGCGCACGTCGTAGGCGATGACGCGGTATTCGCCGGCGAAGGCGTTGATCTGGGGGTTCCAGTATTCGAGGCAGCAGGTCCAGCCGTGCACGAGAACGATCACATCGCCGTCGGCCGGGCCGTAGGCGTGCACCCGGAGCCGGGCGCCATCGGAGGCGGTGACCGGGACGACCTCGCAGGGACCGGCCGGCTGATTCAGATCCGCATTGCCGTAGGTCCGGGTGCGCAGGTCCGCCCGGTGCTCGCGCACCAGGTCACGGACCTTCCGGCTGAGAATCGCCCGGTGAGGCAGCATTGCCCGCATAGGACACTCCTTTGTGTTACTGCTAGATACAGTAACCTGCACCGGCCCGGGTTTTTTCGTGTCAACACCCGCAAAAGCCCCCCGCCCGAACCCCCCCCCCCCCCCGTCAGCGCACCGCTTTTGGAGAAAAAAAACCCCACCCGCATGGTCC